>JBDRUH010000023.1:0-20700 GCA_039801225.1 Caldifarciminota bacterium
GCCGGAGGTGTCCGCTCAAACGGAGATGCAGGATTAAACTTTTGTTTTCGGTTAAATCAAAAATAAGATATTTACCCCTTCTCCCTACACCCTTAATCCTCATTCCCGCCAATTCTAATCGGAATCGCTTTAAACCGGGAAAACCAACTATGTCGCGCCGGTTAAGAAGGACATTTTTAATCCTTCTCCCGACCAAAAAGGGCGCCAAATGGCGCCGGATGGTCTCAACCTCTGGCAGTTCTGGCAACTTTTACTTCAACCCCTTGAGAATCTCTTCGGTTGAGTGCGCCGGCTTGAGGATTTCTATCGCTCTTTTGACATAAGGGTCACGACGCAGTCGCATTTCGTATTCACCGTGGAGACCGGCTATTTTCCCGCCAATTTCTATCTCAATTATCTCAGCGATAAACTCTTTACCCGCCTCAAACTCCGCATCGGTGAACTCAACCTTCTTTTTGCGCAGGTAATCTTTGAACTCTTCAAGAACGCCTTCATCCGCCTTAAAAGACATCTTCAAATCAGGATGGTTGTTGGCATATTCGGTCGCAAAGTCAAAGAAAATTGACCTGAGAATTCGGGCAGGAAGACCGGTTATCCTCTGCGGAGCGATATAGATATCCGGTGCCACTCCACCCCCGCCGTAAAGAGAACGGCGCAAACTCCCTAATGTCCGATAGGTCTTTTTAATATCTCTTACAGTATCCCGCAAAACCACCTCACTTTTTTCCTGCGTTTTATTGATGCACCTACCGCTTGGGGTATACCAGTAGGCGGTGGTAAGTTTCATCGCAACTTCACTGCCCAAGGGGTGGATGGTCTGGACCGAGCCTTTACCAAAGGTTGTATCACCAACGATCACCGCCCGCTCCCAATCCTGCAGCGCACCGGCAACTATCTCTGCTGCTGAGGCGCTACTCTGGTCAACTAAAACCACCATTGGATAATCGGCATACCTGTCCTCGGTTTCGGCAACAAACTCCTGCTCACTTCCGGGAACCCTGCCTTTGGTCCGGACAATCAGTTTCCCCGGTCCTAAGAATAGGTCGGTAACCTCTTTACCCTCCTGAAGTAGACCGCCACCATTAAGCCGCAAATCCAGAATCAGTTTCTGGGCACCAACTTCAAACAAAGAGTCTATTGCCCGGTGCACCTCCTTTGATGCCACCCGGGACACATCCGATAACCGGATGTAAGCGACCTCTTTATCAACCAATCCGGAAAAGGGCACCGCCTTGATATTTATAATCGCCCGGGTTAATTCAAAAGGAAGCAACTCCTGAACCCCGGGTCGGGCAACCTTGAATTTCACCTTTGTCCCGGGAGCACCGCGCAGAATCTTCACCGCATCCTCAGTAGTAAAACCTTGCGTGGACTTTCCTTCAATCTCAACGATTCGGTCTCCAGCCCGAATCCCAGCCCGTGCCGCCGGTGTTCCCTCTATTGGTGAAATAACCGTGAGATCATCATCCACCATTCCAATATGAATTCCAATGCCACCAAACTGTGCCTCAGTTCTTATCCGCAACTCTTGAAAATCTCTCTCGTCCAGAAACTCGGAATACGGGTCAAGCGACCTCAGCATCCCTTTTACCCCCTCCCGAACCAGTTTCTCGCCGTTCACCGGCTCAACATAGGTATTCAAAATAATTCCAATCACCTTACTGAACATCTGTAAACTTTCCGCCAAGTTTGGCTGCCTTTGTGCCCACAACCTCCCGACTACGCTACCAACAAATCCGGCAAAAATCACCGCACTGATTAAAAATATCCGCCTTTTCATTTACTCCTCCCGGGTTTCTTCAGGCATCTTTTCTCTAACAATCCTTCCACTAGCCCGCAAATCTCGGTAAAAATCTCCTCCACCGGTCTTGAACCTGTTACTATCTTTATTCTCTTAGGTGCCCGACGGGCAAGCCGGAGATATCCCTCGCGAACCCGTTCATGAAAATTTACCCCCTCCTGTTCCAGCCTATCAAGAGCGCCATTCTTCTTCCGCTTTTGCCCCACCGCCACCGGCACATCAACAAAAATTGTCAGATGGGGCCTGAGTCCGCCAGTTACTATCTTATTCCACCGGGCAACCAACTTTTCTCCTAAACCCCGCGCATAACCCTGATAGGCAATAGAAGAGTCGGCAAACCGGTCAAGAACTACTATCTTCCCCTTCTGCAGGGCGGGTAAAACCTTTTCCCGGACAACCTGATTCCGGCTGGCAAGATATAAAAAAAGTTCAGTTCTGGGCTCCATCCCTTTTAACCCCGGGTCAAGGAGAATCTCACGGATTCGCTCACCGATTTCGGTGCCACCAGGTTCCCGAGAAAATTCAACCTCATATCCCCTTTTTCTTAGATAATCGGTTAAAAGTTGTGCCTGAGTGGACTTCCCGGAACCTTCAATCCCTTCAAAGGTGATAAAAGTCCCCCACATCTCAAGAAGCCATCTACCTCCGCCATCTACCTTTTGCCTTTGGCAATCTTATACCGGGCGATAAACGCCTCGGTTTTCTCCCGGCAGACATCATCAGGAAACTGAACCGGTGGGGTCTTCATAAAATAACTTGATGGCGCAACAATACTTCCGGAAAGCCCGTTATCCAGCGCCAGTTTGGCGCAACGAATCGCATCAATAACCACTCCGGCAGAGTTGGGCGAATCCCAGACCTCAAGTTTTAACTCAATATTCAATGGCACATCACCAAAGGTCTGCCCCTCCATCCGCAGATAACACCACTTCCGGTCGGTGAGCCAGGGAACATAATCCGAGGGACCGACATGGACATTATCAGCGCCAATATCATACTTCAAAAGCGAAGTTACCGCACCGGTCTTGGAAATCTTCTTGGAATGGAGCCGTTCCCGTTCCAGCATATTTAGAAAATCGGTATTCCCGCCCACATTCAACTGCATTGTCCGCAGGAGTTTCACACCCCGGTCGTTAAAAAGTGAAACCAGGGTCCGATGGACAATCGTTGCTCCCACCTGTGACTTTATATCATCGCCGATAACTGGTAGGCCAGCCGCTTTAAAACGGCGATGCCAGTATTTCTGGGAGGCGATAAACACCGGTATACAATTCACAAATGCACACCCCGCCTTCAAAACCTGCTCCACATACCATTTCGTCGCCTCCTCACTTCCCACCGGTAGATAATTGACCACCACATCGGTTTTCGTCTCCTTCAGTTCCTTAACAATATCTGCGGTTGGACCGGGCGCCTTCTCAATTATCTGGGAAAGATAATACCCCAAACCATCATGGGTCATCCCTCTGATCACCTTCACCCCGGACTTCGGCACCTCGGCAAACTTATAAGTGTTGTTGGGATAGGTAAAAATTGCCTGCGAAAGGTCTTTTCCCACCTTTCGCTTATCAATATCTATTGCTACCGAAAACTCAATGTCATTAATATGGTAGCCACCGAGGTTCACATGCATTATACCGGGGATAAATTCACCTTCCTTAGCATTCCGGTAATAATGGACACCCTGCACCAGACTGCTGGCGCAATTACCTACACCGATAATACCTACTCTTATCTTAGGCATTATTCCTCCTGTTATTCAATATCTCTTATAAATTAAACACTTTTCTCTTTTTGTCAAACCGACAAAATGTTCCCTAAGAACGGGTTTACCAAAAGCGCCCGACCAAAACTACCGGTTGGACCGTGACCGGGATAAAGCATTGTCTCTCTCTTCAAAATCCGCTGCAACCGGGCAAGTGAGTTCTGCATCTGCAGTTCCGAGCCTCCCGGCAGGTCAACTCTCCCTATTGAATCTAAAAACAGCGTATCACCGGTAAAGACATAACCACTTCCTATTAGGCAGATACTACCTGGCGTATGCCCGGGTGTATGGACAACACTCAAACTCTCCTTACCTACAACTATCTCATCCCCCTCAGCCAGAAATCCACTGGGCTTAGGTGAATTTATTTCCATTCCCATCATCATCGCCAAGTTAATTTCCGGCTGGACGAGCATCATCTCATCCAGTTGATGAATTAAAATCTCGGCACCTGTTGCCTCAACCACCTCGCCATTTGCGGCGATATGGTCAATGTGGCCGTGAGTATTAATCACCCACTTAACCTCTCCTCCAAGTTCCTGCACCTTATTAAGAATTCGTTCACCATCACCTCCCGGGTCTATAACCACCATCTCCTCTCCGCACTTTAATATGTAACAGTTGGTCAGCAAAGGTCCAACCTCAAGTCGCTCAATCCTCAAATCCTCAGGCCGGGGGCTCATCTCAAAACCCTCGCATTCCAACCATCGCCTATAACCCGCCAGCCCTCAGCCTCCAAAAGTCCAATTTTCATCTTTAGACCACCGGCAAAACCGCCCAATCGCCCATCTTTCGCCACAACCCGGTGACAGGGAATTAACAGGGGAAAAGGATTGTTTGCCATAACCTGACCAACCGCCCTTGCTCCCTTAGGCTTACCAATCGCCCTTGCCAACTCTTTATAACTCATCACCTCACCCGGCTTTATTTTAGCACACATATTTAAAACCTTCCTGGCGAACTCAGAAAGACCGCTACCATCAATACAACGCAGCCGCTTAGGAATTTTTCTTCCTTCCAGCACACTTTTAATCTCCTGGGCAAGTTTTCTGTCCCCCTCTCCCCTGCCTCTATTTATTAACTCAACCCGACTCACCACTCCCAGCTCCCAGACAACTTTAACCCAGCCAACCTTTCTCCTCTGCCTTCCATAACCACACCATATTTTTGCCATCCGGGTCTCAGTCGAATCGACCCTCATCGGGTCGAGACACCCGATTCGGGAGGGGCATCTTTCTAAATCTTTCATTCAATAATCTTAAACTCACCTAAAAAAAAGTCAATTTTACTCCACTCGTTTGACAAATTCCCACACAAACAAACAAAGGGGCGGTAAAACCGCCCCTCCGTAACTATCGCCTGGTGCTATTTCAAGACATAGATATTATGCTTCTCGCAGATTTCGTGGAGTTGTTTTGGCCAGACCGTAACCGTCACCTCGCCCAGATGTGCCTTGCGCAATAAAAGCATATAGGTGCGTCCCTGACCAATGCCACCGCCAATAGAAAGGGGAACTTCGTCATTCATTATCATTCGGTGGTAGGGGAGGGACAGCCGGTCAAGTTGCCCAGCCATCTCCAACTGTAACTTCAGCGTCTCCTTGGTCACCCGGATACCCATTGAAGAAAGTTCGTGCCGGCGCTTCGTTAGATGGTTCCAGACCAGGATGTCGCCATTCAAACCGTGAGTCTCTTTACCGGTCCATTGGGAGGTATCAGTAATCCAGTCGTCATAATCCGCCGCCCGCATCTCATGCGGCATACCATCTTTTAGCGGATAACCGATGCCGATGATGAACACCGCTGGTGCAACCTCCTGCAGCAACCTGGTCTCGCGCTGCTTGCGCGGCAGGTCCGGATACATATCTAAGATTTCCTCGGCATGGATAAATACCAGTTCCTTTGGGAGATTGGGATAGCGCGGGTCCTTCAGTTGTGGATACATCTCCTGAACGAACTCTTCGGCACCGGTTAGAACCTTCCATATTTTCCTGACCGTATCCTTCAAATACTCTAAGTTACGGTCCTCAGCACGAATTACCTTCTCCCAGTCCCACTGGTCAACATAAGAGGAGTGGTCGTGGTCAAGAAAATAGTCCTTGCGCACCGCCCGCATATCGGTATTGATACCCTCGCCCACCTTACAGCCGAACTGCTTCAGAGCCCACCGCTTCCACTTCGTTGCCGCCTGAACAATCTGGGCATTTATCCTCGGAGATATCCCCAATCCGCAGGGAAACTCAACCGGAGTTCTGGAGCCATCTCGGTCAAGATTGTCGTTCATCCCGCTTTCCCGTTCAACGATCAGTGGCACCTGAACCATCTGCAGATTCAACTCCCGGGCCAGACCATCCTCAATATAGCGCTTTACCGCAAAAAGCGCCTTCATTGTCTCCATATTGTTGAGAATCGGCTGATAATCTTTGGGCAGGACCTTCTCCACCTCTTCATAGGTGCCGACACCTGGTCCGGCAAGGTCGGCGCGCTTTTTCTCTAATATTGAAGGCGCCTCTACTACCGGCTTTACCTTTCGGACCTTCTTCGCCACCTTCTTCACCACCTTCTTCACCGGCTTTTTCTTCTTTGTGGTCTGCCTAATTGGTTTCTTTGTCTTCTTCTTCATATTGCTCCTTTCAATTGTTTGTGATTTTCTACCTCAAAATTCACCATTCCATAGAAGGCAATGGCTCACAAAAAGGTTTTAACTTTTCTTTAAGCCTGATACGGAGAATCCTCAGAATGACCGAAAAGTGTTCTACTTGGTCATTCCGCACAATAATTTTATCCTATAATATCGCGCTTGTCAAAGAAATGGCATCCATCCTCCATCATCCGCCTTCCATCCTCCGACTTTGCAAACCTAAAGGTTTGCCCTACACGGGACACGGTCACGGAGCCGTCCACGGTCAACGGACACGGGGCACGGTCACTCCGTTTTCTTCTCTGTGATAGAACCTACAATGCAGGGCAGACTGCGGTTATGGGGCTAGCCCCGGGCATACCCAAGAATTTTAGGGTTGTTGTCATAACATATTCCAATTCAATAACTTAATATTGGAATACTATAGAAAAATTCGTGCATTTTTGTGCACATATGCACATAATTATCTTTACGCTCGCACCCGAAGTCCTCGTAACTATAGTGAAGCAATCCCTTATGTAGTGTGCCTCCGAAAAAGGGAAGTCCGATTCGGGCTCTACATATGTGGTTGGCTAAGTTTGCCCTTTAAGACAAAAGTTATTACTGATGATGAGATTCGGTGAGATATTTGTGGGTCATCATTCCGGCGACGGCACCATCGCCGACCGCCGTGGCAATCTGACGGACTGTTTTCTTTCTGACATCACCAGCGGCAAACACCCCCGGAATATTAGTCTGGAGGTTGTCGTCAGTTATAATAAAACCCGCTTCGTCAAGGTTTATTCTTCCCTGGCAGAAGCCGGTGTTGGGAATGAGCCCAGCATAGATGAAAAGACCAGCAACTGGTAGCGGATTTACACTACCGGTTTTGAGGTCTTTAACCTGAAGAAATTCTAAATGGTTTTCACCATAAATGCCCACCACTGTGTGTGACAATAGTAGCCTGATTTTGGGATTGGCACGAATTCGGTCCTGAGTTATTTTTGCTGCCCGAAACTCATCCCGGCGGTGAATAAGGTGAACCCGGGAACAGAAGCGGGTAAGGAACTCTGCCTCTTCTAACGCCGAGTCGCCACCACCAACAACCGCCACCTCCTTATTCCGGAATAGCGGACCGTCGCAGACGGCGCAGTAGGAGACACCTTTACCGGTGAGTTCTTTTTCTCCAGGCACTTCCAAATTTCTTGGCTTGGTGCCGGTGGCGATAATTACTGCACCGGGGTTGAACTCGCCATCGGTTGTTTCTACAGCAAGGCTAAAGCCTTGCCCGCCATCTATATTCCTAATCCCGGTTACTTCAGCCGTCTTAAACTCACAGCCAAAATGGCGTGCCTGCTGCTCCATCGCCTGAACCAGTTCTATGGCATTGATTGGTCGGGCAAACCCGGGATAGTTTTCTACTATTGCGGTCTTGGTAATCTGTCCACCAATAAGTTCTTTTTCTAAGATTAAGACCGAATGTCCAGCCCGGCTGGCATAGATACCGGCAGTAAGACCGGCAGGTCCGGCGCCGATAATTAAAACATCAGGTTGCGGCATTACTCAGAAGTTTTGCCAGAATTGCCCGCTGAATATGAAGGCGGTTTTCCGCCTGGTCAAATACAATGGAGTGCGGTCCGTCCAGAACATCGTCGGTTATCTCTTCACCCCGATGTGCCGGCAGACAGTGAAGGACTTTGACAGTGGGCTTTGCCTGAGAAAGGAGAGATTGATTTACCTGATAGGGGCGGAAAATCTGCCGTCTTTGTTCCACCTCATTCTCCTGTCCCATTGATGCCCAGACATCGGTATAAACAAAATCGGCATCCTTTACCGCCTCACCCGCCTCATAGGTAAATATGAACTCAGCACCGCTTTTTGCCGCAAACTGAAGGGCTTTTGTCTTTATTTCGTTATTAGGTTCAAATCCTTTAGGCGTTGCTACTCGCAGGTTAATCCCTAAGATTCCGGTAGCAAGCATCAAGGAGTGGCAGACATTGTTACCGTCCCCTACCCAGGCGATGGTAACCCCTTCAAGTTTTCCATAATGGTCTAATATGGTCAGTATATCGGCAAGAATCTGGCAGGGATGCTCAAGGTCAGAAAGGGCATTTATTACTGGAATTGTGGCGTTTTCTGCTAAACCGGTAACCTTTTCGTGTTCAAATACCCGGGCGATGATGCAGTCAACCCAGCGGGAAAGATTTCGGGCAACATCGGGCACACTCTCCCGTGTGCCCAGTCCGATGTCAACCGGGCTTAAATATATGCTTTCTGCCCCAAGTTGCTGAAGCGCCCGTTCAAATGTAACCCGGGTGCGAAGACTGGGCTTTTCAAAAATTAAAACCCCCATCTTACCAAAGGCGATATTGAGCACCCTCTTATTCTGGATTTCCTTCTTCAGCCACCGCGCCTCCTCAAGAAGAGATAAAATCTCCTCCTGAGATAAGTCAGCAATAGAAACCAAATCTTTTTTCATAATTATAAAATATACCGACTGAGGTCTTTACTGGCAACTATCGCCGAAAGTCTTTTTTCCACATATCGGGCGTTGATACGAATGGCGCGGGTCTTTGGGTCGGGCAGATGAAAGAGAACATCCTCAAGTAGGGTGGTCATTACCGTGTGCAGGCGCCGAGCGCCGATATTTTCCGTCTCCCTATTAACTTTGAAGGCAATTTCGGCAATCGCCTTAATCGCATCACGGGTAAAAGTTAACTTCACATTTTCCGCGGAAAGAAGGGCGGTATACTGTTTCAGGAGGGCATTTTCCGGTTCCACAAGTATTCTTTCAAAATCGGCTGCGGTCAGCGGTTGCAGTTCCACCCGGATAGGAAACCTGCCCTGGAGTTCTGGAATCATGTCCGAGGGTTTGACCTTGTGAAAAGCACCGGCGGCAATGAAAAGGATGTGGTCGGTGCGCACCATCCCGTATTTTGTCAAAACACCACACCCCTCAACTACTGGAAGAAGGTCGCGCTGGACACCCTCCCGAGATACATCCGGACCGGTAGTAACCGGAGCCGGATTCACCACCTTATCAATCTCATCAATAAAAACTATTCCGTTCTGTTCCACCCGCCTTTTTGCCTCCCGAACCACCTCATCCATATCAATCAACTTCTGCGCCTCTTCTTGGGTCAAGACCCGCTTCGCCTCGGCAACAGTTAACTTCCGACGTTTGGTCTGTTTGGGTAATGTGGGCGCAAGAATCTCCTGCAACTGGATAAACATCTCCTCACCGCCAAACTGGGCAAGCATCTCGGGAAAGGGAAAGGTCTGGGTGCTGGATTTTATTTCTACAAGTTCCTGGTCAAGTTCACCGGCACGGAGTTTTTCCCTTAAGCGTTCCCGAAGAACCGGGGAGGCATTTTTGTTTTCTGCCAGAATGATTTTCAACAGTTTCTCTTCAGCCAGCGCCTCCGCCTGACTCTGGACTAAGCGCGTCTTTTCCGCCTTCACCATATTCACACCAATCTCCATCAGGTCCCGAATCATTGAATCCACATCCCTTCCGACATAGCCGATTTCGGTAAACTTAGACGCCTCCACTTTGACAAATGGCGCCTGAGCCAGTTGGGCGATGCGCCGGGCAATTTCGGTCTTTCCCACGCCAGTTGGTCCAATGAGGATGATGTTATTCGGCATAATCTCTTCCCGCAGTTCTTCTCGCACCTGACTTCTGCGCCAGCGATTACGCAGGGCAATTGCCACCGCCTTTTTCGCCTTATCCTGACCGATGATGTAACGGTTCAAATGGAGGACAATCTCTGAAGGCGTTAACGCCCGGTCACCACGGAACGGGACGAGTTCATAATCACCGCGGCTGGAGCGAGTATCAATATTCATCTTGGAATCTCATATTTAAGATAGACCAATTCTTTTCACAGTCAAGCAATCACCAAAATTGATTCTCTATGAATATTTAGTTTAGGTGCTTGCTTTCCTCATCGGGCGCTCCAGGTGGTGAAGAAGAAACCACTTTGATGAGAAAGAGAGTTCAAGGGGTTCTTTTTTGCCGAAATACACCTGCGGGAGTGGGTTATTATGGCTCTTTTCAGTCAACTCCAATATAACCGGTAATTTCTGCTATGAATCTCCGAAAATCAATAAGGTTTTCTTTCAGATCCTTATGGACCAATTCCGGGTCAACTCCTAAGTATTCATGAACCAAAATATTCCGAAAACGAACCAAACCTTTCATCTTTTCCGCCAATTCCCAACTAATAATTTTCGCTTTCGCCAAATTGAGAAATAGATTCTCTTCCTCCTCGGGAAGCTCCAATCGGAGTCGGGCTAAAAGATAATTCGTAATATCAATACAGATTTGTGGTGCTAATTGTAATCGCCGCTCTACTGCTGCCTGTAAATCCTCGTCTTTCAGATATTATTTTAGTGGTACCGCTGAATTTTTTTCTAAGGTTATAAGAATCTTTTCCAAGCGGTTTAGCCGGCGATAGATAATTTCTTTATCTAAAGGACTCATAACCCCTCATTCTTTCGTAAAGGACCTTTGCCCGGAAGCGCTCGTAGTGCCGGCGGTCGTAATAGAGAGACATTATTCTGGCTTCAAAAAGAGACCGCCGGATTGAGTCCCTTTCAAATATAAGTAAACCTTTAATTACCCGAAAACTAATAATCAAGTCTGCCCGATTTAATACCAAGAGGTCTACCCTTTTCCTTAAGGCATCCTGAAGTTTACCACCCAATTTTAACTCCAAATCAAATATTTAGAACTTATCTAAGGAATTATCCAACAAAACCCCAATATCAACATCGCTCTTTTTATGCCCATAACCCTCCGGGATTGAACCGAAGAGATACCCGGCAATTACCTCTGGGGTCTCTTCTAAGACCACTTTTATTTTCCGGAAATCCTCTTCATTAGTCATAATGAACAATAACTTTAAAAATGGTAAATGTCAAGTATTGCGATATGGTTCCGAAAACCCCTATGGAGAAGCTGTGCGGGCGTTGACGCTAAGGCTAATAAATATGTGCTTGACATAACGGCAATTGTCTCTATTGTCCTGTTAGTCATTATGAGCGACACCGAAACCCGGACGGGAAGTGAACAGGCATTTACCGCCGTGGCGCTGGTAACCGCCGCCTATATTGCCGCCCAGATTCTTTCTGATGTGGCAAGCCTGAGAATCATCTTCCTTTTTGGATTCAGCATTGATGCCGGCACCCTGATTTATCCCTTCACCTTTACTTTGCGTGACCTGGTGCATAAGACCGCCGGTATCAAAACTGCCCGCCGGGTGATTGTTGCCGCCGGTGTTATCAATCTCTTTATGGCCGGACTCTTTTGGCTGGTCGCCCGCCTTCCGCCGGACAAAAGCGTTGGTCCGCAACTGGAGTTTGGAATGGTCCTTTCCCCGGTCTGGCGGATTGTTATCGCCTCCATCATTGCTGAGGTGGCATCAGAACTGGTTGATGGGGAAATTTACCAGTTGTGGGTAAACCGGGTTGGCTATCGGTTGCAGTGGATGCGGGTCTTAACCTCAAACTCGGTCAGTGTTCCCTTAGACTCGGCGCTCTTTTGCTCCCTCGCCTTTATTGGACGGATGCCGTTCCTTACCGTCCTGAGTATCTTCTGGGCAAATGTGATTCTTAAGGGTATAACTACCCTAATCTCCCTCCCGATGATTTATCTGGTGCGAGAAAGAAAATTCTCTCTCCAAAAGCAGGGCTAAAGCCTTACCCTACATATATCTCCAATGTAGCCTACTCCGCTTGACAGGTTGCAAAACCGCTAATTTTAGGTTTGCATTACTTGACAACAACACAGCCGTTAGTAAATTGATGCTATGGAAAGAACTTTAGCCGCGGAACTGCCCAAACTCATTGGCAAAGAAGTCCGACTATTGGGTTGGGTGCATCACATCCGTCAATTGGGAAAAATATCGTTTATCCTCTTGCGCGACCGCTCGGGAATCGCCCAGATTATCACCAATGAGCCAGAAAAGTTCAACCTTGCCAATCTCCAGCGTGAGTCAATTGTTGAGATTGTTGGTAAAGTAAAACCCGAACTCCAGGCACGACAGGGGGTGGAGGTGGAACTAAATTCCATCAAGGTTTTAGTAACTCCGCTCGCCCCATTACCATTTGAGGTTAACCGTTCCCGAAAAAAGTTAAACCTTAAACTGGATATGATTTTAGACCACCGGGCATTTTCTCTGCGTAACCCGGAGTTTGGTGCGGTATTCCGGGTCCAGGCGGAAATTGTCCGCTCCTTCGCCGAGTTCTTACGCCGCGAGGGTTTTCTTGAAGTTCATACTTCAAAGATTATCGCCGCTGGCACTGAGGGTGGCACCGCCCTTTTCCCAATCCAGTATTTTGAAAAGAAGGCTTATCTGGCGCAGAGTCCACAGTTCTACAAACAGATGCTGGTTGGTGCGGGTTATGAACGGGTGTTTGAGGTCGGGTTTGTCTATCGCGCCGAGGACCACGCCACATCAAGGCACATCAATGAGTATCTCTCGCTTGATTACGAGATGGGGTTTATTGAATCCTATCGGGATGTAACTAAGTTGGAGAACAAATTACTCAAGGAGATGGTGGAAAATCTCCGGGTCAACTGTGCTGAGGAGTTAAAACTTCTTGATGCCCAATTGCCCGAAGTGGGCGACATTCCCGAGATTAAATTCTCTGATGCGCTTGATGTTTTAAAACGGGATTATGGCCGAGATATTACTAAAATGAGCGACCTGGACCCGGAGGCGGAGAGACAGTTGTGTGAATATGCCCAGAAGGTTTATAAAAGCGAGTTTATCTTTGTTACCCACTATCCGCGCAAGACCCGACCATTTTACACAATGTGGGACCCTCTTGACCCGGAATATACCTTCGGCTTTGACCTGCTTTTCCGCGGTCTTGAGGTAACAACCGGCAGTCAGCGCATCCACGACTACAATATGCTCTTAGAAAACATCCGCTACTTCGGAATGAACCCGGAAAGTTTTGAGTTTTACCTGGAGATATTCAAATATGCTGTCCCACCGCACGGCGGTCTGGCAATAGGCGCTGAGAGGCTCACCCAGCAGTTTTTAGGTCTTAGTAATGTCCGGGAGGCAAGTTTCTTCCCGCGTGACCGCTTCCGTCTGACACCATAAAATTCACTTGACTTTTAACCTTTTTTTATTATTATAAATGTAAATGAAATGATGATGCAAACCAAAAGGTTTGCCCTACATTGGACGATGTAGGCAGATTAAAGATTTAGTCTTCTTTATTAAAGAAAGGAGTAGTTAAATGCGTAAAATAGTGTTAGCCTGTCTTGTTATTGGTGTGGCAATAGCAATGGCGGACTCCGAAGTATGGTTCGGTCCGAATCCAACGCTTCACTACCAAATTCCCAATCCTGAGCCTGGAATCTTCCCACCGGTCCCGGAAATTTTCAACCCTGACCTTGACACCTTCCGTTACGACGACAATGTCGCCTGGAGCGCCTGGGCATACAACCAGGCGGGTAGTGGCTGGGGTGTAAAGTTTATCAGCCCGGCGAGCAGTATTACCCTTGACGGTGCCCTGATTCACTTCTATTCTGGCTGGCCTGACCCCGGTGGTACCCGAGCACTGGTAAAGGTGTTTGCCGATGACGGACCAAATGGAACACCGGGCACCGAACTCTGGCACTCCGATACCTTAACCATTACCCGCGGGCAATGGAATTATATCCCCATCAACGAACCAATAGTTGGTTCAAACTACTATATCTTCTATGTTCAGGCCGACTCCTATCCCAATTGCCCCGGACTTTCCATTGATATGGCGGACAATGCGCCTTCGGGTAGAATGTGGCGATATATTGGCGGCGGCAATTTTGCCGAAGATGCAACCCCGGGTGACTGGCTGATTCGCTCGGTTGTTGACTGGACACCACCAACAGTTAATGCGACAACGATTTATTGGGGGCTCGCAATGCCCCGGGAGACCGTTCCGGATGTAAACCTCCCGGTTAGGGCGGTAATCAGAAATCTGGGCACCGACACATTACCCATCGGCACACCGGTTCGGCTGCATATCACCGGTCCGAATGGTTACACCTATGACGATACAATGCTCACCACCGCCAAACTGGCACGGCGTCAGACCGCCCAAATCGTCTTCTCCCCTACCTGGCGAATTCCTCAAGAGGAAGGTGATTACCAGATTTCGGTCTGGACCGAGGCGGCGGGCGAGATGTATCCCAATGATGATACTATCTTCCATAACCTTGGGGTTGCCAGATGGATTGAGTATGCCAACTTCAACCGACCCTA
This sequence comes from Caldifarciminota bacterium, assembly GCA_039801225.1. Classification (GTDB taxonomy): domain Bacteria; phylum Hydrothermota; class Tepidihabitantia; order Tepidihabitantales; family Tepidihabitantaceae; genus JBDRUH01. The sequence goes on from JBDRUH010000023.1 coordinate 14,453, forward strand.
CTGGATTTGTTGGCCAGGACCGGAACGCGGAACAAAGTTCAATCCAGCGAATTTTGGTCTTCAGTATCCAGTAGATATAAAAAGGGTGCGAACCCAGTTCTATCTTCTTCTTCCTCAGCAACCCTGGCCTGACTCCACCTTCCGATTCAAAATTTATGCTGGTGATGGTATGACCCTTCTCTATGAGTCGCCAGACCTTGAGGCGCCACCAGGTATGCCCGGACCACCATTCGCCTATACCCTTGACTCAATAGTTTCTATCCCTTCGGGTGAATTCTACATTATGGTGATGCCAATTCATACCTCTGGACACCCCTCAACCTGTTGCGATGATACCACCAATGGTCGGAGTTATTACGGTTCACCCGGAGGGTGGACTCCCTGGACTTATGGTGAATTTTTCATCTCCTTCTCAGTTAAACCGCCGGTTGGTGTTACAGAAGGCTACAACCCGACTCTGCGTTACGCTGAATTGAGATTTACCAACCCGGCAAATGAGCGGATGGAAATCAAATGGCAGATACCAGCAGTTTCCAAGGTCAAATTGAATATTTACGACCCAACTGGCAGACTGGTGCGTAACCTCTACTCCTCTGATGCGGCTCGTTCCGGAAGAGTTGCGGTTGACTTAAAATCACTCGCCGCAGGTGTATATCTTGTTCGACTGGAGAGCCCGGCTGGTTCAACAAGCCGGAAGTTGATTATCAACCGGTAAAATTAACCGATTATTTAAAGGGGCTTGGTTACAAGCCCCTTTATTTTTCTTTTTCCAGCCGATAGAGTTCCTCATCGGAAAACCCGAAGTAATGCCCAATCTCGTGGATTGTAACCCGGCGCACCAGTTCGCGCATCTCCTGTTCAGTTGAACACCGCACCTCTATCGGCTTCTGAAATATAATTATTGTGTCGGGCAGGACATTGCCATAAAATGGACCGCGGCGGTTATAGGGAACGCCCTGATAAACACCGAGGATTGACCAAGGGTCTTTACCCAACCTTTCTGCCAGTTCTTGGGGCGCAATCGGCAGAACCATCACCTGAAGGTTCGCTATTTTTGAACGGAAGAAGTCAGGAATCCGGTTGACCTCATCCTCAACCAGTTTCAGAAAGGTTTCGCTGTCCAAGCGCTCAAGAGAAAGTATTATGTAGGGCAAGGCTTTAGCCTTGCTTTCCCGAATGCAAACCTGAAGTTTCGCCCTACAAGTGGATTTGATTGAATCCAAACCAGAAGGTAGTGGCTTTGCCATCTGCTAAGGCAGAGTGCCCTACTTTTTGTTCGGAATAACATCTTTATCCCCTTGCTCCGAAAAGTGCTGTGCCGATTCGCACAATTGTTGCCCCCTCTTCAATGCCCACCTCAAAATCGGCACTCATTCCCATAGAGAGATGCGGCAGAGCGATACCAAACTTCTGCTGTGCCTGTTCGGCAAGTTGGGCAAGTAACTTAAAACAGGGTCTTGAAGCCTCTGGCTCCTCAATCGCCCAGCCCGGACCGATGGTCATCAGACCCAAAAGTTTTAACCGGGAAAGTTCTAAAACCGCCTTGATTAAATCAAACAGCCCCTCGGGCTGAACTCCATGCTTTGTTGGTTCATTAGAGGTATTAACCTCAATCAAAACGGGCATAATTTTATCCATCTGCTCACAGCGACGCTGAATCTCCTGGGCGAGGTGGACGGAATCAACGCTCTCAATAATCTGAAAAAGTTGTAAAGCCTTTTTCACCTTATTGGTCTGCAGGGTGCCGACCAGATGCCACTCAATTTTTTCCTGAATCAACGGAATTTTTGCCTGAGCCTCCTGAACCCGGTTTTCCCCGAAATGGCTAACACCGACATCAATCGCCTCCTTAATCATCTCAACCGGCTTGCCCTTGGCAACCGCCACCAGGGTAATCTCATCCGGACTTCTCTTTACCTTTTCGCAGGCTCGGGCGATGCGCGCTTTGATTAAATCAAGGTTTTCTTTAACACCCATTGCCAAATTATAAATCATCCCCTTGATAAATCAATGTCTTATTTGATAGAATACTTACCCCTAGGCAAAGTTTTTTCTTGACAATTTCATTTTTTAGGTTATAAAGGACTAATGATAATTAAACACCTTAGGTGTTATTGCCTTTTTAGAGTAAATAATCCATACCAACAAAAGGAGGATAAATGAAGTCAAAGTATATCGTAGTAATACTCTGTCTGTTATCGGTGATTTTCCTCCTCTCACCCGGCTGTAAAGAGAAACCACCAACAACCGGCAAACCGGTGGTCCTCGGTGTTATTGTCGTAGGAGGAGGTGCTTTATTGACTAGCGACTCAACAGTTACAGGTCAAGTGGAAATAGACGGCTCCAAGAGCCTGCCGGTAGTTACCATAAATAGCGAATCACTCAACCTGACTAACTATTATACCAACTATAATTCTTTCGCCGATGTTCATCTATGGTATAGTGAATGGCGGAAAGACCAGCTGGGCGTCGCATTGGGCAAGAAGTGTGCGCTAAATGTCTCTCAGTTGGGCGGCGATGCCTCAAGCGACAGTGTCGTTGTTCCTTATCCATTAACATTCACCTCTCCCGGCGACACCTTCACATTGAAAGCGGGTAACCCGCTCCCCATCGCCTGGTCGGGCACAACCGGAATAGACCGCTACTCCCTGACGATAAACATTGACTATTACTACCGTGACACCGCTCATCAATACGACTACTTTTCTCTTGACACCACTCTGTATCTGCCCGGCACTATAACCTCCTTTACCCTTCCGGCAACAACCATCTTCCCGGCTTATGTAGACACGGTCTTCTCTGGTGATGGTCGGATTGAGTTGGGGGCAGAAAGCGGCTGTCATGAGGGAGAAGACCCTAAAGGTAATATTAAAGGGAATGGCTATGGCTACTTCTGGACCTATACCTACACCTATCGCACATTTGACATCAGCGCGCGCCTTGTTAACGCCTCCAGGCACTACAAGCCAGATTTATCTGAGATTGCCAAAAAGGTTCTTCAACAGAAGAAGGTGGAACTCGGGATAAAATAGGTTAGTAGAGGACTAACTTTTTAGCAAAAGGGGCTGAACGACTTCTTATGGTTAACTTCAGCCCCCTTCTTTTTATTTCATTAATGAACAGTGAGGTATTAATTACTCTCTCCTGAGGGAGCACACCCTTTGCCTCAATCTCTTCCCTTGCCAGCATCAAGGCAACAATCGCTGCCGAGAAACCGGTGGTGCGCATCATAGCGGTCAAACCAATTTTGGAATCGGCATAGTCAATCAGTTGATACCTTACCATTTTCCTCTCTTTCCCCTTTTTGCCCATCACATCAACCCGCAATAGGACAACATCATCGGTCTCAAACCCGAGCGTCTTTTCTAAGGCATAGCCGAGTATCGCCCGAGGATACCTCTGCCAGTCCCCCACCGCCGCCTTTAACAGTAATTGAAAAATCACCCGATGAAACGGATAGCGAATCGTCTTATAGTCAAGGCTCTTCACCTTTCCCTGAAAGGTCTCGGGCAAAGTTGATGAACCACCCGAAGTGTGAAACGCCTCAAGTTGGGAAAATGGCTTGGGAAAACTTATCTCTTCCGGCTCGGTCAACGGCTTCACTCGCTTTACTCTCCCATCCCGTAAAATTAAACAGGGCTCGGCATACTCATTCAAAAGCCCCTGACCAGAAAACAGTAGCCGGTAGAAAAACGGCGGCTTAGGGTTACGCGGCAGACCGCCAACCCGGATGTGAACCGCCTCAGTTTTATCCAGCCGATTGAAACCATCCGCAGCAAGAATATTGGTCATCCCTGGGGCCAGACCACAATCGGGAATCACAGTTATCCCCGCCTCCTCGGCAAGCGGGCTCAAGGCAAGTTGCCGGCGCACGATGGTATTATTACCGCCAAGGTCACAGAAGTTTGTCTTAGCCGCAATAGCCAGCCGGGTCAGTTTCAGATTATACTCATAAGGGACACAACTTATCGCCACTCCGCACTCCCCAAGGAGGGGAAGAATCCTCTTATCGGTCGCATCCATCTGATAGACTTTAACCTTTGGGCTGTTGAGCCAGCGCCTCAACTCCTTGAGCCGCCTGGCATTCACATCAATCAAATAAACCCGCTCCACATCCTCCTGGCGGATGAGGTCATAGGCAATCGGCTTTGCCATCAAACCCGAACCAAAAATAAGGACTCTCATTGGTTAAATTCTCCTTTCCCAATCCGAAGCGATAGCCCATTTCCAGAAAGGAACAAAATGAACCAATCCGGAAGGCAATCGCTCCTCACCTTCGTAATCAGCGGTGATGACCGTTGATTTTCTTATCTCAAACTTTTCCATTGCCAATTCCAGCGGTGCCAGTTCTCTCTCCCGGGCCTCAAACGCCTGCGGTTCAGCACATACCTGGATTAGTGCCTTTGGTTTACCGGCATCCGTTACAACAAAATCTACCTCTTGTTCCCGGCCATTCTGCCAGTAGTAAATTCCGAGAAGCGGGTCAAGCGCCTCTTGACGCCGCAGTTCGAGAAAGACCAAATTCTCTAAAACCCTACCCCGGTCCTTGCTGAATGTCAAACCGTGGACTGCGCGTAGCCCTGGGTCAACAACATAAACCTTCCGTGGTCGCAGAATCGTCTCTTTTAGGGAATGAGAGAACTTACTCAGGAGAAAAACGAGACCGGTCTCCTCCAGGCAATTAAGGTAATTAATCACCGTCCGCTTGATGACCGGAACCGTGCCCTTCAACCAGCGACTGAAGGCGTTAACCGAAAAGGTAGTGGCGATGTTTGTCACCAGAAAACGGAACAGGATGCGCATAGCCTGCAGATTCCGTATGTGATAGCGCTCAATGATGTCACGCAAGAACATCGTCTCAAGATACTCTCGTAGAATCCGCAGACGGACATTAGGCTCCTTTTCCAAGACAACCTCAGGAAACCCGCCGAAGTTGAAATACTCATCAAGGGCAGAAATTACCTCAAACCGCTGACTTGAAACTGAAGTGAAACGGTCAAAAGAGAGACCCCGGGCAGCAAGAAACTCGCGTGGGGAAAAAGGCAATAGTTCATAACTCAGACCCCGACCGCGCAAGGTGGTGGCGATATCACGGCTAAGCATCTGCGATGAGGAACTGGTGACGAACACCCGAAACTCTCGGGTATCAAGTAGACGACGGACACCCAATTCCCAGTTACACACCCTTTGCACCTCATCAAGAAACAGATAACGAGGCCCAACCCGTTCATTAGGGGCAAGTTCAAAATGCGCCTCGCGCAGGAGTTCAAGGTCAATCGCCTCAGCCGGCAACAGACGCGGGTCATCAAAACTGACATATCCGATATGGCGTTTGGGCACCCCGGATTCAACCAAGTGCCGGGCAAGACCGAACAGCCAGAAGGTCTTGCCGCTACGACGCACCCCGGTAATTGCTATCGCTTTGCCCGTGTCTAAAGGCACCTTTAACTCCCGCGGCACCATATCGGGAAACCTCGCCTCCTGAAACTCATTCAGAATTAGTTTAAGTATTTCTTTGTGCATCTTATGATACCATTTTAAGCCCAAAATGGTATCATACAGGATACCAAAGTCAAATAAGGGATAGGGTAAGGTTAAGAAGAATCTTTGACCCCAACCTCCAACTTGCCTCTATCCTCCCCGGCAGGTCCGCACCGGACATTTCCAGTTGTGACCGCGAGGTGGAACAGGATGTCTGTTTTTATCCTTGGGCGGATATTTATGATAATACCTGCATTCCTTATGAAAGGCATCCTGGGGTGAGGAGGCATATTCAAACCAGAAATAGCGGTAATGCCAGTTTCTTTTGAACAGTTTCTGCAGATGAGCGTGCAGGTTTTTCTCCGCCCTTCCGACAAGGGCAACCGTTTGCCCCTCCCGGGAAACCACAAATACCCCGGGATAGCCCTCTTTTATCACATAATCCAGTTCATCGCTCTGATAAGGACCTCTAAGCATATTTTTCTTTCTCTACCGTTTTACTTTCACGGTAAATTTAATTGGTTCAATAGTATCGGAAATAAAGCCGAAGTCAAAGTAGCAGCAAGCGATGGCGCGCAGCCGTTTTGATGAATAACCTTAGCGTTAAAAAGTTTTTATATATTGGCGAGCAAGGTCATAGCCGAACGGTCTGTCCCAGCCCTGCATTAAACAATATGTATTTATCCCTCGCCATCTTATATAATCCGGTTAAATCTATTGACATACAACAAGGTATCCGGGTCAAGGATATAAAGCGACTCATGGAT
>JBDRUH010000024.1:0-20117 GCA_039801225.1 Caldifarciminota bacterium
CAGACACCAAATCGCACCGCCTCCTGATAGAGCGCCTCGGCGATGCGCAGATTCTCCTGATAGTCGGGCTTTTTCTTTGCCATCAATTCCTCTTCAAAGCGTCTCAAGAGTTCGCGGTTCTTAATCATTAAATTATATTAGCCTCTTCAGGAAAACAGTCAATGATATGTATAAGTCAAAATATATTTTCTGTCAGTCCAGAGGGAGAATTTATATCTAAATCTACTGATTATAAGATATGTCACGAGCCGCTAAAGTCCTGCCCCTTGTTGCCGGTAAGAACCGAACGGGAGGGCAACACTGCAAAAAGCAACCCCGGCGATTCTGTTCTTAGAGATCCAATTTTTATTTTTCATACAATTTATCTTAAATCCGCTCTGGTGCGGGTCAAGGGTTTCATTCAGTCCAGTTGGGGCTTGGTCTTGGCGCCTCTAATCAGCGCAATTATCGCCTCTATTACCAGCCAGACCATCAGGGCAAAGACAATCCAGCCCACGCTGAACAAAAGCCAGTTGTGAGTCCTTCCATACTCCTGAATGTTTTTCACCATCGCCCAGGAGGTCATTACTACTAAAAACAGTGTGGGAATCGCTGCCACCAAAGGCTTTGACTTTTTGAATGTCAGATAAAGGGTAACAACAACCAGCGCAAGACCGGCAAGGAGCTGGTTGATTGTGCCAAAGAGTGGCCAGAGGATTAACGCACCCTGACCGCCAGGTTTGACCATTGCCAGACCAAACGCCGAACCAACCGCAATCAGAGTGGCAATATGCTTGCCAGTGATAAAGTTCAAGCCGGCGCTCCTGCCAAACTCTTGAACGATATAACGCTGGATTCTTGCTGCGGTGTCAATCGTTGTGCCGGCAAATGAGACGATAAAAACACCCATTATTGTCATCATCAATTCGCGGACGTATCTGCCATTGCCAAAGATATAACCCATCATATTTGAGGCACCGGTAACAAAAGCCTTGAGATTTGCCGCCATACCACTTGCTGAAGACCAGTCTGAATAATGTTGTGACCATACCGCCATTCCTGCTTCCAAACCTTTACCAATAGCGCCAAAACCGGCACCAACCGCAATCAGAACCAGTGCTGCAAGGATTCCTTCAGCAATCATTCCACCGTAACCGACCAATCGGGCATCACTCTCTTTGTTAATCTGTTTGGATGCGGTGCCTGAGGTAACAAGGGAATGGAAACCGGAGATGGCACCGCAGGCAATCGTAACAAAAAGAAATGGCCAGACCGGTGGTGCCCCCTTTGCGGAGAGATTAAAGGCGGGCGCAACAAAGCCAAGATGACCAGGGTCGCGGATGAATGCGGCAACCGCGCCGGCAAAAATCAGAACCACGGCGACCATCAACTCATGGGAGTTGATGTAATCCCTGGGCTGAAGCAGGGTTTCTACTGGCAGGACCGAGGCAACATAGGCATAAACCATCAGAATCACAATCCAGATGACAACCGCATTGTTGCCAGGAATACTCAAGGGAATCAAAACGCCTAAAGCCACGGTGGCATACATCGCCAAAAGTGCAATCCAGGACCAAAGTTCCAGGCTTTTACCCTTCTTGAAAACCATATAGGACAAGGTTATTGCAATCGGTATCTCCATCCAGATGGGGAAAACCGAACTGGGATACATCTTGAAAAGAATCCCCATAATCATTGCGAAGATGGCAATAACCACCCAGACTTCAAGGAAGATTATCGCCATAAAAAGAAACTTTGCCCTTTTGCCGATTACCCGGGTGGTGATTTCACCGATGGAAAGCCCCTTGTTTCTGATTGACAGAACCAGCGAGGAAAAGTCGTGGACACCGCCGAAGAAAACCGTTCCCAATGTTATCCAGAGCAAAGCCGGCACCCAACCCCAGATGACACCAATTGCAGGTCCGACAATCGGACCGAGACCGGCGATTGATGTAAAGTTATGACCCCAGACAACCCAGCGGTTGCTCGGGACATAATCACGGTCATCCCGGAAGGTGTGTGCCGGTGTCGGTCTGGAGTCGTCTAAACGGAAAACACTGCGGGAGAGAAACCCGCCGTAAATCCGATAGAAGAGTAAAAACCAAACAGCAGCCAAGACAAATATTAAAAATGCCATTGACATTCCTCCTTGTGATTAAAAATCACGGATTTTAAAATACCGAAAGTCGCCTCTTTGTCAACAATAAAATCTTTTGCACCAAGAAAGCGTTACCGGGGACGGCGCGGGTGGTAGGGGGACTCTTGTTTCAGTATGTTCGGTTGACTGATTAAATGGATTTCCTACAATCCAGTTATGGGTAAGTTAGACCAGACTGGATTTCCAAAGGCGGATTTGAGATTCACTTTAACCGGTCCGGTGTGGTTGATGCAACCAATTCCATATTTTGGCGAGCCAGTTGATGCCGGTTGGATTTATGAGCCGAAGTTTGATGGCTGGCGGCTGCAGATAATAAGATACCAGGATGGTAGGTTGGAATGTTGGGGTAGAAGGCTGGAAAAGAAGCCAAACTGGACCGAGAGGCTAAATCAAGTGGCCGGGCAAATTAAGGAGATTTTACCTCCTGGGTCTATTATAGATTGCGAGTTGACAACTAAGAATGGTCGCCGGTTCATCCCTTCACTTTTTGCCAAGAGTCCCAATGTGGCGCCTTTAATCTATATTTTTGATGTTATCTTTTATGAGAATGAGTTTGTTGGTGATAAGCCATTGCTGGAGCGGAAGCGGATTATCCAAAAATTCCACTTATCAGCACCGTTTCAAATTACGGTTTGGCAACCGGTTAAGGATATTGCTCTCCATCTAAGGGAATCGTTGAGCCAGGGTTATGAAGGGATAGTAATAAAACATTTGAACTCGCCATATGTCATTTGTCAAGATGGTCCTCTTGCAACTGAGTATTGGCGCAAAATTAAATCGGTGTTAATTAGAAGATAAGATGGCGGTAGGTAGGTTTCAAGTGATGGCAACCCTTCAGGCTGCCCGTGCCTATGTATTAGGTTTAGAACTTGAGTCAGCCAAGAGTTGGGGTCTGAATCGGGCGATATTTTATGCCGCAGCGAAAAAGGGTTTTATTACCGCCAGACCTGGACCACCTACTTTAAAAATTGCTGGCGCCAAGAAAGGGGTAGAAGAAATTAAAAAGTCTTTCGGGGTTTATCATTTAGGTGATGAGATGGCATATAAAGTGGAGATAGCAGGTAAAACTTTCTTTACCATCGGGTCAGAGGTTCAAACTCCAGAGCATTTCGCAAAAGAGGTTGAGAGCCGGTTTAAAGGTAAATTTGATGAGGCGTTTAAAGAGGCGGTTGAGATTATGAAAAAATATGATAAGGGTGTGCTTATGTCCCAGCACTACTTCTATGAGACGGTCTACAAACCCCGCCGGGACGAACTGGCAGAAAGGTGGACAGGATTGACGAAGTAGTCAACGCCTAATTATTCCTATACAACCCAAAACCCAGAACCGACAATAAGTGGTACGCCCCCGGAGCAAGGAGGTATTGATGTTCTGGTGGTGTTTAGGGAGGATGATGAATATATCTCCGGGGGCGTATGGAGCTGACCAGATTCGAACTGGCGACCCCCTGCTTGCAAAGCAGGTGCTCTCCCAGCTGAGCTACAGCCCCCTGGTAATTATTATATTTTTAAAAGTTCTACTGTCAATATAGAAAATTTGCCCTCACCCTATCGTTTCCTTAAAGGAGAGAAGAAGGGAGTTGATTTCGCGCCATTCGGGTGAATCTTGGTGAAAAATTGAGCATTTCGCTTTCCAATCTTAGATAAAACTGGTGGGAAACTTTTGGTGTGAGTCCTATCGCGCCACCGGTGGCGAAGTTAATCGGTAGATAATGGAAAATGAGGAAGTCAAACCGTAGTTCCAGTCCAACACCGCTGCGCCAAGGGATTGATTCGGGTTTATGGATACAGGAGTGGAAGGATGAGACTGCCATGCCCGCATCCCAGAATAGCGCAGCGTTGATGTTGCGAAAGAACACCGGGGTTGTGCCGATGCCGCGCTCAGCCCAAAAAAGTGGTATCCGGAACTGAATTCCACCGGCAAGAATATTTGAGCCGGATGGAAAAGAATCGGTTGAAGGGTATCCCCTTACGGTAAATAGACCTGATGAGTTGGATAAGGAGAAGGCGGTGAGCCGGGAGGAGTCGCCGAAGGCGCTGCCGAAGGTTAACTTTATTCTTCCGCTCCAGGTGGCAGGCGGACGTCCGATATATTCTGCCCAATATCCAACCAGCCGAATGAGGTTATTTTTTCCCGCTAATGGCTTTGTTTCCATATTGGTAAAGATACCCAGATTTCTTCCTTGAACCGGCGCTACGCAGAAACGGAAGGTCTGGTCATTATTGAAGCCCCAGAAACCATCAAACATTAAATTCATCCTATCAGTCCTATTCTCAGAATTTACTCCAAAACCAATCGCTTGGGTCCAGCGGGTGGTGTAAAAAGGCAGGTAAATACCTATCCTGTCTTTCTGTGCTTCGGAGACAAAATCGGCATCAAACTGGATAATCGGGCGATAGCGATGCAACTCATAGCCAAATTGGCAAAATGGCGTCTTGGTATTAAACCTATATCCGGCTATCAACCAGTATTTGTGGAATTGTAATACATCCCATCCAAAGGAAAGGCCACCCAACTCTTTTTCCCTATTGGTGTAAGACAACCAGGGAAGCCAGAATTTGGGTAAAAGGCTCGGGTAAGGGTGGTAATAGTAGAGTTCTCCCTTGACCGCTACCGGCTGTTGTATCTTTTCTGGATAAGGGTCTTTGAACTCTTCTGCTTCGTGCCACTCCTTAAATTTCAGGTCAATGATTCCGATGTCATAACCGTTGGCAGAATATGATACCAGAGCGATTTTTTTGTTATCCGGAGAAACTGCTGGTTCAAATACGCCGTATTGAACATTGGTGCAGCGATAAAGTTTTTTGCTTTCAACTCCATAGGCATAGAGGTTATAAATTCCGGTTCGGTCCGATATGAAGAAGAGAAACTTGCCTGTCCTTGACCAAGCGGGATAAAGGTCATTGGCCCGGTCTTGGGTAATAGGAATTGTCCAGCCAGTTTTGAGGTCAATCAACTCAATGTCAGCATATCCTCCTGGTCGCCAAACCCCTACCGCAAGGAGTCTACCTCCTGGGGAGAACTTTGGCTGGTGATACAGGGTTTTATCTTCTCCTTCGCATATCACCTGTTGCTCCCCGTTGTTTAAGTCCAAAATTACCAGTTCGTGCTTCCCTGAGAAGTTACGAACATATACTAAGAGGTTAGAGTCTGGAGCAAAATCCGGGTCCTGCGCCCTTTCATTAAAGGTCAACTGTCGGACTTTTTTCGTCTCAAACTCGTAGAGGAAAATTTCGTTTTCTTCATAGCCGTTCTCTTTCAAAAGAGTCTGGGTAAAGGCAAGCCAGCGTCCATCAAAAGAGGTGGCTAAACTACCAGTTACTCTACCCCGGTATAAGACGGTGGTAGTCAATGCACCGAGGTTCAAAGCCTTGATCGCCGGCTCCTCTCTTGCAGTAAGGCAAAGATAGTAAACTTCCGCGCCATTACGAGACCAACATGGTGAACTAATGTTATAACCTTCGTAGGTAAGTGGTTTAACATTAGTTATTGGAATTTTTTTCAACTCTTTCTCAATTGAATCTACCCAAGGGATGAGTTCTTTCTGCCAGTTCTGCCAAAGAAAAGGGAAATGGGCACCAAACACCTTTTTTGCTACTCGGTTCTCAAAAAATGGTAACTGATGGGCGTTAAGAAGGTTAAACCTTTCCCAACTCAGACCGGAGTGTTTGCGGACGAGGTGCTCAAAAAAGTTGCTTCCGTAGAGATAGGGGGCGAGTGCATTTGGATAGGTTTGAAGGAAGTAACTACCACACCGGTCAATAGGCAAAAGTCTATTTTCCTTAACCGCTGCCCTGAGCATCATCTGCCACTCAGCGCTCCGTAGGCGTCCAAAGTTGCTGAAGCGGGTTTCGTTATAGATGCAATAGCCTTCTAAGAGCCAGGTAGGCAGCAGGGCATTGGGTAAAACCACTCTACCAAACACCCGGCGAAAGAGATTGTTTACTCCGGCGCATTTATCCATCTGAAGGATGTGGGAGTATTCGTGGAGGATTAAACCCCTAAGCCAGTTCTCCTCATTTGTTCGGCTGCCGCTTGGTGGTGTTGGAATTATGGTAATCGTGTTTTCCGGTAACGGAACCGCCCAGCCGTTATAAGAATCTAAAAAATCGGCAATAATCAGGTTCACCTTGCCTTTTGGAGATAACCCAAGGCTATCAAGAAATGTTTTATGAACCTCTTCAGCAATACCGGCTACTTCCTGGGCAAACGCTATTTTCTCTTCGGTAAGAATGCCCTTGGCTGAGAAGTGGATGGAGAAGTTATCGGTTTGTAGGGTGTACCAGGAGCGGTTCGGGTCAAATGTAAAACTTGGCGGAGAGATAATACCGAAAAGGAGAATGGTTAAGAAAAGGTTCATTGTGGAGATGAGGCACAAAGCCTTTTAATAAGAATCGTCGCATAAGAACCACTGGGCAGGATGAAGGAAAGGGTCAATTTGCTTTTTTTAGGATAGAGTTCATCCGGTTCAAGTGCACCCACCTTCAGATGGCGAGGGAATACGATTGCGGCTCGTTCATAAGGCTTAAAGAAAACCCCTTTAATACGAAACTTAAGTTTTAATTGTTTTAGTTCCAGGTCTTCCTTTTGAAGAACTTCATTAGTTATTCGGGCTACCCGTTCGCTCTTAAACTCTGCCTTTGGTGCTGGTGCCGGTATGACCAGCCGGGTGAGATATTTTACTTCTTCTGAAGAAAGGGATTCATAAAAAATCAGTTTACCAAAACCATAGGGAACGGTAATTTTTCCTAAACCCATTTCCATTAAGAGGGTGGCCATAACCTCATTCCATAGCCAAGACTGATAGGCGTTGATAAACAGTTCCAACAGGGATTTGGGGATAAGTTGCACCGCACCAAGGAAATCCCTGGGGTGTTCTCTTAGATATTGAAAAATCGGCTTTCCCTCAAATGGGGCAAATTCGTAGCATTTCTCCCAGTTGCCCCAGTTGAGTGCCAACAGCCGCTTCTGTTTCTTGGCATTGGAGTCATCGTCAGCGCTGGGGGTGGCAAGAAAAAGTTTCAAGGCACCGTTATAATGTCCCTCAATCAACTTTCGGGCAATAAAACCTTTACCGTGCCGGGCAGAACCGAGCCTCTGCTCATCATAGTAGTTGGAAAAACCGAAGCGCTTTACAGTGGTAAGAGAATGTTTGAGCGTTTCAATTTCGGTTTCATTTAGAGAGCGGATGATGATATTAAACCGGTTACCTACGAGGACATCTCTGGTAACCGGCTCATCCGCCATCCCTACTAAGAGAAGGGAATAGTTGTCCTCGGTAATTTTTTTCGGTCCCTTACCCAGTAAAGAGAGATACTGAATTGAATGGGAATACCGGTCTTTGAGTCCGGCCCTGGAGAGATTTTTCAGACCGTAGCGGTATTTTAGCCTGTGGATAAGGTCTAATGTATTCCAGTAGCGCTTTTCTAAGCGATAGATTGAATATTGCCCTTTGGGTTTCAGAGCAAGACGGATTATTTCTTCAACCCGAAAATCTTCGGGGCGACACTTGATTTTCATCCGCGGATGTTGCGGAGAATTAGGAGGATGCCAAGAGTAATAAAACCCAAACCAGCAACAAACTGAATCCAACGAAAGGGCAGAATTCGAGCGAGATTGCTCCCGAGGAGGGCAACAACCAGTGAACTCAAGGTAAGCGCCAAGGTGCTGCCCAGAAATACGCTCCAGAAGGATTTGAATCCAGCGGCAAAGGATAATGTTGCCAACTGAGTTTTATCGCCCAATTCGGCAAGGAATACCGCGGCGAATGTCGTTAGAAAGGTTCTTAATTCCATTAACACCTCCGTTACTAGAGAAGGCTTTCTATTTCACTTACTTTACCGGCGGAAATAACTTTTAATTCCGGGTCTATCCGCTTGACTAAACCGGCGAGAACCCGACCCGGTCCAACCTCAATGAATTCACGACAGCCCATTCCCTTGGCGCTTTCAATAACCATTACCCAGCGCACCGGTGAAATAAGTTGTTGGCTAAGATTCTCTTTAACCTCCTCGGCGGTGGTGGCTGGTTTTCCGGTAACATTCATTATTACCGGAATGGATGGTGTCTTAAAAGAAAACTGGTTGAGATATTCGGCAAACTCTTTAGCCGAATTTTGTAGTAAAGGAGAATGAAAGGCGCCCGAAACCGGCAGAGGGACGACCTTAAGTGCCCCTTTTCTCTTGGCTATTTCCATTGCCCTTTTCACCGCCTCCGGTTCGCCAGAGATTACCGTTTGCTTCGGCTCATTGTAGTTTGCCGGGACCACCACCCCTTTTGCTTCTTCGCACACCTCCTCCACCAATTTTGCCTCCAGACCGAGGACCGCCGCCATCATCCCTGGGCGTTTTTCCCCCTCCTCAAACATTAACTCAGCGCGCCGTTTCACCAGTTTTATCACCGAAGAAAAGTCCAGGCAGCCGGCAGCGTAAACTGCCGAATATTCACCGAGAGAATGTCCGGCGGTGAGAGTCAGGGGTAATTGCGGCAAGACAGCCAGCACCGCAAGCGAGTGGGTTAAAACCGCTAACTGAGTATAACGGGTCTGGCGTAACTCCTCCTCTGGTCCCTCAAAAGAGAGCCGTTTGATGGGTAACCCAAGAATATCATCAACACTATCATATACATTGCGGCAGGCTGGAAATCGCTGATAAAGGTCAAGTCCCATTCCGACAAACTGGGAACCCTGACCGGGGAAAATAAAACCGACCTTTCGATTATGCTCGCCAAACCGATGAGAGGGTAAATTACAACCGGAAGGGCGGGTTTCGTTAATCTGAGTTTTTTCCATCGCGTTCACTCCGGTTGGTTATATTACGGCGTTTTAAGACCCGGTCAACAACCGCGTTTATCCTGTCCCACCGTTCTTCTCGTTGACTTAATATTAACTTCTGATGTTGACAGAAAGTAATTGTTGGTTATAATTGACTAAGTCTCCGGGGTATGTGCGATTAAGCTATAAGCCGCTGGCTTGAGCAAAACTCCTGGGACTTAAATGCCAGGCAAGATATGTTAAAAATGCCTAATGAGGGTATACTAAAAGAGATCAGTTTCCTTGATGCCCTTCAGGAAGGGGTCTGGGTTGCTGATAAAGAAGGATACATTGTATTGGCTAACCGGTCATTTGCCCGCATTTTGGGGTATGATTCACCCGAGAGACTCAAGGGAAAAGTTTGGTATGAACTTTTCCCCCCTAACGAATCTACTCTCTTGAAAAACTCCTCTATTTATGAACCAATGGGAAAGTTCTATAACACCAATATTGTTACCATTGACAATCGGACTGTTCCGGTGGTATTAAAACTTACTTACCAAACTATAGATGGAGTAAACTGGTGTATTGGTTCGCTTTTGGAGTCAAGTTTTGCTTGGCAGCGGAACGGATTTCCGGAATGGCTTGGCAGACAGGTGCTGGAAAATTTGGTTGATGGCATCTGTCTCATTGAGAATGAACATATGGTATATGTCAATCGTCGTCTTGAGGAGATGACGGGTTATAGCTCTCATCAGCTGCGGAGAATGAGTTTGGAAGAGATTGTTACCCATCCTGACCAAAAACCTATTGCGGAGTTCCTCCGTGAACTGCGTCACCTCCCAGCGCATCAAGAGGTTATGCTGCAAACTCGCAGTGGTCAGGAGATAGAGTGTGAACTGCGTCTGGTGCCAATTGAAGATGGCAAACGAAGGATGTTCCTCGGCTTCTTCCGTGACATCTCCGGACTGAAGCGGACCGAGCGCATCCAGACGGAATTCATTGCGATGGTGTCTCACGACCTGCGTACTCCATTGGCAACAATAAAAGAGGCATTTTCCCTTCTTTCTGAAGCTGCTGGAGGTCAACTGGATAAAAAACAGCGGCGGTATCTGGACATTGCCCAAGAGGGGGTGGATAGGCTTAATAGGATGATTGAGAATCTCCTTGAAGTGTCGTGGATGGAATCAGGGAAATTAACATTGCGTTTTAGAGAGGTTGAGATAGCTCGCCTTCTTGATGCGGCGATAGATAGTTTTAGTCTTATTGTCGGTAAGAAAAACCTTAAAATTGAACGCCATTTCCCTGAGAAGACCCCAGTGGTGCTGGGTGATTATGACCGGCTGTTGCGGGCGGTGAGCAATCTTTTAGACAATGCTATTAAATACTCCCCTGAAGGGGGCATTATTCAGGTAGTGGTTGAAATTCTTAATTCCAACAGTCCAATTCTTTCGGAAAAAGGAGTTCCCCCCAACAACTCCTATCTCAAGGTAACTATTACCGACCAAGGTCCAGGAATTCCCAGTGAATTTCTGGAGCGAATATTCGGTAAGTTTGAGCGGGTTGACCCTTATGGTCCTGGGATTGGTTTAGGTCTGGCAATCGTTCGTTCAATCATTGAGCTTCACCGGGGTAAAGTCTGGGCAAGTTCTACTCTCGGTGAAGGCGCAAGTTTTAGTTTAATTCTGCCAATCAAAGAGGAAGGGAGGAATAATTATGAGTGAAGTGCCTAAAAAGCGTCGGAATGACCCACCCGCTACTGGGCAGACCCAGCGAGAGGGTGGCGATATTAAAAAAATTCTAGTGGTAGAAGATGATGTCAATATGAGGGAGTTGGTTAAAGGAAGGCTGGAAAAACAGGGTTATGAGGTGATTACCGCTGGTGACGGATTTCAGGCGATATTTCAAACCCGGAAGGTAAAGCCCGACCTTATTATTCTTGATTTGATGCTGCCAAGAATGGATGGTTACGCTGTCTGCCGAACTTTGCGGGCTTCAAGCGAATTCAGCAAGGTGCCGATTATTATATTGAGCGCTAGGACCTCTCCGGATGATATCCGTCTCGGTCTGGAGATGGGGGCACAGGGTTATATTACCAAACCTTTTAATCCGGTTGACCTTTTAACCAAAGTCCAAGAACTTCTCCAGCCCGGTGCAGAAATACCGATGGTTAAGGAGGAAGAGGAAGTAAAAATTGTTGAGGAAAAGGTAAGAGAGGAGGTAGTAGTAAAGTCCGATGCTGAAGCGGAACGCAAAAGGCGAGAAGAGGAACGTTTACTTGAGGAAGAAAAGGCGAAGGAGAAGATATCAGCCAGGCTCCGATTGGAGCAGGAGCGCCGGGCGATTGAAGCGGAGATAGAAAAAATTGCTCAAAGGCGCACATCACTGGAGTCAGAACTGAAGGCACGACTGGCGGCAATAGAGAAGGAACGAAGAGAGAGGGAAGAGAGGTTTAAAAAGGAAGTAGCGGCAAAAGCAAACTTAGAATCGGAGAGCAAAAAACTTAACGAAGAGATTCGGAAACTTACCGAACGGCGGAGCCAGCTGGAAGCGGAGTTGAAAAAAACGCTGCGCGTCCAAGCGGAAAGCAAAACAACTGCGGAGGAGGAGGCAAGGAAACTTGCCGAGCGCCGTGCCCAGTTGGAGGCGGAACTGAAGAACTGGAGCGAAACCGAGGCTAAAAAAATAGAAGAGGAGATAAAGAAATTTACCGAGCGTCGTGCCCAGTTGGAGGCGGAGCTGAAGAACTGGAGCGAAACCGAAGGTAAAAAACTGGAAGAGGAGATTGAAAAACTTGCTGAGCGGAGAGGTAAACTTGAGACGGAACTCAGGACACGGCTTGAGCCAGAAAGGCAAAAACTGGAACAGGAAAGGAAATTGCTTGAACAGCAAATTCGCGAGGAAACAGAAGCACGCACCCGGATTGAAGCGGAACTGAGGAAGTTGGTAGAAGAGGCGCGGTTACTTTCCAGCACAAAAAGTAAACTGGAAACGGAGATAAAGACCCGACTTGAGCCGGAGCAGAAAAAACTGGAAGAGGAAAGAAAGTTGCTTGAGGCTCAGATTAAGGAGGAGGCAGAAGCCCGTGCCCGGATTGAAGCGGAACTGAAAAAGCTTGCTGAAGAAGAACGGAAAATAAGGGAAAGGCGTGCCAAACTGGAAACAGAAATTAAGACCCGCCTTGACCCAAATCGGAAAAAAATTGATGGAAAACGCCGGGAACTGGAGCAACGAGCAAAGGAGGAGGCAAAACTCCGGGCGCGCCTTGAGCCGGAACGAAAAAGGATAGAAGAAGAGGAGGCAAAACTTAATGAGCGACGAACCCGGTTGGAAACGGAAATTGTCACCCGACTTGACCCCCAGCGCAAGAGGCTGCTGACAGAAAAAAAGGCGCTTGAGGAGAGGGCAAAGGAGGAGGCAGAAGCCCGCGCCCGGGTAGAGGCGGAACTCAAGAAATTAGAGGGTGAAGCGCGGCAACTTGTAGAAAGACGCTCCAGATTGGCGGCTGAAATTAAGACCCGCTATGAGACAGAACGGAAAAAGTGGGAAGAGGAGGAAAGGAGACTTGCGGAAAAACGCGCCGAACTGGAACGGCAATTCAAGACCCGACTGGAAGAGGAGACCAAAAAATTAGCCGAAGAGGAGCAACGGATTGAAGAACGGGCAAAGGAAGGGGCGGAACTCCGCGCCCGGATTGAAGCGGAATTGAAAAAGATCGGTGATGAAGAGATTAACCTTATTGAAAAGGTCGTTCAGGCGGAGGAGGAGTTGAAAGGATATGCTGAAGTGGCGAACAAATTGCAAAAGGAGATGGAAGAGACTTTTGCCGCATGGCGAAAAGAAGAGGCAAGGATAAAAGCCCAACTGGAATCGGAGATGAAAAAAATTGCCGATGAGGAGCGCCAACTTCGGGAAAGGCATGCCAAGTTGGTAGCGGAGTTAGCCGCATTAGGGAAGGAGAAGGAGTAGGGTGTAAGGGATTTATCTGTTATTAACTATTGATTATTTCCATTAATACTTTTTATGACGCTGGGTCAGTTAATTAGGTTGGCGCTTGCTGAAGACATCGGGTCAGGTGATATCACTTCAGAGTTGCTCATTCCTTCGGACAGAACCGTAACCGCCCATATAGTTGCTCGTTCCAGTGGCATTCTCGCCGGGATAAAGATCTGTGCCCAGGTATTTAAAACTGTTGACCGCCGGACAAAGTTTGAGCCGTTCTACCGGGATGGAAGCCGGTTCCGGCGGGGGGCGGTTTTGGCAAGAGTTTCTGGACCGGCCCGAGCGATACTTGCTGGAGAGCGAACGGCGTTGAATTTCCTCTCTCACCTTTCCGGAATTGCAACCTTCACCGACAAGTTCGTTACCCGAGTTAAGGGGAGTAAAGCGGTAATCCTTGATACCCGTAAAACCCTTCCCGGTTGGCGTGCCTTAGAAAAATATGCGGTGCGTTGCGGAGGGGGGAAGAACCATCGCCAGGGTCTCTACGATATGGTTCTCATTAAAGACAACCACATCAAAATAGTCGGGGGAGTAAAAGAAGCCCTTGCTCGCTGTTATAAGTGCCAAAAGCCCGTGGAAATTGAGGTAAAAACCTTAGAAGAGTTGCGTGCTGCCCTCACCGCTGGTGCAAGAAGGGTTATGCTGGACAATATGACCCTGCCCCAGTTAAAAAAGGCGGTGAAGATTGTTGCCGGTAGAGCAAAACTGGAAGTCTCAGGTGGGGTTAACTTGAAGAATGTAAAAGCGATTGCCCGAATTGGGGTTGACTACATTTCAATTGGGGCTATTACCCATTCGGCACCCGCTGCCGACATCAGTTTAGAAGTTGTCGAGAGTTAAGCCGTGCGAACGAAAAACTTCCCGGGTAACTGCCTTATTAGCCCTTTTACCTCCATCTGAAATAGGAGGCTCAAAAGGTCCTGCATCGGCATTCCGATAGTTTCGCATATCTCGTCGATATGTAACGGTTCGCTGGAGAGCACATCTAAAATTGGCTTCTCCTTCTCTGTTGCTAACTCTGCCGGGCTTTTTTCTTCTTTAGGTATTATCTTTAGCTGCTCAAGGAGGTCGGTAGGAGTGGTCAAAATTTTTGCGCCGTTTTTAATCAACCGGTTTGTGCCGATACTGCGCTCGTCGCCGATTCTTCCTGGCACCGCATAAACATCTCTTTTCTGTTCTTTTGCCCAAGAACAGGTGTTCAGAACACCGGACTTTTCACCCGCCTCAACCGCCACCACAATCTTGGCTAGCGCCGATATAAGCCGGTTGCGCTTGGGGAAGTTCATTGCTAAAGGTTCCATCCCTAAGGGATATTCACTAATCACCGCGCCATTTTTGGCGATTTCCTCACACAGATTTCTGTTTTCCGGCGGGTAATAAACATCAATTCCACAGCCCAATACCGCAATCGTCCTGCCGTTAGCGGCTAACGCCCCTTTATGAGCCCAGGTGTCAACGCCTCTTGCCAGACCACTGACAACCGTAACGCCGACAGATGCAAGTTGTTGGGCGATTTTTTCGGCAATCTGCCTCCCATAATGGGAAGGGTATCTGGTGCCGACAATTGCTACCGCCATTTGGTCTTTTTCCATAACTTCCCCGCGGATAAAGAGAACCGGTGGCATATGAGGAACTCCTTTTAAGTTTATAGGAAACTCGTCATCCAGATAACTGAGAATCCGCACTCCCATCTTTTCTGCCCAAAGAATCCGCTTAAATAAATCTTCACTCCGTTGGTAAGTATGAATTGCTCTGGCTAACTCTTCATCAACTCCAGGAACAGTTAATAGTTCCTCTTTATCTGCGGCAAAAATTGCCTCTGGTATTTTGAATCTTTGAAGTAGGTTTTTGAGCCGGAATTCGGTCATCCTGGGCACAGCATAAAGGTCAAAGAAAAGATTTTTATTCATCTCCGTGAGACAAAGTTTTCTCAATTATTTCCTTTAATTTCGCAATGCCGGTGCCATAGAGTGCCGAGACTAATACATTAGGGATATCAACTGATAATTCAGGAGGCTTCTCTTGTAAAAGGTCGATTTTATTCAAAACAAGGATTGCCGGGCGTTTGAGCAACTCAGGGTTGTAAAGCATTACCTCCTTGCGGAGTTGAAGGTAATCTCTTTCTGGCTGATGGGTGGTTATATCTACTACATAAATTAGCATCCGGGTTCGCTCAATATGCCGGAGGAATTTCAGCCCTAAGCCTTTACCCTGATGGGCGCCGCTGATTATTCCGGGCATATCCGCGACGGTAATCTGAACATCCTTTGTTTTGAGAACACCGAGATTGGGAGTAAGGGTGGTGAAAGGATAGTCGGCAATTTTGGGTTTCGCGCCAGTTAATGCTCTAAGAAGAGTTGACTTTCCGGCATTGGGCAGACCTAAGAACCCGATGTCGGCAATCAGTCGCAAGATTAGTTTAAGGGTTCGCTCCTCACCTTCTTCCCCTGGTTCACTATAACGAGGTGCTTGATTTGTTGGTGTAGCAAAATGGGTGTTCCCCCTTCCACCTTTTCCCCCTTTCGCCACTACCAGTTGCTGAGCGGGTTTTAGTACCTCGCCCAACTTTTCGTTGGTTAAGGCATCGTATACATCGGTGCCTAACGGCACGGGAAGAAGAATATCCTCACCATCTTTACCTTTGCAGTTTTTTCCCTTGCCGTGTTCGCCATCTTTCGCCCGGTATCTCCGGCGGTAAAGGTAATCAGCAAGAGTCTGGAGATGGTTATCACCAAATAAAATTACCGAACCACCCTGACCGCCATCGCCGCCATCTGGTCCTCCTTTGGGGACAAACTTTTCCCGGCGAAACGAGACACAACCCCGGCCACCCTTTCCTCCTTTTACCGATATAACAACCTCATCAACAAACCGCATCGGTCAAATATTAGTTCTTAAAATCAATTAAGAAAGGGAAAACCAAACCTTATAGTTTTTTTTGTAGTGCTTCAACCACCACTTTAGGTGCGAAACAGGAGAGAAGCGCCTCGCGTCTTTCTACGGGGAGAAATCTTCCGGCATATGCCAGTTCGCGAATTAATGAGGAACTGAGATAAAAGTATTTCTCGGAGGGAACGAAGAATATCGTGTCTATTTCTGGTGCCAGTTTTCGGTTGGTTAATGCCATCTGAAACTCATAGTCAAAATCCATCACTGCTCGGACCCCCCGGATTACCGCTCGTGCCCCTTTTTTCCGAACAAATTCTATCAAAAGGCCGTCAAACCCTTCAACCTTTATCCCTTTCATATTCGCGGTTGCCTTCTTTGCCAGTTCAATCCGCTCTTCCCAGGAAAAAAGGGGATTTTTCTCCTCTCTTTTCGCTACCCCAATGACAATCTCGTCAAAGAGGCGAATTGCCCTTTCCACTATGTCCAGATGACCCAAAGTTATCGGGTCAAAACTACCAGGATAAACTGCTACCTTCATTTCCACCTCCGAAAAAATGTTACGACACTCTCGCCATACCTTCTCTGTTGAAACTTTTCCCATACCTCGGGAGTTGCCGGCGGTTCCTTTTTACTGTGCTCCATTACCAATATACCACCTAAGGCAACCAATCTGTTTTTGATAATAAGTTCTAATGTCTTCGCCACCAGTCCCTTTTCATAAGGAGGATCGGCAAGGATGATATCAAACTGCTTATTACTCATCTTTGACAATACCCGGCAGACATCACCTTTTATTACCCTGCATCCTTCCAGTCCCTTAAGATTTTCCTTAATAAAGTGTACCGCCTCGGGGCTTTTCTCAATAAACACCACTTCACGAGCACCGCGAGAAAGCGCTTCTATCCCTAAAGCCCCACCACCGGCAAAAAGGTCACACACTCGGGCACCAACTACTTTTTCACCCAAGATATTAAAAATCGCTTGGCGGGTAATTCCCTTTGTTGGTCTTATTTCGGTGCGCGGATAAAGAAGCCTGCGCCCTTTTAATCTGCCGCCGGTAACCTGCACTCAAGGAATATAAAAAACATTATTTTTCTGTCAAACTAACGCTATCTGGGGGTCAGGATTGCCAGAGGGACAATCATCTCTTCTAAAGAGATACCGCCGTGCTGGAAGGTATATTTGTAAGTTTTCTCATACTCTCGGGGTTTGGTCGGATAAATAAAGTAATAGTCTGACTTGGCGATAGCATACTTTACACCCGAATGTTCAACAGGTAAGAAAAAATCTTCAGGATGGTGGAGCAAAAGTGCCTCCCGTTCATCCACCCTTAGCGCCGCACCATGTTTATACCTTAAATTGGCAGAAATTTCCCGTGAACCGTAAATTACGGTTGGTCGATTCACCCGAATAAACCCATGGTCAGAGGTAATCACCACCCGGCAGTCTCTTTTTATTAGTTCTTGCAGGAAATCAAAAATTGGTGATGTGGCAAACCAAAGACGCGTCGCTTCAACTAAGGCGGTGTCATTGGGAATGATTTCGTCCAGCAAACGATTGGAGTGAATGGAATGAATCAGAATATCAAGGAAGTTCACTACCAAAACCACTAAACGAACATTGGGGTCAAGGAGGGCTGGTCGGGCGGCGGTGAATTCTTCACTTCGTGCTATTTTCAGGAATGAATGGCGTCCTTTAAAACCCATTCGGCGGAGAAGTTCACCAAGGAGTTCTAACTCAAAACGATTCTGTCCGGTTTCATCAAAAATCCACCAGCGGGGATAGCGGCGGTAAATCTCTAAGGGCAGAAGACCGCTGAGGATGGCGTTTCGGGAGTAGGGTGTGGCGGTGGGCAAGATTGAGTAGTAAGAACTGCTCTTTAAATCAAAGAAGTCTCGCAATAAAGGAGCGAGCGCCTGCCACTGGTCCTGCCGCATTGAGTCTAAAACCAAAAGATAGGTCTGTTTCTCTTCCCAGAGAGGTTTAACTACCCGTTCAATTAAGTGATGACTCAGCAACGGTCCATTTCCTCTTAGCCATTCTTGGTAGTTTTTTTCAACAAAGCGAGCAAACCGATTGTTTATCTCCCGGGAATGGTTTTCGGACACTTCTAAGAGTGATTTTTCCCCGAATCGTGATAAAACTGTCCGCCAGGAAATAAATCTCCGGCAATAATCCATCCAATCTTCCGGGGTATTTAGTTCATGATCCCGGTTTAACATTGCCAGAAATTCTTGAGTAATTTGACCGGCAACCAGTTGCCTCTTTTCTAACAGGCGTTTTAGCACTGCCAGGAGTTGCGCTGGTGTAAAAGGTTTAATGATGAAGTCGTCCACCAATTTTCCCAGCGCCTCATTGAGTAATGCTTCGTCGTCCGATTTTGTCACCATCGCCACTAAAACCTGAGGGTCTATTTCCTTAATCAGTTTCAACACCTCCAGCCCCTGCATACCGGTCATCATCTGGTCTAAAAGTATTAAATCAAAACTCTCTTTCTTCAAAAGGGCAAGTCCATCCGGTCCGTTGCTTGCGGTTTTGACCTTATACCCCTTTTTTTCTAATGAATAGATAAACGGCCGCAAGAGGTCAATCTCATCATCAATCCATAAGACTCTCATCAATCTCCTTTTACTACTGGTAAATATATTCCAAATACCGTTCTACCCGGGGAGGATTCCTTTAAAACCAGTTTTCCCTGGTGATAGTCTTCTATAATCCGCTTAGCCAGGGTTAAGCCTACTCCCCAGCCATAGCGCTTGGTCGTCACCCCGGGTTCAAAAAGTCGGTTAATTTTTACTCCCTCACCGGTGTCGGTTACTTCTATTTCAAGAAAACGACCGTCCGCTGTCAACGCCTGTCGCACCTGAACTGTGCCCACCTTTGCGCCAATTGCATCCACCCCATTTTTTATGAGATTTTCCAAAGCCCAGGAAAACAGCACTCCGTCAACCTTTACCGGCGGGTCGTCATTGACGAGCAATTTCAACTCCACTGTCTTTGGGGTGCGACGCCGAACAAACTCCACTGAATGGGTGATGAGTGCACTTAGGTTGTGCACCTCAAGGTTGGGCGGCAGACCTATCCGGCTAAAACGATTGAGCACCTCCTTCATCCGCGAAAGATCCTCTTCCATCTCTCGGACAAGCTCATCCTTTCCCTCATCTTTGAGCATCTCCAGCCAGGCAGTAATTGAGGAGATGGGGGTTGCCAATTGATGAGCGGTCTCCTTTGCTAATGCGGTCCAGATGTGCTCCTGTTCGCGGCGCTTGTATGCCAAAATTCCCCATACTCCAACTGTTATAAACCCGAAGAAAAGCAATAACTGAATGAAAGAAAATAATCGTAACTGCCGAACCGATTTTGTCAGGCTGGTGGTAATTTTCCTTAAAGTGATAGTTGAGGGCGAAACCCCATAATGAATTACACTCAACAGGCGCAAAGAGTCACCTTCTTGCACCACAACCGGAATCGGCTCGTGCTCAATATCCAGTTCCCTTATCTTCTCAAATAACCAGTTTACTTTTTGAGTATCACTCAAAAAAGTATCAGTTAGATTTCGGTATGTTACCGGGTTCCCTCTTGGGTCGGTAATGACAACCGGAAAGTCAATTTTCTGAATCACCTCATCAAAAATTATATCCAGTTCTGGTGAACTTATTTCGCCAGGTTCGGTAATCCGACTCATAAATTTGGCGTAGATTCTGGTGCGAAGTTGTGTTTCCTCTTCCAACTTAGTGGCGAGAGTGGTGGTGTATTTTTTCCAAGTTTTGGAGATATGAAGAAGCAAAAACTGGGAATAGAAAAACCAGATCCCAGCGAGTCCAAGCAAACCGAGGACAAAATAAAATTGCAGTGCCCGCCGCCCAAACCCAGAACGATGGAACCTGGACACAGGACGAAAGAGGTTTTTATTTGTGTTAAGAAAGTCCAAAAACTTTTATTTTCAGTTTAGTTTAACATATACCAGATAAAAGTCAATAATTTGACTTATACACTTGATGGAACTCTTTTTTACTATATAGTATTCTGCTGCTCAAGTTTAGCCAACTCGGGCAGATAAGTCCGGTAATATCTAAAGCGCCCCGAATCGGGCGAAAGGAGTATATATGAAGCGCAGTGTTTTAATGCTGTTGCTTGCTGCTCTGAGTGGGCTCCTCTGGGCGGCAAACGATGCGGCTGTTTTACCATCTCAGGGTGTTACCGCAGCACCCTTAACCTCAACCTCTTCCTTTGCCATCACCATTCCCCAGATGCTTTCCTATCAGGGAAAACTGACCGACTCCTTGGGCAATTCAGTTCCTGACGGCAACTATCAGTTAACCTTCCGGCTTTATACT
>JBDRUH010000025.1:0-19760 GCA_039801225.1 Caldifarciminota bacterium
TATTCAATTCAAATCAAAAAAAGGCAAAAGGCAAAATGCAAATTGAAAAAGTCAAAACGATTTGAGATTTGACTTTTGGCTTTTGACTTCCCTGTTTTGCCCCCCGCCCCGTTATTCCGAGCTCGGCTGACGGCTGTCAGCCTGTTCGCTAGGGACAGGCTTTAGCGAAGCAATCCATTACCTATGGGCAATTTATGAATTGCCCCTACTTGCTGGAGAAAAACCAAAATGTCGCAAATGTATTTAACTTATTCAGAGTTGACAGCAGAAGTTTTGCGATTAAATTAAAGGGGTGAAAGTTTTAGTTGTTGGCAGCGGTGGCCGGGAACATGCCTTAGTGTGGGCACTTACCCGGTTCAAACATAAGGTCTTCTGCGTGCCGGGAAATTTTGGCATCTCCCGGATGGCTGAATGTGAAGACATTTACCCCCTAGACATTCCCGGAATTATCAGTTTTGCCCAGAAGAAGAAAGTTGACCTGACAATCGTTGGACCCGAGGCTCCTTTAGTTGCCGGGATAGCAGATGAGTTTGAGAAGAAAGGAATTTTGCTGTTTGGTCCAAAGGCATCGGCCGCCTGTTTAGAAGGAGACAAGGCGTTTGCCAAACACCTTATGGAACGATATGAAATTCCTACCGCTCGGTTTACCGTTTTTGAGGAGTTTGAACAAGCCGATGATTTTCTCAAAAAAGGCAAATTTCCGTTGGTGATCAAGGCTTCAGGTTTAGCCGCGGGAAAGGGTGTAAGCGTCGTCAACTCTTATGAAGAAGGGGTAAATTTCCTCAAAAGTTCAATGAAGGAGGGTAAGTTTGGCGAAGCGGGCAAAAAAGTGGTAATTGAAGAGTTCCTTTCTGGAGAGGAGTGCTCCATTATTGGGTTATGCGATGGGAAGAAGGTGTATTTCCTCCTACCTTCCCAGGATCACAAAAGGCTGCTGGATGATGATAAAGGTCCAAACACGGGCGGTATGGGTGCTTACGCACCTGTGCCCGCAGTTACCCAGGATGTTCTTAACCGTATAGTGGCAGAGGTTTTTCAACCGCTTCTAACCGCATTTGAGAAAGAGGGCATAGATTATCGCGGGGCAATTTACGCCGGTATTATTCTTACCAGTAGTGGACCAAAGGTGCTTGAGTTCAACTGTCGTTTCGGCGACCCGGAGACTCAGGCCATCTTACCCCTTCTTGAGGTAGATTTGGCTCAAATCTGTTTTGAGTGTGCCCTTGGTAACCTGTCAAATCCAGCCCCTCCAGTCTCAACTGCCAAACGCTGGGCGGTGTGTGTGGTTGCTGCCGCTCCAGGCTATCCTGGGGATTACCAAAAAGAGCTGCCAATTTCTGGTGAACTTATCGGTGGCGAGAACACAATAGTGTTTCACGCCGGAACTAAATTAATTGATGGTAAAATAGTAACCAGCGGCGGTCGGGTGCTTGGAGTAACCGGGCTGGGAGAAACACTGGCTGAAGCACAGGAGCGGGCATACTATGGCATCGGACTCATTCACTTTCCCAATATGCACTATCGCCATGATATCGGCGCTAAAGGTCTAAAACATCTGAAGGAAATCTCGTGAGTCGGACAGTAAAACTTAAGAGTGTAAAGTCAAAGGATGTCTTTAAGGCGCTAAAGAAAGGTGAGGTTCTCTTTCCGATGATAGGAGGCTATTGTATTCTTGCGTTTAAGCGCGAGGAATTACTTCGGCGATTTGGGCATGCCTTCCGATTATTACCGGCAAATGAAATATTAGAGGATTTTAAGATTTTCCAGGGTAAACCTGCGGTGATTATTGCCGAGGATGAGGATGGCTTTTCCCCTGCTCCATCACCTCTTTTAAATGAACTGTCCAATATGGCTCCAGCCGGACTGTGGTTTAGCATCTTAGAGCCGGATGAGGAAATCACCGACAAAAATATCGTCCTGAGAGTAGAAGACGATGAGAATGGTCCTGGACCAACAGTTGTCAACTTCCGTTTTTATCCACCGGTGGTAGAACAAAAAGGAAAATTGGGTATATTTGAACTGGAGGAAATAATAGGTAAAAGGGTCCGGATTGGCCCAAGGGTCATCTTCTCAATTCTTGTGGTATGCACCGGCAACTCCTGCCGCAGCCCAATTGCTGCCGCGCTCCTCAAAGAGGCATTTAAGAAAGAAAGGGTTATCGTAACATCAGCGGGAACACAAGCACCAGTTGGTTCATCACCGACAAAGTTTGCCATTGAGGTGGCCCAGGAGATGGGTGTGGATGTAAGCGGACACCGGGCAAGGCTCTTGCGACCGGAAATGGTGGAAGGCGCTGATTTAGTTTTGGTGATGGAAGAAAGACATAAAGAAAGGGTCGTGGAGATGGTCCCGGAGGCCGAGGTAAAGACGAAATTTCTTGGTGGGTATCCTGACATAAAAAGGGAGATTCCTGACCCAATCGGACGCTCTATAGAAGTTTACCGTGAGGTTGGACTTTTAATGAAAGCCGGCGTTCTGCGAGTTGTTGCTGAATTAAAGGAACGCTTAGGTAAAAGTCTTGCCCCGAGCGAAGGAATTCCTCCACTAGCCGATGGCTCGGTCGGAAAGACCGGAGCCGAGGGGAAAGGAGATTAATTGTATGAACTATTTTTTCACCGAGAGTCAAAAGGAGATTAAGAACTTAGCCAGAAAGTTTGCTCAAGAAAAAATAAAACCGCTTCGTGCTGAACTGGACCGAACCGGCGAATTCCCTTTTGAATTAATGAAAGGTCTGGCCGAACTGGGGTTGATGGGGGTTTATATCCCCGAAGAGTATGGCGGTTTTGGAGGCGGAATTATGGAGATGTGCCTGGTGGTTGAGGAACTTTCCCGAATAGACGGCGCGGTAGCATTGAGTTATGCCGCCTGCGGTCTGGGCGCATTTCCTATCATCCTTGCCGGAACTGAAGAGCAGAAGAAGAAATTCCTTCCCCGTCTTGCCCAGGGTGAACTGGCAGCGTTTGCCATTACCGAATCACAGGCGGGTTCAGATGCCAGTAATGTTAAAACCAGGGCTATCCGGGATGGTAACCACTATGTCCTAAACGGCACAAAGCAGTTTATTACCAATGGCGGTGTAGCAAAAATCTACACAGTCATCGCAGCAACCGACCCCGACAGGGGCGCCCGAGGTCTCTCCGCCTTTATTGTTGAAGACGGCACACCGGGATTCACCTATGGTAAAGTTGAGGATAAGATGGGAATCCGTTGCTCTAAGACTTCAGAACTTATCTTCCAGGAGTGCCGGATACCAAAGGAGAACTTAATTGGCGGGAAAGAAGGAATGGGGTTCATCCACACGATGAAAACATTTGACCGAACCCGACCCGGTGTCGGCGCTCAGGCGGTGGGAATCGCTCAAGGTGCCTTGGATGAGGCGCTGGAGTATGCCAAGACGCGAATTCAGTTTGGTCAGCCAATCGCCAGTTTTCAAGCGGTCCAAATGATTCTAGCCGATATGGCAATTCAGATTGAAGCATCAAGAACGCTGGTCTATCAGGCGGCTCGGGCAGCCGATGCCGGAGTCAAAAACATCTCCGGGCTGGCAGCGATGGCAAAGGTGATGGCATCTGATACCGCTATGCGGGTTACTACCGATGCGGTTCAGATTTTGGGTGGCTATGGATATATGAAAGACTATCCGGTGGAGAAGATGATGCGGGATGCTAAGATTACCCAGATTTATGAAGGAACAAACCAAATTCAGCGGTTGGTAATCGCCTCGGAGTTAATAAAAGGGACGCTCTGGTAAAGGAGTGATGCGCTGAATAACATTGAAAGCGACTGCGTAATAATCGGTGCTGGACCCGCGGGCTATGTTGCGGGAATCCGACTCGCCCAATATGGCAAGAAGGTGGTAATGGTTGAAGAGGCGAGCGTCGGAGGTGTCTGTCTGAACCGCGGCTGTATTCCAGTAAAGGCACTTCTCCACGCCGCAGGAATTGTTCGTAACTCTCTTGAAGCCCGTGGTATGGGGATAGTTTTCGGACAACCGGAAATTGATCTTTTAAGTCTGGGAACCTGGCAGCGGCGGATTGTTGAACGGCTGAGGCGAGGAATTGAGTTCCTGTTTAAAACCAACGGTGTAGAACTAATAAGGGGAAAGGCAAAGTTGCTAAAACCGAAAACGGTTGGAGTAAGGAATGATAACGGCGAAATAAAAATAACTGCGCCAAAGGTGATAATCGCCACCGGTTCTATTCCCGCGGTTCTTCCCGGGTTAGAGCCAGACCACAAGCGCATAATTGACTCTAACTCGGCGTTAAACCTAATTGATTTGCCCCGGCAAATAATCATTATTGGCGCCGGTGCCATCGGACTGGAGTTTGCCACCATTTTTCAACGTCTGGGTTCAAAGGTCCTGGTTTTAGAGATGTGCGACTCCATTCTACCCGGAGTTGACAAAGATATTACCAATTTGCTCCAGCGTCAGATGGAAAGGGAAGGGGTGGAGTTTCATCTCGGGGTTAAAGGAATGTCCTGCCAAATGAGCCAATCAACAGCAGGAGTTCAGGTTTGCATTGAAGGGAAAACCCCGCTCATCGCCGATAAAATCCTTGTTGCCGCAGGCAGAAAGGCAAATACCGCTGAACTGGGTTTAGAAGAAGTGGGCATCGAACTACAGGAAACGGGTTTTATTAAAACCGACCGCTCATTCCAGACAAATGTAAAAGGGGTATATGCGATTGGTGATGTGCGGGGCGGACCAATGTTAGCCCACAAGGCGATGCATGAAGGGCTCATCCTATCAGAAAAACTTGCACCTCTTCAAAACTCAGAACTAAGAACTAAGAACCATCCTCGGGCCATTCCCTTTGTTGTTTATACCGACCCGGAGGTGGCAATTGTTGGTCTCACTGAAAGCGAGGCAAAAAATAACGGAATGGAAGTCAGCATCAGCAAAGTTCCTGTTAGTGCGGTGGGCAGGTCTTTAACCCTCGGCAGAACTGAAGGTTTATGCAAAATTATCGCCGATAGAAAAACCAAAAAGATTCTCGGTGTGGAAATTGTTGCACCTCAGGCTGATGCCTTAATTGCCGAAGCCACTTTAGCAGTAGAACTTGGTTTAACCGCCGAAGATTTAGGCAAAGTAGTTCATCCTCATCCAACAATGAGCGAACTTCTTTGGGAAGCGAGTGCAGCGGTTTTAGGGAAAGCCATCCACATTGTCAACCAATAATCGCCGGGCATTAATTGTTGAATTGGGAGTGGTTGATTACGAAACGGGCTTAAAAATTCAATATGAACTCCACCACCTCCGGCAGAAGGGTGCTGTAGAAGATACCCTAATTCTATTGGAACATTCACCGGTTATCACATTAGGAAGAAGAGCGGACAAAAGAAACCTGCTTGTTTCTGAACAGGAACTCACCCGAAGGGGGATTGCCCTATATAAAACTGAACGAGGCGGTGACATCACCTATCACGGACCAGGTCAGTTAGTTGGCTATTTAATCTTCCGGCTGAACCAAAGTAATATCGGCGTGCGTCGTTTTGTGGAGAAAATTGAGGAGGCGCTAATCCTGACGGTAAGAAATTTCGGGGTAAAGGCAACAATAAAACCAAAACAGATTGGCATCTGGGTGGAAGAAAAAAAAGTCGCTTCCATCGGTATCGCCGTCCGGGAAGGTATCACCCTGCACGGGTTCGCGATCAATGTGAAAAAAGACCTTTCCGGATTTTATCTCATAAACCCTTGTGGCTTAAACGCCAGCCAAATTACCGCACTTGAGGAACTAAAAGGTGAGAAAATAGCTATGAGTGATGTTCGGCAGGCGATAATAAACAGTTTTACTAATGTGTTTGGATTGACATTTCACAAGAACTTGCCCCGCAGTTTGACCTCTTTAACAAACTTGGCAAGTTCTTCCCTCATTGCCTCCGCCTCCTTAAGCGAATAAGGCTTTTTCCTTTGAAAACGCTTCAGCCGGGCATTTTCCGGAACAAACTGCTGTAAAATTACTTTTTTTGCTCCCTTTAACACCGCGCCAATCTCGGCAATGTCCTTGGGATTCACCAGCCCCGGCACAACCGTAATCCGAAACTCATAATCCATTCCAGTCTCTAATAGAAGTTTGATTGAGCGGCGAATCGCTGCTAGGGAAGGTAGTGGACGCCCGACGGCAACCGCATAACGCTCATTCAACGGCGCCTTGATATCCATCGCAACAAAGTCAACCAGTTTTAACGCCAGTGCCTCTCTCAGTGGATAGGGAAAAGAGCCATTGGTATCAATCTTTATATTTAATCCTAAATCTTTAATCCGTGAGGATAGTTCAAAAATTTCTGGATGCATTAACGGCTCGCCGCCGGTCAACACCACACCATCAAGCCAGCCAAGTTTCTGCTCCAAGGAGTCTTTAATCTCTTGCCAAGAAATACTGGGTAACTTTGGGTCATCATTTGCTACTGTGGCATTGTGACAGAATGGACAGCAGAAGTTACAACCCCCGATGAAAAGAACTGAAGTAATTTTTCCGTCCCAGTCAACGAGAGAAGTTGGGATAAACCCGACAATACGCATCGCCGAATATTAAATAAATTGTGCCGGTAGTCAAACTTTGTTGGCTGACGGTGGTTCCTTACCAAAAATATTGTCTTCTTGACCGCAATAAATAAATTTATAAAATTTCTCTGTCGGGGCGTAGCGCAGTTGGTTTAGCGCACCAGCTTGGGGTGCTGGGGGTCGCCAGTTCAAATCTGGTCGCCCCGATTTCTCTTTTGGCTTGTTATACCGGATTACCTCCGGATGCAAACCTTTAAGTTTGCATCGGCAGAGTGCCCTACTCTATTTTTGGAGAGGTAGATTCTCTTTTGCCAGTTCCACCAACTGGGCAAAATCCTCTGGCGACTGAACCGCCACCTCGGAAAGGACGCTGCGATCTAAGGCAACTCCGGCAACCTTTAACCCGTGAATGAATCGGCTATAATTTAAACTATGCGGCTCTAAGGCGGCGTTTATCCGCGTAATCATTAAGGAACGAAAAACACGTTTCTTCTGCTTACGGTCGCGGTAGGCACTTAAAAGTCCATGCATAACCTGCAACCGGGCAGATTTATATAATCGGGATTTTCCGCCCCAGTAACCCTTTGCCTGCTTTAACCATTTCTTTCGCCGCTTTCTGGTGACCGGTCCTGTTTTTACCCGTGGCATAAAACTCCTTTACATATAGGGAAGCAGTCTCTTTAGCCTCTTGCGCAAAGATAAAGAAATCGCTGCTCTATGGAGCAGGCGTTTCCTTTTGCTACTTTTTATCCGGTTGTTATGACTGGTTCCGCCGGGATAGTAGCGATATTTCCCCGTAGCGGTAGTTTTGACTCGCTTTTTTAGCGAACTGAGCGTTTTCTGCTTTATTTTCATTTTGGCACCAACATCAGTTGAATTGACTTCCTACCTTCCTCTTGAAACCTGATCTGACCATCCACCTTTGCCACATCGGAAAGGTCATTCCGGATGCGTTCGAGCAGTTTATAAGCCATATCGGTATGAAGGACTTCGCGTCCGCGTAACCAGAGGATTAAACGAATTCGGTCTTTCTCAGCAAGGAATTCCCGCATCTTTTTCAACTTAACATCGTAGTCGTGCCGATCTATCTTCAAGTTGATTCTTATTTCCCGGACCTGTGTCTGATGTTGTTTTTTCTTCTTCTCCCGTTGCTTGATCCTCTGTTCGTAAAGATATTTACCTAAATCCATAATTCCACAAACCGGGGGTTCTTCTTTCGGTGCCAGCATTACCAGGTCATAATTCTGTCGTTGCGCTAACATCAGTGCCTCACGAGTGGGCATAATTCCAATCGGATGTTTATCTGCATCCAGAACCCGAACATAAGGGACATCAATTTCGTTATTTACTTTCGGTCGGTTTTCTCGTTTTTCTCTTTGATTTTTATCAATACTACTATACTGTTCCTGCAGAGTTTTCCTCCTTTATTTGGTTTATTACCTCTTCCAAGGGCATAATGCCTAAACTCCCTTTTTTATGTCGGCGGAGCGAAACATTGCCGCTTTTTGCCTCTCTAGGACCGACGATAACAATAAAGGGAATTTTTTCTCTTTCCGCTTCACTGATCTTATAACTTATTTTATCATTATTAAAGTCAATTTCAACCCTTATCTTCTCAGCGGCAAGAATTTGCCCAACCTTCCGGGCGTAATCTGCCTCTTTCTCGGTAACAGTTAGAACACGCGCCTGGACTGGTGCTAGCCAGGTGGGAAATGCCCCGGCATAATGCTCGACCAAAATCCCCATAAACCGCTCAATACTGCCCAAGACCGTGCGGTGAATTAAATACACCGGCTGATGGCTACCATTTTTATCCATATAGTATAGGTCAAACTTAGTGCCAAGATTAAAATCAAACTGGCAGGTAGAACACTGAAACTCCCGTCCCAATGAGTCGGCAAGATGGATATCAATCTTTGGACCGTAGAAAACCGCCTCACCCTCGGCCCGGTGAAAATTCAGCCCCAAACGATTAAGTGCTTTTATTAACGAATCCTCCGCCACCTGCCACTCTTCGTCCGAGCCAAGATATTTTTCCGGGTGTTTAGGGTCGCGAACCGAAAGCACAATACTGAACTTATCAAAACCAAACCTCCTAAGGAGTTTTAAGGAAAGGTTTACTACCCCATAGATCTCCTCGTCCACCTGCTCCTTAGTGCAGAAGATATGCGCATCATCCTGAGTAAAACCCCGCACCCGCATCATACCGTGTAACACTCCCGAGCGTTCATAACGGTAAACCGTTCCCCACTCAGCCATTCGCAATGGCAGGTCGCGATAGGAATGAACCTTTCGCCGGTAAATCAGAATATGACCGGGACAGTTCATCGGTTTCAAAACATACTCCTCATTCTCAACCGGGATGACATACATATTCTCCCGGTAATAATCATAATGGCCGGAACGGTGCCAAAGTTCGCTTCGGGCAATATGAGGCGTTACCACCAGTTGGTAGTTCGCGCCAAGGTGCTCCCTTTCCCAGAAATCCTGAATCAACCTTCTAACTGTCGCGCCTTTGGGATGCCAGAATACCAAACCGGCACCCGCCTCTTCATGAAAACTATAAAGGTCAAGTGCTGGACCAAGCCTTCGGTGGTCGCGGCGCTTAGCCTCCTCAAGCCGGTTGAGCCAATCCTTAAGCATTTTTTCATCAGGGAAAGCCACACCATAAATCCGGGAAAGCATCCGATTCCTCTCGTCACCCCGCCAATAAGCCCCGGCAACACTCAACAGTTTAAAAGCCTTGATTCTGCTGGTATCCGGAATATGGGGACCACGACAGAGGTCAACAAAATCACCCTGCTCGTAAACTGAAATCATCTCGTCAGGAATCTCCTCAATTATTGCCAATTTATAACTCTCATTCCGCTTGGAGAAAAGTTCCATCGCCTCTTTCCGGGAAAGCATCTTGTGCACAATGGGAATTTTTTGTTGGATTAGTTCAGCCATTCTCCTTTCAATTTTCGGCAAATCATTCTCCGTAAACGGGACCGGGACATCAAAGTCGTAATAGAACCCCTCATTCGTCGCCGGACCGATTGTCACCTTTGCCATTGGGTATAACTGCTTCACCGCCTGGGCCATCAAATGGGAAGCGGAATGCCAGAAGATTGCTCTGCCCTCAGGAGAATCAAACCGCAGCGATTCTATTGTGGCTTCCTTATCAATCCGGAACGAAAGGTCAACCAGCCTGCCATCAACCCGGGCAGCAATCGCCTCCGGATCGGCAAGCAATTCACCCGCGGTCTTACCCGGTTCCACTTGGCGCGATTCACCATTAACTATAACTTTCATTACAGGTAATTTTATTTAATACTGAAAATTTGTCAACATTTTGTGATAACAATAGGGCAACAGTCAAATAAACACAAATGAAGTTCTCATTGTTGACCAGCAATTCAGTCTCACATAGAATATGTTAACTTGAATGATGAAATTCCTTATCGTATTGGCATCGGATTTGACGCCCATGAGTTAAAAAGAGGACGCCCGTTTGTCCTCGGCGGCACACCTCTCCCCTATCACTTAGGACTTTCTGGACATTCTGATGGCGATGTTCTTCTTCACGCTTTAATGGATGCCATCCTGGGCGCCTTAGCCCTGCCCGATATTGGTGTCCTTTTTCCCGTTACCAGCCCGGAATATAAGAACATAGACAGCCGTAATCTGTTGAAGATGGTCCTTAGAAAGATGAGACAGAGAAAGTGGCGCCTGGCACAAATTGACTGTGTAATAGTTTGTGACCGACCTAAACTGGCTCCCCATACGCCATTACTCCGAAAGACACTTGCCTCCCTTCTGAAACTTCGCGAAAATATGATCGGTCTTAAGGCAAAAACCACTGAGGGCACCAGATTTGCCCTGCCAAACAAAAGTGTCTCAGCACTGGTGGTAACGCTACTTGTTCCAAAACCCAAAATCCAAAATAGATGATTCCCCTGCACGACGATATTAAGTCCTCGCGCCGACCATTTATCAATTATGCGCTCATCGCCACCTGCGCCATTGTCTGGATTTTTCAATTCACCCGCTCCCCGGAAATGTTTGAGTGGCAGATAAAAAAATTCGGAATGATGCCCGCCGCTATCATCCAGGGAAAGAGACTCTGGACATTGTTTAGTTCAATGTTTATGCATGGGGGCTGGGGACACTTCATCGGTAATATGCTCTATCTCTGGATATTCGGCGACAATGTGGAAGATGCCTTTGGGCACTTTTTCTATCTGGTAGTTTATCTTACCTGTGGCGTTGCTGGTAGCCTCTTACAGGTCCTCGTCGCTCCTTACTCAACGATTCCCACAATCGGGGCCTCGGGTGCGATTTCGGGAATAATGGGCGCATATTTTATCTTCTACCCCCGAGCACGAATTTTAACCCTAATACCATTTTTCTTCTTCCTGCGTCTGGTTTATCTACCCGCCTTTTTACTCTTGGGCTTCTGGATAGTCTTTCAACTACTCTACGGCTGTTCCTCAACACCAGGGACCGGGGGTGGCATCGCCTATTTCGTCCATATCGGCGGTTTTGCTACCGGCATTATTTTCGGGCTTCTATTTCGCCCTCGTATCAAAAGACCCTGGTATGAAATATATTAAAATATTGCTTAAAGTTATTCCTTAGACTCCTCTTTTGCTCGCTTCGCCTCTTCAATAATCCGCTGAGCGAACTCCCGTGGCACCTCCTCGTAATGGTCAAACTCCATTGTAAAAAACCCTCTACCCTGGGTCATTGAACGAAGACTGTTGGAATACTTATACATTTCCGCTAGTGGCACCTGTGCCTTAATCACCTGCAGACCACCCTGCGCCTCCATCCCCATAATCCTTCCCCGCCGGGCATTGAGGTCACCCATAACATCACCGGTATAACGGTCCGGAACAGTAACCTCAACATTCATTATCGGTTCCAAAAGTACCACACCGGCTTTTTCACAAGCATTCTTAAACGCCAAACTGCCGGCAATCTTGAAGGCAATATCAGAGGAGTCAACCTCGTGATAAGAACCATCGTAAACTGTTGCCTTAATGTCCATCATTCGGTAGCCGGCCAGAACTCCCTTCTCCATCGCTTCAACTACCCCTTTTTCCACTGCCGGTATGTATTTAGAAGGAATTGCCCCGCCATAAATCTCGTCAGCAAACTCAAATCCGCTCCCTCTTGGCAGAGGTTCAATCCTAAGCCAAACATCACCATACTGTCCTCTCCCACCAGTCTGCTTCTTATGTTTCCCCTGTGCCTCTGCCTTCTTAACAATTGTCTCCCGATAAGGAATCTTTGGCTTCACCAGTTCAACATTCACATCAAACCGTCGCTTTAACCTGCCCACAATCACATCCAAGTGCAATTCACCCATACCATTAACTAATTGCTGTCCTAACTCAACATTATACTCATAAGAAAAGGTCGGGTCCTCCTCGTGTAAACGCGCCAGCCCATTGGACACTCTCTCCTCATCCCCTTTACTCTGAGGCACAATCGCAACCGAGATTGAGGGTTTAGGAAAAACAATCGGGGACAATCGGACTGGCTCCCTTTTGTCGGCAAGTGTATCGCCGGTATGGGTATCCCGAAGTTTCACTAATGCACCGACCATCCCAGTAGTCAACTGACCAATCTCAGTCCGTTCTTTTCCTTTGACAACATATATCTGATTAATCTTCTCCTCGCGTTGATTCGTTCCGTTCAAAACAACCATTCCCGATTCCAGTTTTCCCCGGAAGACCCGGACATAGTGCATATCACCCAGATGGGCTTCAGATATCGTTTTAAAGACCAGCGCACAAACCGGACCATCAGGTTCTGCCTTAATTTCAACAGCCTCGCCACTTGCCGGTCTTACGCCGGTCAATGCTGGCATATCATTAGGGCTGGGTAGAAGGTCACAGGCGACATCAAGCAAAAGGTCAACGCCAACCTGAGTTAGCGCATCGCCACCTAACATTGGATATACCACACCTGCCTTTATCCCTTGGCGCAATGCCCGCCGCATCTCCTCCGGGGTAATCTCCTCACCCTCCAGAAACTTCTCCGTCAAACCCTCATCCACCTCGGCTGCCGCCTCAATCAACTTTTCCTTCCATTGCGCGATTGAAGCCGACATCTCCGCCGGAACCGCCGTTTCTTTTCTTAAGCCTTTTTCATAGATGTAAGCCCGATCATTTAAAAGGTCAACCGCCCCTTTTAGATTTCCCTCGCTGCCAATGGGCAAAAAAACCGGGATAATTCTCGTGCCAAAAGCCTTCCGCACCTCCTCAGCGGTTCGGTCAAAACTGGTATTCTCCCGGGCGAGTTTATTAATAAACACCACTCTGGAAAGATGGGCTTCGTCCAACCGGCGCCAAGCCATTTCCGTTCCCACCTCAACTCCGGAGGTGGCATCCACCACCACTACCCCGCTGTCAATCGCCCGAATTGCGGAAACGACATTGCCAAAAAAATCGGCATAACCAGGAGTATCCAAAAGGTTAATTAAAGTTTCCCGATACTCACCATATCCCAAAGATAGATTGATACTTATCTTCCGGGCAACCTCATCCTCATCATAATCCAAAAGGGAAGTTCCCGCATCAACCGAACCAAGTCTGGTGTTCTGTTTCATTGTGTAAAGGAGCGACTCGCCGAGCGATGTCTTACCCGAGCCGCCGTGACCAAAAAAGCCAATATTCCGAATTTGTTCTACATTATATTGTTTCACAATTGCCTCTCTTTCAAAATCTAAATTATGAAATCATAACCAAACCTTTAAACCAGTCAAGCACTCACATAATACCATAAAAATTATAAGTTCGGAGTTTGCCACAATAATTTCAATTTCTATGCGGGAAAAGGTAGTGGGCTAGCGCAAGAGAATCCGGGCATCAATTGCCACTGCGCCCTGTCCCTCGTAATAGACCAGAAACGGGTTAATGTCAATCTCTTCAAATTCTAAAAAGTCGGTTACCAGTTGGGAAAGACGCTGGATGGACTCTATGATTTTCTTTTTGTCCCTTGGCGGTTGACCCCGGAAAGGCTCTAATAGCGGATAGGCTTTAATATTGGTGAGCATTGATTCTGCTGAAATGTCATTAATCGGCGCCATCCGAAATACCACATCCTTCAACACCTCAACCATTATACCACCCAATCCAAACATTAAGAGCGGTCCGAAATGGGGGTCTCGTTTCATCCCGATAATTGTTTCCAGCCCTCCGGGAAGTGCCATCTTCTGCACCATAAAACCCCATACCTCGGCATTTGGTTTTTTATCTTGCACCGATTCACTTATCGCCGAGAAGGCATTTTTTAACTCCTCATCATTTTTGATGTTGACCTTA
Organism: Caldifarciminota bacterium; assembly: GCA_039801225.1. Lineage (GTDB taxonomy): Bacteria > Hydrothermota > Tepidihabitantia > Tepidihabitantales > Tepidihabitantaceae > JBDRUH01. The sequence continues at coordinate 13,819 of JBDRUH010000025.1, forward strand.
ACGCCGCCAAACTCGGTTTTGTGTAATATATCCGGGGAAACTACTTTAAGAACAACTGGATAACCGATTCTCTGGGCAGAATGAAGCGCCTCGTTAAGATTTTGAACCATCTCAAACTCCAGCACTGGAAGACCATAGGCTTTCAGAATTTCGTAACACTCTGGCTCGGAAAGGTATTGCCTAGCGCGCTTTTTTGCCCGAGCGAGAAGTTCTTTTACCCTTTCTGGGTTGGTGTCTTTGAAATGAACAATTTTACCAGGTCCTCTTTTGCTCAATCGGGCAAATTCTGCCATCGCTGCCATCGCTCGGGCGGCATTTTCCGGAAAGAGGAAGTGGGGAATGCGGTCGCGTAACAGGGTTCGCCTTATCGCGGTATTGTCGCCCATCGTCTGGATACAGGCAAGGATAGGTTTTTCCGACTTCTGTGCCTCTTCAGCGATAACATTGGCAACATCAATTGCCTCAGCCACAACGGTAGGCGTCCAGATGGGAATGAGGGCATCAACATTCTCGTCCTGGAGAAGAATTCGGAATGCGGCACGGTAGCGATTGGCATCTCCATCTCCGATGATATCCACCGGATTATTGGTGGCAGCCGCAGGCGGCAGGACTTTTTTCAGTTCGGTGCGGGTTTTCTCTGAAAGCGACGCCATCTTTAGACCGTAGCGGATACAGGCATCGGTTGCCATTATTCCAATACCACCGGCGTTAGTTATGATGGCAACCCGCGGACCTTTTGGTGCAGGCTGATAGGCTAATGCTGCTGCTTTAGCAATCAGTTCATTCACTGTCTCAACGCGTAGAATGCGTGCCTGAGCAAAGAAGGCGTTATATGCTTCATCTGAGCCAGCAAGCGCCCCGGTATGGGAGGATGCGGCACGAGCACCTTCTCTTGTTCTACCCGCTTTAATGGCGAGGATAGGCTTCGGGTGTTTGGGATGAGATGTTATCTCCCGGGCAAGCCGCATAAACTCCGCCGGGTTGACCAGGTCTTCAAGATAAAAGGCGATCACCTGAGTTTTTTCGTCATCTTTTAAGTAAGCCAGGAGGTCGCACTCATTAATATCCGCCTTGTTACCAATAGAAACAAACTTTGAGAGACCAACCTCTTCGGACGCAGCATATTCCAGAGCGTTGGCACCAACCGCACCCGATTGGGAGATGAGGGCGATGTTGCCAGGTGGCGGCATAACCTTGCCAAAAGTGGTATTAAGTCTAACTTCAGGGTCGGTGTTAATCATTCCAAAACAGTTAGGACCGATAAGTCGGATACCCCAGGTGCGTGCCCGCTCTTTAACCGCCTGCTCCAACGCAGCACCAGTCTGTCCCAGTTCCTTAAATCCAGCCGAGATGACAATTGCCCCTTTTACTTTTTTCTGTCCGCACTCGGCAAGAACCGCCGGGACGGTGATCGCCGGGACGATGAGAATCGCCAAATCAATTTCGTCCTCAACATCAAGGATAGAAGGGTAGGCTTTTACCCCGAGGATGCTTTTTGCTTTAGGGTTTACCGGATAAACTACTCCGGTGTAGCCATTGAAAAGGATGTTGGCAAAAAGCGCTCTGCCAACCGAACCCTCCCGAATTGAAGCGCCAATCACCGCAATAGAGCGAGGTTTGAAAATAAAGTCAAGAGAATCTGGGCTCATTTTTCAAACCTCAGGGTTAAAGTATAAACACCATCTTCCCATTTTGTTTCCAGGGGAAAACCGGTTTTTGTCACCAATCGGTAGGCGCGGGTGTTGGAGTCCAGGACATAACCAACAAATCCTTTAACCCCCTTTATCCGGGCAACTCGGATGAGATGGTTGAATAGGGCGGTGCCAATACCTTTATTCTGGAATTCATCTTGAATCTCAATGGCAAACTCGGCCAGCCCAGTTGCTGGGTCAACATAGTAACGGGTTGACCCGACAATCTGCTCCTCGCCATTATGCTGGACAACCGCCACCAGCGCCATCTCTCTTTCGTAGTCAACATTGACAAATTTGGCAAGTTTCTCGTGGGGCATTGCCCGGATATAACTGAAGAAACGGTAAAAGACTGTGTCCTTAGAAAAGGAGTAAAATAGTTCCCGCAGTGCCGGTTCATCGGTCGGTTTAATCGGTCGGATGAAAATAATACTACCATCGCGAATTTTAACTTTTGTCTCAAACTCTTCGGGATACCGGGCAGAAATCAGCGCCTCTTCGGGCTGGTCCTGATAGACATAGCATCTTTCCTTCGCCTTCTTGATAAGTTCGGCACGAAACTTGGGATGGGCGATGGAAATTAGCGCCAGCGCCCGCTCGCGGATTGACTTGCCATGGAGATTTACCGCCCCCCACTCAGTAACAACATAGTGCACATCACCCCGAGAAGTTACCACACCGGCACCCTCAGAAAGGACCGGAACAATTCTTGAAAACCGGTCGTTCTCACGAGTTGATTTAAGGACAATTATCGGTTTACCGTCCTTGGCACGCGCCGCACCACGGACAAAATCAAGTTGACCACCAATACCCGAATAGAACCGGTAACCGATTGAGTCGGCACACACCTGCCCGGTCAAGTCAATTTCAATCGCCGAATTGATTGAGACCATCTTATCATTCTGAGCGATAACAAACGGGTCGTTGGTATAGTCAACGGGATGGAACTCAAACATTGGGTTGTTATTAATGTAGTTATAAAGACGCTGGGAACCCATGGCAAACGAGGCGATCACCTTTCCTGGATGGAGTGTCTTCTTTCTGTTGGTGATCACCCCTGCCTCTATCAGGTCAATGATACCATCGGAAAAAACCTCAGTATGGACACCAAGATCCTTTTTGTCTTTAAGATAGGACAAAAGGGCGTTGGGAATTCCGCCATAACCAACCTGAATTGTCGAACCATCAGGAATTAAGTCGGCAACATTTTTGGCGATGCGTCGGGCGACCTCACTCTCTCCCGGTGTGACAAACTCATAAATCGGGGCATCGTTCTCTACTATTGCCTCAATCCGGGAAATATGGATAAAACTATCGCCCAGAGTGCGGGGCATTTGGGGGTTAACTTCGGCAATAATATGACGGGCGACCTCAGCCGCCGGTTTAGTAATATCCACCGAAACACCAAAACTACAGAATCCGTGCTCATCAGGAGGTGTAACCTGAATCAGGGCAACATCTATCGGCAGTCGCCCGGAACGGAGGAGCCGGGGAATTTCTGAAAGAAATATCGGTGTATAATCCGCTCTACCCTGTTGGACCGCATCCCGGACATTGGCGCTAATAAAAAATGAGTTTGCCCGATAGCGCCCGGCAAGCCTCTCCTCCGCATAAGGCGCTACGCCAAGAGTCAAAAGATGGGTAATTTCCACATCCTCCACCGGCCTTTCCTCCAGCGCCTGAACCAGTTTCTGGGGAGTTCCACAGGCTGAGCCAATGAAAATCCTATCCCCGGGTTGAAGGACCTCCAGTGCCTGGTGAGCGGTTTTTATTTTAACTTGATATTTTTTCCGCCAATCACAATTATTCATATCTACTCCTTTTCTATTGACAAATCGCCTCGATTTTGGCCGAGACGGCTATTCAATTGGTTCAAACCGAAAATTTTCTCCATCTTTAAAAATCCTTCCAACTGAAAATTCCGGGTCGTGCTCTAAGAATGAAATCCAACCTTCGGCAATCGCCTGGTTTAAAAGCCGTTCTTTATTTTCCATTGAGTCTAACGGAAACAGATCATACCCCATAATATAGGGAACCGGTATATGCCCCCGGGTCGGAATCATATCCGACCAAAAGATAGCGGTTTTATCCTCGTCTCTAATCCGAACAATCTGCATACCCTTGGTATGTCCTCCGGTATGAATAACTTCTATTCCCGGCAAAATCTCCTTTGAACCGTTAATCAGTTCCAATTGCCCTGACTCCTGAATGGGCAAAAAGTTCTCGGGTAAATAGGAGGCACGAGAGCGGCGATTGGGGTTCAACGCCTCCTGCCACTCTGTCTTTTGAATTATATAACGGGCATTGGGAAATGTTGGCACTGGCTTTCCTCCTTTAATTATTGTTGAACCGCCACAATGGTCAAAATGGAGATGGGTAAGAATAACCACAGTAATATCTTCGGGTTTGAATCCGTTAGTAACAAGAGAGTTGAGTAGGGTATCGGTCTTCTCAATCCGAAACCTTTCGGCAAACTTGGCATCAAACTTATCACCGATTCCCGTGTCAATCAGCACCCGTTCGGTTGTGGTGACAACCAAGAGAGGATGCAACGCCAGTTTTATACGGTTTTTCTCATCCGGCGGATTTGTCCTTTCCCATAACGGTTTCGGCACAACGCCAAACATTGCGCCGCCATCCAGTCCGAAAAACCCGTCGGACAAAATATAAATAGCAAAATTTCCAATGTTCAAGGGTCTATATTTTATACTAATATATCTCTCGGTCAAATTTAAACCTAAAGGCATGCCCCGAGCCCGAATTAGTTCATAGTTTGGAGTTCTCAACTAAGAACTTAGAATTAAAACCAACAACTAACATAATTGCTTCGGGCGGAGCCTGCCCCGAGCCGAGGGATTCCTCCACTCCCCTGCGGCTCGGTCGGAATGACGAAGGGCGAGGGGATTCTCCTACATTTATGCTTGTTCTCGGCTATCGGGTGCTGGACATAGAACCCAGTTTATTATAAAATTCTTTAATGGGTCGCATCCTCTGCCTTGATTACGGTGAGCGACGAACCGGTGTCGCCATCTCGGACGAAACCAAGACTATCGCCCAAAGCCTTACTACAATTGCACACCAATCTGAATCAGAACTAATCGCCACACTCGGTAAACTGGTTAACAAACATAATGTTGAACTGATTGTCATCGGTCTGCCTTTAAGCCTTTCCGGCAAACCGAGCACCAGAAGTGAAATGGTTCGCAAGTTTGGCGCCAAACTTGGCAAACGCCTCCATTTACCGGTGGAACTTTTTGACGAGCGCTTCTCAACCGTCTCTGCACAACATACTTACGCTGAGTTTTATAACACGCCCAGAAGAGGTGCGAAGACCAAAGACCGAGGACCGAGCTCCGCCCAGATTGACCGCATCGCTGCCACCATCATCTTAGAAAACTATCTCAACCGCGTTAGTCATAGAAAAAAACGGTAACCGATGCGCCGGCTCCTTCTCCCCTGCCTCCTTTTCCTCAGTTGCGTTGAGCAACTACCGCCAAGCCTCACCGGACCAAAGCACGAGGTGATAGTAAAACCGAATATGCCCATCTGGGCGGTAGCCGAGACGCTACGCCAGGCAGAAATTATCAACTCCGCTATCCATTTTCGCCTCCTTGCCTGGGTCTACAATTACCAAAACAGAATCCAGCCCGGCAGATACCGCTTTCCGCTCCACACCAACCCGCATATCATTTTGAAGATGCTCACCAGAGATATGCCTGCCTTTTTGATGATAACAATTCCCGAAGGTGCAACCATTAAACAGATTGCCCGCCTTTTAAATGAAAACGGCATCTGTGATGAGGATAGTTTTCTTGCCGCCTGTAAAGACACATTTCTCCTTCGTTCCCTTAATATCCCATTTTCTACCGCTGAAGGTTATCTATTTCCGGAAACCTATGAGTTTCAGACTGGCTCTGACCCTAAGGCGATAGTTCGCCGTCTTATTCACCAGTTCCATCTCGTATTAGAAGACATCAGACGCAGGTACCGCACCAACCTTACCGAGACTCAGATTGTCATCCTTGCCTCAATTGTGGAAAAAGAGGCACAAACCCCTGAAGAATTCCCTATTATCGCCGGCGTTTTTCTCAACCGCCTAAAACGCCATATCCCGCTCCAGTCCTGTGCTACGGTCCAATATATCCTGCCTGAACATAAGGAAAGGTTAAGTATTGATGACCTGAAGACCCCTTCCCCTTATAATACCTATCTCCACACTGGATTGCCGCCCGGTCCAATTTGTAACCCGGG
>JBDRUH010000026.1:0-16789 GCA_039801225.1 Caldifarciminota bacterium
TGGAATGAATAGTTATTGAAATTAGAGGGGGCATTGCCTTGAGTTTTTCCAAAAATATGAGATAAGTCCGAATCAGGCTGCTTCGGACATAGAGTGCTTTGATTTGACACCTTGTGAGTAACAAAAAGTTGTGATTATTGACAAAAGGGACAGTGTGGGTATTTTTATGATATGAGTGAAAAGAGTTCTAAGGCTAGTTTGTTTGCTTTTGTTTCTGGAATGGTCCAGGGAGTTTTCTTTCGGATGTTTGTCCTTAAGGAGGCACGGGCGCTCGGTCTGTGCGGTAGAGTAAGAAACCTGCCGGATGGTAGGGTGGAGGTAATCGCTGAGGGCGAAAGGGAGAGATTGGAGAAGTTGGTGGAGCGGCTACATCAGGGTCCACCCGGAGCGATGGTTACGGGGGTTGAGGTAAACTGGAGTGAGTATAACCACGAGTATAACGATTTTCAGATAGACTATCGGTAAATTAATGCCCGATTCTAAAGTTAGGGGGGGAAGGTTTTTCTGGGGTGAGATGGATGAGCATTTTATGCGCGAGGCGCTGGAACTGGCAGCAAAGGGCTGTGGTTTAGTTTCGCCCAATCCGATGGTCGGGGCGGTGCTGGTAAAAAGCAACCGGGTTGTGGGGAGAGGTTATCACCGGCGTTTTGGTGCTGCCCATGCCGAAATTGAGGCGATTCGTGATGCGAAGGGTGAAGCGAGGAAGGCGACGCTTTATGTGACGATGGAGCCCTGCTGTTTTCAAGGGAAGACACCTCCTTGCACCGAAGCGATAGTGCAGGCAGGAATAAACCGGGTTGTTGCGGCGATGGTTGACCCGAATCCCCGGGTGCAGAACAGGGGTTTAAGGTGTTTGCGTCGAGCAGGTGTCAAGGTTGAGGTCGGACTTTTGGAGAAAGAGGCACGGCGGTTGAATGAGGCTTATATTACTTTTATGAGTGAACACCGACCTTTTGTGATGCTGAAGGTGGCGGCGAGTCTGGACGGAATGATGGCGAGCAGTGAAGGCGAATCGGAGTGGATTACCGGCGAAAAGGCGAGGGAGATGGGGCAGAAGTTGCGGTCTATGTCAGATGCGGTGCTGGTGGGCGTAGGCACGATTTTACGGGACAACCCGCTTCTCACCTGCCGAATAAATAAGGAGAAGCGGCTTTTGCGGGTAGTGCTTGATACAACACTGAAAACTTCGCCGGAGAGCCGGCTATTTTCTGCTGATGGTAAGGTGGTGATATTTACCGCCACAAGGAACGAGGTCCGGGTGCGGCGTTTGGAAAAGGTAGGTGCTGAGGTGGTAAGGGTGCGAGAGGAGCAAAAGGGCAGGCTCGCCTGGCAGGATGTGTTGAGAGAACTTTACCAGCGACAGATAATGTGCGTTTTGATTGAAGGGGGACCAACCGTTGCCTCCTCAGCACTGGAGGCGGGTGTTGTTGATAAGGCTTTTTTCTTTCAGGCACCTAAGATATTAGGACCGGGGCGGCTGTTTTCCGCCGGAATAAAGCCCAGGTCTTTGGAAGGGGCGCTGGTTTTAAAGGATGTTCGTCATATTGAAATGGGGGATGATATTTTAACCGAAGGGTATGTTTACCGGTTTAGTTGAGGCGGTAGGCAAGGTCTGCCGGATTGAGTCAAGGGGGCAGAACCGGATTTTTTTAATTGCGGCGGATTTTAGTAGTGAGTTGAAGCCGGGTGAAAGTGTGGCGGTGCAGGGCTGTTGTTTAACGGTAGTTAATGTTCTGGATAGGGTTTTTCAGGTTGAGGCGGTGTCGGCAACTTTGAAAGCGACTACGCTAAGCGATTTGCGGGTTGGGGCGCTGGTGAACCTGGAGCGGGCGCTGCAAGTTGGCGAGCGATTGGGCGGGCATATCGTTTTAGGTCATATTGATGAGGTGGGTATAATCCGGCGGATAGGGCGTCGGGGTGGTGAGGTGGTAATGGTAATCGGGGTGAGTAAAAAGAATACCATTTGGCTGGTAGATAAGGGTTCGGTTGCTATTGACGGGGTGAGTCTTACGGTGGCTAAAACGGGTTGGGGTGAGTTCAGCGTCAACCTTATCCCTTATACTTTGAAAAAGACAAATCTCGGAACAAGAAAATCTGGCGAGCGGGTGAATATTGAGTATGACATCCTGGTCAAGGCTGCCCAGCGGGTTTCGGGTCGGCACCCGGCAGTGCCGTTCGGCGCTGAATAAAACCCAAATCCCTGGAGCCGATTTCTGTGTTAATCCCTATTTCGGTTGCAGTCACGGCTGTCTTTACTGCTACGCCAGTTTTATGCTTAAACACTTCCGGATTACTGAACCATGGGGTTCATTTGTTGAGGCGAAGGTTAACCTGCCTACAGTGTTGCGGAAAGAACATAAGAGGCTGGGCAGGGTTTTACTCGGCACAGTCTGCGACCCTTACCAGCCGGTAGAGGCGGATTTTCAATTGAGCAGAGAGGTGCTGAGGATTCTGGGACAGGCGGGTTTTGAGGTGGAGGTGCTGACCAAATCGGACCTGGTGCTCCGTGACCTGGACCTCCTTATGCGCTATCCCAGTTTCAGTGTGGAATTGACCATCACTACATTGGAGGAGGAGGTGCGGGAGTTTTTTGAGCCGGGTGCGGCACCGATCGCCCGTCGGTTTGAGGCGGCAGAGAGATTGGTTAAATCCGGGGTTGAAACTACCGTTTTCTTCGGTCCGGTTCTGCCGTATTTCAGTGACTCAGAGGAGAAAATTGGCGCGATTCTTGAGGCGGTAGCCCAAACTGGAGTTAAGTGGGTGCTGATTGACCGATTGAACTATTTGAAGAAAAAGTTGCCTCTTTTCCGCTTGAGGTTGCGCCAAAAGTTTCCTCTGGCGCTCACTGCTTTTGAGCGGGCGCTGAAAGTGCCTGAGGTTTATGCCGCAGAGTTAAGGGCTAAAGCAATTTCGGCACTGAACCGAGTTGGACTGGATGGCAGGGTTGTTTTCTAAGATGTATTTAAATTGACGATGAGTGGGTTTGAAATAAAATAGTAATTATGGACTTAAAGTTTGTCCGGGAGAATCCGGATGAGGCACGGCGAATGCTTGCCCTGCGCCGTAGTCGGGTTGATATTGAGCAAATTCTCTCCTTAGATGAGGAGCGGCGGAAACTGGTGCGGCGGCGGGATGAGTTGAGACACGAGCAGAAGGTAATTTCTGAGGCGATTGCTAAAGGAAAGCGGGAGAAAAAAGAGGAGGCGGAAGTTTTTGAGCGGGCACGACGGCTATCTGAGGAGGTGAAGGAGGTAGAGGTAAAACTGAGGCAATTGGAGGCAGAACAGGAGGAACTGGCAAAACTTTTGCCCAATAGAGTTCATTCTACAGTTAACGAAGAGGAGGAGGTTGTTGCCCATTGGGGTGAAATGCCGAAGTTTGATTTTCAACCTTTGGCGCACTGGGATTTGGGTGAGGCGTTGAACATCATTGACCTTGAGGCGGCAGCAAGGCTGGCAGGCTCAAGGTTTGTGGTTTTTAAGGGGCAAGGTGCGCTTTTAGAGCGGGCGTTAATCAACTATTTTCTTGACACCGCGGTCAGGCGCTTTGGCTATACCGAGGTGATGCCACCGGCACTGGCCAATTTCGCCACCCTTGAGGCGGCAGGACAGTTGCCCAATCTGGCAGAGGAGATGTATCTTACCCGGGATGATGATTTCTATCTCATTCCGACCGCCGAACCACAACTGGTTGCCTATTATCGGGACAAAACGATTGATGCCGAATCTCTGCCGATGAAGATGGTCGCCTATACCCCCTGTTTTCGCCGGGAGGCGGGTTCGTATGGTAAGGATGTGCGGGGTATGATTCGCATCCATCAATTTGACAAGGTAGAACTGGTGCGATTGACCTTTCCCGAACGCTCTTATGAGGATTTAGAAGAGATGCGCCAAGAGGCGGAGAGCCTCCTAAAGGAACTGGGATTACCCTATCGGGTGAAACGGCTGGCAGCCTGGGACATTGCCTTTCAATCGGCAAAAACCTATGACCTGGAGGTGTGGGCAGCAGGTGTAGGACGCTGGCTTGAGGTTTCCTCAATATCCAACTGCGAGGATTTCCAGACCAGGCGAGGAAGAATTCGGGTGCGCGGGAAAGATGGTAAGACATTTTACCCTCATGCGCTGAATGGTTCTGCTTTGGCGCTACCGCGAACCTTTATCGCAATAGTTGAGAATTTTCAGCAAAAGGACGGGTCGGTACTTGTGCCCCCCTGCCTCAGACCTTACACTAATGGTCTGGAGCGGCTCGGTTAGTTCTTTTTGTAAACTTAAAGCCACTCGGAAGGAGTTGTTTCAGGTAGAATTTTTTGGTTTTTTTGGGACAGGCAAGGATAATGATTGGATTCTTAGAGAACTCATTTATTACCTGAAGGCAGGCACCACAGGGCGCGGTTAACACTTCGGTAGGGGTGAAGACAAGGATTGCCTTAATTTCTTTCTCTCCAGCGGTAATCGCTTTAAATACGGCAACTCGCTCCGCACAGATAGAAAGCCCGAAGGAGGCGTTTTCAATATTGGCACCGGAATAGATTTTCCCGTTATTAGCAAGGACAGCGGCGCCAACCTTAAAGTTGGAATACGGGGCATACGCCATACCGATGGCGTCCTGGGCGTGCTGTAAAAGTATGGCAATGGTTTTACGGTTCATTTTGCTCCCTTTTCATAATGGCATCTTTGCCGATGGATGGAATATTAGGCAAACCTTGAGGTTTGCATCCAGAAAAGCAAGGCTCAAGCCTGCCCAACATCCGAATGCGTTCCGCTAATAACTTCCGCCTTCCACCTTTTCTTAAGCCGAGAATGCCGGGGACAGGATTTGAACCTGCACGCCGTAAGGCACATGGCCCTCAACCATGCGTGTCTGCCATTTCCACCACCCCGGCTTTAAATTATATTATTATAAGAGGTGGGTTTCATCTGTCAATTTTGCCAGTATAAAAATATTAATAAAAATTCTTGACAAGAGAAATTTAAGATTTACAATTTAAAACGCTTAAGGATTAAGATGTTAAGTAGTCTCACTTTTATGTCAGAAGTGGGATTACGAGAGTCTGTATGGGTGAGACGGATAGTCCAGCGGCAAACCGTCTTTACCCAAAAGCAAAGGTTAAAAGTTAAAAAAGGAGGCAATCTGTGAAAAAACTACTCGCCGCTTGTGCAATCGTCGCACTAATTTTTGCTATCGGCTGTCCGCAGAAAAAGGCTGAGGAAAAGCCAAAGCCAGCAGCACCGGAGACCACAATGCAGGCACCACCGCCAGAGACTGGTGCGGTGAAGGCGCCAGCAGAGACGGTGAAAGCACCAGCAGAAACGGCTAAGGCTCCGGCACCTACGCCAAAATCAGAAACAAAGCCGAGCGGCAAGCCACCTAAAGTAGGTCGTTAATAAAAGGAGGTAAAATGAAGAGGCTGCTCTCAATTGCTGGAGTTCTTTCTCTGGTAATACTCGCGATAATTTTTGTTCGTTGTCCGGGTATAACCGGAGGTGAACCGACAAATCTGAGAGTTGTTGCTGATACCGACAGCACGGTAAAACTCACCTGGACCGCGCCCACTGAAGGCACTCCGGACAAATACATCGTCTACTTTAAAGATGTTTCGGCTGCAAGTTACACGATGGTAGCCAATAATGTGACTACCACCGAATACATTCACGACCCTAATGGCGCCACTGGAACCTACCAGGTTGCGGCTATGTTTGGCTCTGAGGAGTATAAGTCTTCCTCTACCGTTTCCACGGTCCCAATTGCAACTTCGGCAAAGACCGTCGCTGAGCTCAACGCCTCAGGCAACTCTGGATATGGCTGGAACAGAAGTGACGGAAGTGGAACTACTTATTCAATGACTCAGGCGGCCAATGCTGCCAATGTAGATTTTTACATTACCGACTTTCAGACTGCTACTTATTCAATTGCCAGTCCTGACCAAGGTCCATCCGATCCAGGTGGGGTTGTTCCTCAAGGTTCTTGGCGGGTGAATGCGATTGCTGGAGGACTTACTAGCGAGACTGCACCACTGCCATCTCACAACCCCAATATCTATGCGAACTATCAGGATATCACTCAGACTCCGTTCCTTGCCGCGGTATATACAACCGACGATTATTACGCTCTCGTGAAACTTGATGGGTTCAATCCTCAGAATAAGACCTATGAGGCTAGCACCTGGTTCCAGTTGGTTAAAGGGCTGCGGCTAATCAAGCACTAACGCAGGAGAAATAATTACTGAGCCCCCAATCTGGGGGCTCAGTTTTTTAGTATAATCCTTATGCTATTGTCTTCATTTTGCTGTTTGAAAAGTTCTTATAAAGATATGACACAAAATGTTGACAAGGAATTTTATATTGATATAGTTTATTTTTAGTTTCCATTTGGGGCATGTTAATAAGACCCCGGGGAATAAAGTATTGGTTAGGAATTAGTAAAGAATAAAATAGGAGTTTTTTGCTTTAAAATATGAGTTTGTTAAGAACATCAAAAAAGATAAGGATAAAGTTGAAGGCGTATGACCACCGACTGCTGGACCAGTCGGCGCGGGATATTGTTGATGTGGCTAAGCGGACAGGTGCCCAGGTTTCTGGTCCGGTGCCCTTGCCAACAAAGCGTACCCTATTTACAGTCCTGCGTTCGCCTCATGTGGATAAGAAGTCACGAGAGCAGTTTGAGTTACGGGTGCATAAGCGGTTGATTGAGATCTCTAATGCGACCGCGGAGATGGTGGATGCGCTGATGAAACTTGAGGTGCCAGCCGGGGTGGAGGTGGAGATAAAGTCAACATGAGCGGTCTTATCGGTAAAAAGGGTGAAATGACCCAGTTTTATGATGAGAAGGGAAGGGTGATTCCGGTAACCGCAATTGAAGTGGGTAGATGTGTTGTTGTTGGCGTCCGCACTAAGGAGAAGGATGGTTATTGTGCTTTGCAGGTGGGACAGGGTAAGCCGAGTAAAAGGCAGTTAACAAAACCTTATGAAGAGTATTTTAAGAAGATAGGCGTTGCGCCGGTAAGATTTTTACGGGAGTTCCGGGTGAAGAGTATTGAAGGTTTTAAGGTTGGACAGGAGTTAACCGTTGATATTTTCCAGCCCGGAGATAAGGTGAAGGTTACCGGCTGGACTAAAGGGCGAGGGTTTGCCGGTGGGATGAAGCGCTGGGGCTGGCATGGTGGTCCGGCTTCCCATGGGTCAATGTCACATCGTCGGATTGGCTCGGTTAGTTCTGGTTCTTCACCGGGAAGAGTATTACCTAATAGAACATTGCCCGGACATTATGGGACAGAGCGGGTGACTATTAAAAACTTAGAGGTGGTTAAGGTTGAGCCGGAGCGCGGGGTGATTTATGTCCGGGGTGCGGTGCCAGGGTATCGCGGTTCAGAGGTTTTGATTAGAAAGGGGTAGCAAGGTGGAGGTGTTAAAGGTATCCGGCGAGGTGAAGGGGCAAACTGAACTACCGGCCTCTTGGTTTGATTATCCCGCTTCTCCGAGTTTGGTGTGGGAGGCGGTGCGGTGTTATCTAACAAATCAACGCCAAGGAACCGCTAAGACTAAAACACGAGGCGAGGTTTCTGGAACGGGAAGAAAGCCCTGGCCCCAGAAGCATACCGGAAGGGCAAGGCACGGCTCGCGGCGTTCGCCTATCTGGGTTGGCGGTGGAATTGCCTGGGGTCCTAAGCCACGGGACTACGGTTATGAGTTGCCCAAGAAGGTGCGCCGGCAGGCGCTGGCGAGCGCGCTTACCAGTAAAGTGAAAGAAAACCGGCTTAAGATTGTGGAAGATTTTGAGTTATCCCAGGCAAAGACCAAGGAGTTGGTTAATATCCTCACTGGACTTGGGGTTGAAGGTTCGGTTTTGCTATTAATTGATGCTCCTTCGGAGCAACTATTACGAGCGGCAAGAAATATTTCCTGGCTTGATGTGATGCCAGCGGCACAAATTAATGCCTACGAGGTTGTAACCCATGACCAGATTGTTTTTACGGAAAAGGGACTGGCAGATTTTCTGGCAAAGGTTCCACCACCGGCGAAAAGAGGGTCAAACCTAAAAATGGTTTCTGAGTTTAAGGAAGGAAGTGATGAAGAAGAGGCGAGGAGTGGAGAATTGAATGTTTGAACCAAATGATGTAATACTGGGTGTAATTATTACTGAGAAGTCAGAGAGGGTTAAAAGTGAGGAGGGTAGTTATACCCTGAAGGTTAGGCGGGACGCCAATAAGATTCAAATTCGTCAGGCGGTGGAAAGCCTGTTTAAGGTTCATGTTCGGGAAGTGCGGGTGATGAACTTTAAAGGTAAAAGACGACGGATGGGTGCATTTGAGGGTTATCGCCCGGATTGGAAGAAGGCGGTGGTTAAGTTGCGGTCGGGCGAAAAGATTGAAGCGCTGGAGCGTTAGTTATGGGGATTAAAGTATATCGTCCGATAACTCCAGGAAGACGGTTTTATACCGTTGCCGACTTTAGCGAGATTACTCGGGAAGAGCCTTACAAACCTTTAATTGTGCCATTAAAGAAGAAGGGTGGTAGAAACAATTTAGGGAGAATTACCGCCAAATATCGGGGAGGTGGCGAGAAAAGATTCTATCGGATTATTGATTTTCTTCGGGATAAGACCGGGATTTTAGGTAAGGTGGTTTCAATTGAATACGACCCTAATCGCTCAGCAAGAATTGCCCTGATTTCTTATGCCGATGGAGAATATCGCTATATTCTCTGTCCGGAAGGAATGAAGGTTGGGGATGAGATATCCTCCGGTAGGAATTTGCCGATTCGCATTGGGAATGCGATGCCGCTGGCTGATATTCCTGTTGGTGTAGAAATTCATAATTTACAGATTGCACCGGAAAGTCGTTCCTTTTTAGTTCGTTCTGCGGGAACTGCAGCGCAGATTCTCGCCAAAGAGGAGGGTTGGGCGGTGGTGAAATTGCCTTCTGGTGAAATCAGGAAGTTTGATTTAAGGTGCTGGGCGACGATTGGGCGGGTTTCCAACCCGGAACACAAGGACATTTCTATCGGCAAGGCGGGTCGTTCCCGACATATGGGTCGCCGTCCGAGAACCCGGGCGGTGGCAATGAACCCGGTTGACCACCCAATGGGCGGTGGCGAGGGAAAGAGTTCTGGAGGTCGGCATCCGTGTTCGGAGAAAGGTATGATCGCCAAAGGGTATAAGACCCGGAATCGGAAGAAGAAGTCAAGCCGGTTGATTATCCGACGGAGGGGTTAAAATGGGGCGTTCAATAAAAAAGGGTCCTTATATTGACGAAAAACTATTTCGCCGAATAAAGGAGTTACAGGAAAAGGGAGAACGGCGGGTAATTAAAACTTATGCCCGGCGCTGTGTCATCCCACCGGAGTTTGTCGGGCAAACGATTGCGATACACAATGGCAACCGGTTTATCCCGGTTTATATCACTGAACGGATGGTTGGTCATCGTTTAGGTGAGTTTGCGCCCACCAGGACTTTCCGCCAGCATTCGGGTCAACGGCGGGAGAAAGCCCCTGAGGAGAAACGGGAGCATTAATCTTATGGAGGCAATAGCCAGGAGTAGATTTCAAAGGGGTTCAGCCAAGAAGTTGAACCGGATTGCCATGCTCATCCGGGGCAAAGATGTTCCCACCGCTTTAGCGATAATGACCTTTTTAGCCAAACCTTCAAAGCGCCCGATAATGAAAACACTGAACTCGGCGGTTGCCAACGCTATTGCCAAAGCGGGAAAGGCAAAGTTACGGAAAGAGGATTTAATAGTGAAAGAGGTTCGGATAGACACCGGTCCTAATGTTATGAAGCGATTAATGCCCGGACCAAGAGGCACCGCTTCGGTATTTGTGCGCCGAATGTGCCATATTTATGTTAAGGTAGCAACTAAGGAGGATAATATTTAGTATGGGACAGAAGACCCACCCGCTCGGATTTAGATTGGGGATTACTAAAGATTGGAAGTCGGGGTGGTTTGAGGAGAAGCGTTATCGGGATTACCTTTTAGAAGATTTGAGAATTAGACGCTATATAGATACCAAACTGGCTGAGGCGATGGTTGCCAATTTAGAAATCCGGCGCGTGCCGAACCGGACGACGATAACAATTTATACCGCCCGGCCGGGGATGGTTTTTGGTGCAAAGCGTCAGGCGTTGGAAGATTTACGGGAAGAGATTAAGCGAATGCTCGGTAAGGATGTGGCGATTCTGGTTGAGGTGGTCCGGGTGCCAGAACTTGAGGCGAAACTGGTGGCTCAGAACATCGCCCGTCAGTTGGAACAGCGGGTTGCCCACCGCCGGGCGATGAAAAGAGCGGTTACTCAGGCGATGCGCCTTGGCGCTCAGGGTATTAAGGTGATGGTTTCCGGAAGGTTAGGTGGTGCGGAGATTGCCCGCAGTGAGTGGTATCGTGAGGGAAGGGTGCCATTGCAAACCCTTACCGCCGATATTGACTACGCAGTAGATGTTGCCAAGACAATCGCTGGAACCTGCGGTGTGAAGGTCTGGATTTACAAGGGCGATATTCAAAAGGAATCAAGGAGTTAAGCGATGTTGATGCCAAAGCGGGTGAAATATCGGAAGGCGATGCGCGGTCGGATGAAAGGCAAGGCAACAAGTGCCAACCGGGTGGATTTCGGTGAATTCGGTCTGGTGGCATTAGAGCCTTGCTGGATAACCGCCCGGCAGATTGAAGCGGCGCGGCTTTGTCTTACCAAATTTCTCAAACGCACCGGTAAAATGTGGATTAGAGTATTTCCCGACAAGCCGGTTTCTAAAAAGCCGGCGGAATCAAGAATGGGTAAAGGTAAAGGTGATCCCGAGGAGTGGGTTTGTGTTGTGAAGCCCGGCAGGGTAATTTTTGAACTGGGCGGTCTGCCAAAAGAGGAGGCGGTGGCGGCGCTGCGGCTGGCAGCGAGTAAGATGCCCTGCCGGACAAGGTTGATTGAGCGCGAGGAGTTCGCCTATGAAGGCTTCTGAGTTACGAGAATTAACCAAAGAAGAACTATTGCGGAAATTGACCGAGTTGAAGGACGAGTTATTGAAACTTAAGTTACGCCGGTCAACTGAGCAGTTACCCAATCCCCTTCGCCTCCGAGTTTTGCGCCGGGACATCGCCCGTTGTCTTACGATTCTTAATGAGATTGAGAGGAGAAAAGGTGGCGGAAGTAAAGGTTCGTAATCGCCGAAGAACAGTAGTTGGCACAGTAGTGTCAGCAAAGATGCAAAAGACGGTGGTGGTGGTGACGGAGCGATTGGTCCAGCACCCCAAATACAAGAAATATATCCAAAAACGGACGAAATTATACGCCCATGACGAACGGGCAGAGTGCCAGGAGGGCGACCGGGTGCTTTTAATGGAGACCAGACCGCTGTCAAAACTTAAGCGTTGGCGGGTGGTGAGCAAGTTATGATTCAGGAGTATAGCAGACTAACTGTGGCTGATAATTCTGGTGCCCGAGTGGCGATGGTAATAAAAGTTTACGGCGGTTCAAAGCGGCGCTATGGCTGGTTAGGAGACACAGTCCTGGTGACGATTAAAGATGCTTTGCCTAACGGTCCGATAAAACCGGGTGACAAGTCCAAGGCGGTGGTGGTAAGGACGAAGAAAGAGTGGCGCCGCGAGGACGGGACATATATTAGATTTGATGACAACGCCTGCGTCTTAATTGATGACAAAGGAGAACCCAAGGGAACGCGGGTTTTTGGTCCAGTAGCCCGCGAGTTAAGGGAAAAGAAGTTTACCAAGATAATCTCGCTGGCAACTGAGGTGGTGTAAGATGCGACTCCGGAAAGGTGATGTGGTAGAGGTAATTACCGGTGAAGAACGGGGACGACGCGGTAAAATTCTCAAAATAGAGTGGCACAATAAAAGTCAGAGTTATCGGGCAATTGTTGAGGGTTTGAATCTGGCGAAGCGGCATCAACGAACTCGGGGACCAGATAAACCAGGTGGTATTGTTGATTTGCCCAATCCGATAAATATCGCCAATCTTGCCCTTATCTGTCCGAAGTGTGGCAAGAGGACAAAGGTAAAGCGGGAGGTGCATGAAGGTAGACGGGTAAGGGTGTGTAAGGAGTGTGAGGAAATAATTGATGTATGAGCGCAAGATTAAAAGATTTTTATTTGAATAAGATTATCCCGAGGCTAGTGAAGCGGTTTGGCTATAAAAATAAACATCAGGTGCCAAAACTGGTTAAAGTAGTTATAAATGTTACCACTAAGGAGGCGGTGAGTGACTCTAAGGTATTGGATGTTATTGCCGATGATTTGGCGATGATTACCGGTCAGAGACCGGTCCGGACCTATGCCAAACGGGCGATTTCGGCATTCCGGATTCGGGAGGGGATGCCGTTGGGTGTTAAGGTTACCCTTCGGGGCGAAAGGATGTATGAATTCCTTGACCGGTTTTTTAACTTAGCCGCGCCCAAAATCAGGGATTTCCGCGGATTCCCTACCGACTCTTTTGATGGGCGCGGTGGCTATAGTTTGGGGGTACAGGAGCAGGTTATTTTTCCCGAGATTGAGGTTGCCAAGGTGAAGAAAATTTTCGGAATGACGATAACTTTTCAAACAACCGCTAAACATGATGATGAGGCTAGGGCGTTACTGGAGGAGTTAGGTATGCCTTTTGCAAAAAGGAAGTAATATGGCGCGTAAATGTTTAATTATAAAGTCTAAAAGAGAGCCGAAGTTCAAAGTGCGCAAGCACAACCGCTGTCAGATCTGTTTTCGGTCGCGGGCATATTATCGGAAATTCGGACTCTGCCGGCTTTGCTTTAGAGAACTGGCACTCCGGGGTGAGATACCGGGTGTCCGAAAAGCCACTTGGTAATAGGGAGGCAATTTGGACCCGATAGCCGATTTCCTGACCGCAATCCGCAATGGACTTTCTGCCCGTTTGAAGGAGATTGTTATTCCCTACTCCCGATTGAAGTATGAAATTGCCCGCATTTTAATGGAGGAAGGTTTTATCAGCAATTTCCGCACAAGTGGTGAGGGGGTCAAAAAGCAAATTATTGTCAGCCTTAAGTATCTTGAGAACGGAGAACCGGTAATCCGCGGACTAAAACGGGTTTCAAAACAGAGCCGAAGAGTTTATCTGGGATGGGATGAAATCCCCCGGGTAATGGGCGGTTTAGGGATGGCGATTCTTTCCACCCCTGAGGGCGTTCTCTCTGACAGAGAAGCAAGGCGACGCCGGGTTGGTGGCGAACTTATCTGTAAGGTGTGGTAGTTATGGCGAAAGTTTATCGACCGTTTCCCATTCCCGATGGGGTGCAGGTAAAGATAGAAGGGGATAAGGTAATAGTTACCGGTAAACTGGGCACACTAACACTTTCCCTTCCCAAGGGTGTGGTGGTCAAGTTGGAAAACCATAAGGTAAATGTTGAGGGAGAAGGTGGGGTTGAGCGGGTGCATATTGGCACCACCCGAGCCCATCTGCAGAATATGTTTGTCGGAGTAACGAATGGCTATCAGAAGGTAGTGGAACTGAGAGGTATGGGTTACAGGGCTCAAAAAACCAAGTCAGGTATTCAGTTTGAATGTGGCTTCTCCCATCCGGTGGAAATTGCCGCTCCCCCTGGCATTTCTTTTGCGATAAATCAGGTTCCCAACCCTGAAGACACTAAAGAGCAGATGTTTGAGATTACTATTTCCGGAATAGACAAGCAAATTGTGGGGAATATTGCCGCGAAAATTCGGGCGATTAAACCGGCTGACCCTTATCACGGCAAAGGCTTTCGCTACAAAGGTGAGCGGGTGCGGAAGAAGGCGGGTAAGCGGGCGGTTGCAACCCAGGCTTAATCTTTAAAACTATTCCAGTTAGACTTTGACTTTTTCCCTATAAGTGTTAGGATTGAACGAGTTAGCCCCATCGTCTAGTCCGGCCCAGGACGTCTGGTTCTCAGCCAGAAGACTGGGGTTCAAATCCCCATGGGGCTATTTAATAGTTCTTTATCTTTATGACAAAGTCAATCAAGATTGTCGGAACCGGTCGGGCATTACCTGAGCGGATACTTACCAACTTTGATTTAGAGAAAATGGTTGATACCAGTGATGCCTGGATTGTGGAACGCACTGGCATCAGGGAACGCCGGATTGCCGACAAAGATACCGCCACCTCAGACCTGGTGGTAGCGGCTTTGAAAAAAGCCTGCCAGGAGGCAGAAATAAAACCTGAGGAACTGGATACAATTATAGTTGGTACATCCACTCCAGATACAATTTACCCGGCTACCGCCTGCTGGGTGCAAAAAATTTTAGGAATCAGAGGAAGCGCCGCATTTGACATCAGCGCCGGCTGCTCCGGTTTTCTATTTGCCCTGGAGGTTGCGGCAAACTTAATTGTTGCCGGCACTGCCCAGAAAGTTGGAGTGGCGGGTGGCGAAGTGATGTCCAAAGTGGTAAATTGGCAGGACCGCTCTACCTGCGTCCTTTTTGGCGATGGCGCCGGGGCGGTGGTGGTTGTCCCTGGTGATGGCAAATCAGGGATTCTCGCATCCAACTGGGGCTGTGATGGCAACCTGGCGCCGCTTTTATACCAGCCTGCCGGAGGGACCAGAATGCCGACGAGTGAAGAAACCTTAAAAAATATGGCGCATACGGTTCATATGGAGGGAAACCAGGTCTTTAAACACGCAGTCCGGGCGATGGGCAACTCATCCCTCAAGGCTTTACAGGATGCCGGCATTACACCTGAAGAGGTAAAACTTTTTATCCCTCATCAGGCGAATATGAGGATTATGGAGGCGGCGCGGGAGCGAACCGGAATTCCCTTTGAAAAGATGTTTGTTGTCCTGGACAGATATGGTAATATGTCGGCGGCAACAATACCGGTGGCGATTGATGAAGCAAGAGAACAGGGCAGAATACAGGATGGCGATATAATCCTTTTAACCGCATTTGGCACCGGTTTCACCTGGGCAGCGATGGTGTTCCGCTGGTAAAACTATAAATCTCCCTTCCGCTTAAGTTTTTCTTCACACTCACAATTACTTTCCCGTTCCTGATAGAGTTCCATGAGAAAAATTCCTTTCGCCTTCTCCTCGTCGCGACAGAGATTAATGTCTGTTCTACTGAAAGTGGAAAGGTGAGGGTATCATTCCATTCGGCTGCAGCAAATATCACAGCAAAAGTTCGTCCTCAAATGCCTTCTTAAAATCTTTCTTTAACTTTTCATTGTAAAATGGTAATCCTAACAGCTTATAATGCTCATTTTGATACAGTAGTTTGGGCTCGGCATTGTTTTTCAATTCCAGTAAAAACTTTTGTTTCCAACCTTCTTTCGAATACTCAAATTTACCGTCTTTATCTTTGAATTGGTCGCCTTTGGGTTCAATAAAGACCTGATAAACCAGAATTTCTCTATTTTTTTTGCGCAACATCAGCACAAAATCCGGCTCAAACGCCCTACCTTCATCAAAATCAAATATCTGAAAGAACTTCTCGTTGCGCAGCAGAGCAATTTCATCATACCGCTTTCTTAAATCAGTTATAATATTCTCCATAAATCTAATAAAGTTGCTTTCCTCATCAGTTCCATAAAATGCAGTTTGAGCATACCAGTTTCTATCAGCGATATTAATTTCGGTTGAGTTCATATCCTTTGCCGCATCAGCATCAATCTTAATAATCTTGTCTCGGAAAATTTCTCGCAACAAATGGGCTTTGAACAATCTAGTTCCTTTAAATTCGGCAACATTTTTGACCGCTTGCTCTGATATTGACTTAAGAATCGAAAGAACTATTTCCATTTTCTCCTGGGGACTCAGGTTTTCTAATTTATCCTTTGGTCCAGATACATTTACCTTAATAACTCCCAAATAATTCGGCGATGAGATAAATTCCCGGAGAGACTTAAGATGCGGAAAATAACGCCGAAGGTGTGCAAACTTGTAAAATTCAAGCCTATCTAATGCACTTCTGATGATATGATCACCAAATTCTGAAATTGCGAATTCCTTCCGTGACACTGCTGCACTAAATGATTTTTGTTGGTTTTCGGTCTCTGCCAATATAATTTCTTCTTTAATTTCGCCGGTCTTCAGGTTATAAGAGTACTCTTTTTCAACGCCGGCATCTCCGAGTCTGAATATATCACTACGCGGGTTTTGTATTCTTTCATTGATGAATAGATTTCCCCTTTTCCAGAATTCAGTTTCCTTGAACTCATTTTTGATAAACAAATTCTGCTGAACATACCTTTCCGGTAAAATTCCCCTCTCTGTTAAAGCGGACTTAATTTCTACAATATAGTCTGGATTACGGGCACTATGATAGTGCAATGTTTCAATTATCCGTAAATCATTGTTGATATCATCATCAAACTTCCTCTTGTATTTATCTTGAGTTTCATCCAATTGAAAAGGATAATACCTGGCTCCTCTGCCAATTAGTTGGCATTCTCCTATTGTTGTAGTTCCAGGTTTATATTTACCCCTTACCCATTTTCCGTCACGGGTATCATACAGTCGGACAATATCAAACAAATTGAGCACATCCCAGCCTTCATTAAGCATATTAACGGCAAAGATTGCCCTGATTTCGTTGTTCCTGCTTTCCAATGAATTAAGTAACAACTGCTTTTCCTCGTCAACATTTTCCGAATCCAACAGCATCACCTTTTCCGGTGCAAAATCCTCCTGCAGCTCTCTAATTAAATTATCATAGGTGATATTCTCTTTCCGAAAGTAGTTAAACGCCTTTTCCAAATCAGTCCCCTTTGCCCGTGCTTCGATTCCTCTAATATCTTTAGACCGCAAATTTCTTATGCGGCTGAGAAAATTATCGTAGTTCTGCTTTGACTCCTTTATACTCTTTGAC
>JBDRUH010000026.1:16820-19119 GCA_039801225.1 Caldifarciminota bacterium
TTCTCAGCAATTTTCCGGCGATACTGACTTAAAATTACTGCTTGCAAAGCCCTATCAACCGGCTCTAAATCCGCCTGTAAAACCTCTATCTCCTTAGAATATTTATCCAACCGAAACTGCTTCAAGTCATATTGAAAGATAATTTTATCCTCGTATTTCTGTCTGATATTCTGATTATCGCGGTCTATTGTTGCAGTAAACTCTAAGAGGATATTTTTCTGGTTTTTCTTAAATATCCTTTCAATCACCGTATATTCCCAACTCCGCTCCAATTCCTGTTCCTCTCTCGTGCTTTTCGTTATTGTTTGCAGGTGGTGGGCTTCATCGGAAATGAGAACGATATCCTTATCCTCAAATTCCTCTTCGGTAAGGGCATTTTCCTTTGGAGAATTCAAGCGGGTATGAAGTCCCTGAATCGTCGTAAAAATGATACTTATATCATCCGGATGCACCACCTCAAAATTTTCCGTCTCTTTTACCGAGACCTCTTTCTCGCCGAACTTAATCCTGGGCGCAAAAAGATATTTTTCTGACAAGGGGTTCAGGAAATTATCCCGTGTCTTTTCAATGATGTTTACACTATTTACAAAAAAGATGAAATTCCGGTAGCCAAGTTTGTAAAGATGCAGAATATTCGCCGCCATTATAAGCGTCTTGCCGCTTCCTGTTGCCATATGAAATAACAGATGCGCAGGATATTTCCGCCGATATTCAGTGAAATAAAAATCAAACCTACCCAGCGCCTCTTTCTGATATTCCCGCAATTCAAACTTTGGATTAAGATTCTGGACGACATCTTTATCAACCCGCGAAGTGAAATAATCCTCGCCGAACGATTCTTTTAGTGAATTAAAAGTATCACAGAGCATGCTGACCTAAACTGAAGAATACGCTTTGTCAAACTCTTTAAGTATTTCTTTGCTATAGAAATCCTTTTTAGCACTTTTGGGGTTATTAGGGTCTAATGCACGAGTAAAACAGAATTCGTTCTGCGTTTTTAATTTTTTCCTTAAGTTATGGTAAGCACGGTTTACCTTAAAGTTAGAGTATCTTTTCTTTAGTTCAGTAGTTAACTGGTTATAATCATAGGGGTAAAATTTTCTGAAATCCTCCTCGTCAACCCGCACTGGCTTAGCCTTTGGACTGCTACTCAACCTGACATCTCTTGCAGCCTTTTCATTAATCACTACATTTTCAGGACCAATTTTCGCTGTTTCCTTGATAACTCTTTCCCAACTTTTTCTCTCTTTTTCTTTAATTTCATCAATAATTGCTTTCATTTCGCCATATTCAATGTTTCTTGTTTGCGCTCTATATCTGTAATAAATCTCCCCAGTTTTTATAATATTGTCCTTATTTTTCTTGCATATTACTGGCTTGTTATCTGCTCTGTATGTATAAATGTAGCCAACATAGATATCATTATGTTCGATGATTCCAATATCCCATTTTATTTCTGGATTAAAGTACTCAAGCAAGAAACTTGTAATCCTTTCTTGAGGAGTTCCATTAAAATTAGTTGGATTTATGCCTGTTATTTTCCTTGGGCTATCCTTTACACCAAAAATAATATAGCCACCAGATTTATTAGCAAAAGAAGCCATAATTCTTGCATAGTCTGCCATATTTGCAAGATTAAAGTTTTCTTTAAATTCAATTTCGCTACTCTCCCTCGCAATAAGATTACCTCTATCGTCTTCTTTCTTTAATATTTTGATAATATATTCATCATGATTTCTCATAGCCCTTTTCGTAGAACTCCCTGTTAACCTCTTTATCTCCTTCACTCACCCCATACTCCTCATCATCAATTTCGCTGTAATTGACATAGAGATGGTTCTTATCCAAGCACTCATACAAAAATCTCTTCTGGTCTTCAAGGGATAATTCTTCAAAATCTTTTGCGTTGGCATCAATGGTTTTTACATCAACCTTATAACTCAAAAAGGCTTTCCTTTTCATTTTCTCCCATAAATTCTTCAAATCCTCTTTTGTTTTTACCTTCCGGATTTCATCAGCAAAATTTTCATTCCATTTCATTAGTTCTAAATAGACAAAATCTCCGCCACCTTTCCAGCCAACAGCTTTGGAAATACCGGTCTGATCGCCTTTGATAACATTTTTGAGCCTAACAACAGCACTGTTTTCTCCATAATCAAGTTGTTCTACGCCAATATATTGCCGACCCATTTTATGGGCAACAGCGCAAGTTGTGCCAGTGCCCATGAAGAAATCTAATATCAAATCGCCTTCTTTTGTAGATATTTCAATTATTCTTTTTAATAGAGCCTCGGGTTTT
>JBDRUH010000027.1:0-17985 GCA_039801225.1 Caldifarciminota bacterium
AACAAAAGATTAAAATATTTTATGGAGTATAATCTGTATTTCAGTAGCGTGCCTGATGTAAACTTCCCGAATCGGGCGGCACTCGTTTTAGCGAAGTGCCCAATGTTTCTCCTTTGGCAATATTTAATTTTTACTAGGAGGTAAAGTGTGGCTAAATGTTAGAGAGTATCTGACCCGAGAAGCGGGCACGATTCGTGTTAGAATCGGACTGGGTTCTGTGTTAGTGGCTATCGGCTTTATCCTCACTATCGCTGGTATCTGGGGATGTGGTCGAATGCCACCGGCAGAACCCTGGCAACCTACCGCCGCAGATAGCGCGGGGATTGATTCGGTGGTTAAGGCATATAAACAACTGCTCAAGTTGGATTTCCCGGAGTTGGGATTTCAGTTTCTTAAGTGGACGGTGCCGGATACTATCCTCAAAAAGGCGATTAGCGACAATCCGTTCAGGCAAAAATATCGTTGCGACTCTTTACAGCACATCTTTTCTGCCGAGTCGCTGCAATTTTTTAAATTCTCCTTTGTCGCCACACTGGACACCGCCGAACAGGAGACGACAGCAACGGTTACAGTAGTGGAAACCATTCCAGGGATTTTACGGCTGCATGCGTTCCAATATACCCGTTTTCTGCGGGATTCAATTATCATTACCCCGGGTGAGACGCTGAGGCTGAAGTTTTATGACTCGGTTTTTACTGACACTTCAATGATTGTGGAAAAGCCGATGCAGGGGGTGGTGAATGGTGGTTGTGTGCTGAGGAAAGAGGATGGGGAATGGCGTTTTTGGAAGTGGGATGGTGGTCAGCGGTTTTCGGCACCAACCCCAGAGGATGCCCCTTATCTCCTTGCCGCGGACATAAAGGACGGGGTGAAAACAACCCGGTATTACCTGCGACCGGATACGACCCAGTTTGGCGTCCAGCGGTTTTATGGAACAGGTGAACTTCTGAGTTATAAAGCAGGAGACAGTCTTTGGGTGACGCCGGTTAATGTTTTAACCACCGACCCGAACCATTTCTATTTCTTCTTCTTTAAGGGGATTCGTTACCCGATGGGAGATACCAATAAGATAAGGTTTGGTTTACCCGACACCGGCGTTCAGCGGCTCTTCATTGAGAAAATTCCCTATGAGGTTTTTTATGATGCCGGCGGCGAGTTGAACGCAGCGGGTTGGGGTATACCAATTTATATTCAAGGAGGTGGGCAATGAAGAGAATAGTAGTTCCAAAGTCAAATCTCCAAAGCCAAATCTCAAATTTGGCTTTTGGCTTTTGGCTTTTGGCTTTGCTCTGTAGCGCCGCCTTGGCAGGTGTTACCGGCACAATCCGGGGGCGGGTAACCGATAAGAAGACTGGTGAACCACTAATCGCGGTTAATGTAATAGTGATTGGCACCGAGTTGGGCGCGGCTACCGATGCGAACGGAGTTTATGAGATTATCAATGTTCCGCCAGGGAGATATAAACTAACCGCTTCTTATGTAGGTTATCAGGAGATGACCGTAAGCGATGTCCTGGTGGTGCAGGACAATGTTACCGTGGTTGATTTTAAGTTAAGCCCAACGGTGATTGAGGTCGGACCGGTGGAGGTGAAGGCAGAGCGACCGTTGGTTAACCGGGGACAGGTTACGGTGGAGCGGGTGCTCACCGATGAGGAGTTCAAACGGCTGCCGGTGGTTCAGCTTTCGGAACTGGTCGGTATGCAGGCGGGTGTAACCCAGAGCGCCGGTGGCGGCTGGACCCATATCCGGGGTGGTAGATATGACGATGTTGCTTATCTGGTTGATGGCGTTGCTGCCCAGGATGCGGTGGTGGGAACCCTATGGTCAAGCCCGAGACCAACTTCGGACGCACTTTCTTCGGTGGTGGTGATTACCGGCGGATTTGATGCGGAATATGGCTCGGCGATGTCCGGGATTATTAAGGCGGTAACCAAGGAGGGCGGTGGTAATCTATCCGGACGGGTACGGTATTTGACTGATGAGGTGTTTCCCAAACCGGATTTGAACTTCGGTTATAATCGGTTGACATTTTCTTTAGGCGGTCCAACACCTTTGTGGAATCGGTTGCGGTATTTTATCTCTACGGAGTATTATAAGACCGATGATGACCGTAACTGCCTTTATAAGGTCCCGGCACCGCGGGGGGAGTATGCGGTAGAAGGTAAGTTGACGCTGCAGATGCCAAAGGGGTTCTTCTTGACCCGCGAGGGGTTGAAGTTGACGCTGGATGGTCATCACTCTAACTATCAGTGGCAGGCTTTCGGGCACGCCTGGAGGTTCTGGCAAAGAGGTCTTTATGCCAACCGGGTGCGGTCTTATAAGGCAAACTTAACTCTAAACCATATGCTTGCTCCTGATCTGCTCTATGAGGCGAAGATTGGCTGGTTTTCTACCTCTTTGATTAGAACGGTGCGGAATTTTTATGCCGAACAGGCGGACACAACCGGATTCTGGGGATTTTTGCGCCGGAGTGGTATCTGGGACCGCTATATATTCCGGGCTGAGGACTGGGTGTTTAATAATCCGGAGGGGCTGTCAAAGAAGGAGGCGGTAAAGCAGCTGTGGCGTTCTTACTGGCTCAGTCCGAATGGGGATACGGTCTATGCCCATCCCGGTGGTAAAAACTTCACCCAGGCTTATGCTTTAATTGACAATCCGTATGGCGTCCCCGGTCTGTTTGTTACTGAGGGTGATAACCGGACCTGGCATTATCGCTCAACTGAGGATATCCTGTTTAAGTTTGACCTTACCAAGACCGTCTCCAAGATTCACGAACTGAAGACCGGTCTGGACATCACTCAGTATTCGGTCTCAATGTATGATAATTCCCTGCCCTGGGACCAGAACCCGTTCTGGGATGCGTATAACTATAAGCCTCTGGTGGCGGCGGCATATGTTCAGGACCGGGCAGACTTTGAGGACCTGGTGGTGCGTGCCGGGGTGCGGTTTGACTATCTTGACGCCAAGGCGAAGGTCCGGGCGTTTCCCGAGTCTCTGGGCGCCACACCAGAGATTGCTGATAGTTTCATACCGGTGGCGCCGAAGTTTCGGCTCTCGCCAAGGCTGGGAATTTCCTATCCGATTACTGAGCGGGTGAAGTTCCGTTTCTCCTACGGGCATTTCTTTAAGAACCCGGTTTTTGCCAATCTTTATGAGTATGGTGAGCGTTCGGCAGCGGAGTTGCGCGGGCGGGGAAACATCATCGTCGGTAACCCGAATATGAGCGCCGAGAAGACCATCGCCTATGAGTTGGGTTTTGATGCCCAGTTGACCGATATCTTTGCCTTTGACCTTACCGCCTTCTATAAGGATGTCTTTGACCTTTCCGGTGTTCGTCCGGTCCCAGCCCTGCCCCAGCCCTATACGATGTATTACAATGTGGAGTATGCCCGGATTCAGGGGTTTGAGGCAACGATGACCAAGGCGCTTTTTAACTACTGGTCGGCTCAGTTAGGCTACACATTCTCCATCGCCAAAGGCACCGCATCAACCGCAACCGACCAGTATCAGCGGACCACACCCCTGCAGGTTGACTATTACCTTGACCATGACCAGCGCCACTCACTCCACGGCAACATCGGCTGTGCTTTCCCCAATGACTTTGCGTTTGTGCCGCTGCGCGATTTTAACGCCTCGGCGGTGGCTTCATACGCCTCCGGTTTACCCTACACACCAACGAATATTAAAGGGGAGCGAACCGGACCGGAAAATTCCGCCCGGATGCCGGCAACTTTCACCATTGATACGAGGTTAGCAAAGGACTTCAAAGTGGGTGGTCTTACTCTCTCGTTGAATTGTGATATTTCCAATCTGCTTAATACCAAGGTGGTTGCCAGCGTCTATTCGGCGACCGGTAAGCCCGATTACGATGGTAGACTGATTACACCACAGGAGTTTTCCGGTGGACTTTTGTTTGGCGACCCTTACTATCATCCAGCACGAGACTACAATCACGATGGGTATATCACTCAATTTGAAATGTTTCATTCTTATATGCGGGCGCGGGAGTACTATATGAAAGCACCCACCTACTATGGTCCGTCGCGGAAAATCCGGATTGGCATTAGCCTGTCGTTTTAAGGAGGAAGAATGAACCCAAAAGTAAGAATGAGTAGAGTAGGGCACAGCCGACAGCCGACAGTCGTCAGCCGATTCCAAAATGCAAACCTGAAGGTTTGCCCTACCTTACTAATGTTACTTCTGATATTAACCAGTTTTTCCTGGGCTAAAACCGCTGCACCGGTTAAAGGCGCAAAGCGAATCTATGATATGAAGTGGCTGAACATCAACCGCTGGAGTTGTCCATTTTACAACGATGGACGATATGGCATTGATGTTACCATAGGAACCGGGCAGGCGGGTGGTTCCTGGCCACAACCGCTGAGAAATTTCTACATTTTCGGTGCCGGGATGTGGTTTGGTTCACTTAAACCGAGGGGTGATGGCAAGATAGATACGCTGGTCTCATTTGGCTACAACCCAAACTCTGGTGGAACTGAGCTGACGCCAACATTGTGCAGGTATGCCGGGGAGGGAGCGGGTAATCCCGACGACCGAATTTTTGTCTATCCAGGTGATTGGCCACCAAGTCCACGCAGTCGGTGGGAGACCGGTGACCCGAAATTGGATAGCGTTCTGATACCTTATGAGGCGTTTTCCCTCCAGGATATGTGGTGTGTTTATTCGGACGGTGCACCAGAAAACCACATCGCTCCGGGTAAACCGCAAAACATTGATGTTTATCAGCTGGTTTATGCCTGGAACTACCCGGCGAATCAGGACATATTTTTTATAATTTATAATGTCCGAAACTCCGGTAGCGACACGCTGAAACGATGCTATATTGGTGCGGTGATGGACCCGGATATCGGCGGCGCCAGTGATGATATGGTCGGGTTCATTCTCAGTGATTTAATTCCTGGGGTTCCAGATACTGTTAAGAATGTTGGCTATGCCGGTGATAATGACAATGTGGAGAGCCCGGGTTCAACCTGGGAGTCCGGAACACCTGGTGTGGTTGCTTATAAGTTCCTGGACAGTCCAAAGCGGATAACTGCGACAGGAGAGACCGTCCCCTTGGGTATGACCGCATTCAAGAAGTTCACGATTGAGATTGACCCGGTTACCGACCCGGCGCAGTATCTGACAATGGCGGGCTATGATTACCGCAGTGGTGTTTATTCTGCTTACGACTCGGTTGATATAACCCCAGCAGACAAGCGGTTCATCCAGTGTTCCGGTCCGTTTGATCTGGCACCGGGGCAGGTGGAGCGATTGGTTGTCGCGGCGATTGCCGCACCTTTCGGCGGTCCGAACCAGTCCTGGGCAAACCGTCCCAAGGATTCACTCATCCATCTGGCTAAAGTTGCCAATGCGGCGCAGTTTATTTACGACAACAACTGGCTTCTGCCCGGACCACCACCTTCACCCAATATTACCCTGGTGCCCGGGGACAAACAGGTAAGGATCGTCTGGGATGACCTGCCGGAGCGGACACCAGACCGGTACTGGGAAAAGGTGGCAAGATACCAGGGGACATCCGGTTATGACCCGAAATACCGTGGTTATGACTTCCAGGGATATATTGTTTATAAGTCGCGTGATGGCTCTAACTGGCAGATTATTGCCCAGTGCGACCTGGCAGATACCCTGCCAAAACCGGGCAGCGAGAGCCAGTGGCCCTATAAAGTGGAGATACCCGAGGTTGGGGGAGTTCCTACTGATACCATCTATTACTGGCCTATCGGTCGTGATGAGACTCAACCGGAAAGCCTGTGGCTCAGGATGAATAATAACGGTGTTTTCTACACATTTCTTGATAAGGATGTTATTAACGGCTATCAGTATTACTACTGTGTCTGCGCCTACGACTGGAATTATATTACCACCGATACCAACGCTCAGGGGCAGCCAATCGCCTGGGATACTTTAGTCCTGCGGTCCGGGATAGTGGCAAACTTTTCTACCGTGCCGCGCTGGGAGCCGGTGAACTATATCCCGCCGGGCGAGTGTCAGGTGGTGCGATTGAAGGGCGATGCGGAAAACAACGGGCTCTCCTTTTCTACCAAGGTGGTGGTGCCTTTCCAGGTTACCGGTGACACCTTTGAACTGCGGTTTTTAGGACCGACCTGGAGCGGTGCCACCGATAGGTCAATATACTCCTATTATGTGGTGAACACCTCCAAGAATGAACTCCTAACTGTGGATACCACATCCTTTGACTATACTGTTACCGCTTCTCCTAAGACAAAGTCGGTGAATGTTCCGGTATTCAATGGTCTGGCACTCACATTAAAACTGAAACTGGGCATTCCGAATGCGCCCTTTGATGCGGCGAGTGTGTTGATCGGACACTATCCTGCGGACTCGTTAAGAATCGGTGCCGCACCATCACAAGCCTACTGGGCGTTCCGTGGTTCAGACTATCGGATTGAATGGATGAACAATAATGGGTATCTCACCGCCAAGGTATACGATGTAACCAATGGCGATATAGAAGTGCCTTACAGCCCATTTGGCACCCGGGATACAACAGGACAGAAGAAGGCGGATGGCTGGTGTTTCTTTGACTCCCGATTCAACCCAACCGACACGCTCAAAGGAACAGCAAAATTTTTATACATCTGCGGTGGTTTAATTCAGTTCCAGAAATCGGGCGACAGTCTGCGCAGTTTTATCAATTTGATTGAACCGGGTGATGTGTGGCTTTTGACCGGGCACCGGGCGGAAGGTTCAGCGCCATTCTATAATGTCTATCAGGTCATTCCAATCCCGGGTTATGCTGATACCACAACCAAGCTAACTCTGAATGTTAAGGTAGTTCCCAACCCCTATATTGTCTTCAACCCGTGGGAGAAGTCGTCAGAACAGCGCATCGTCAAATTCACCCATCTGCCCAACACCTGCACGATAAGAATCTTCACCATCTCCGGGGACCTGGTGAAGGTGATTGAGCACAAAGACACCAGGAAGCAACCACTGGATGAGGGGGGCACCGCAACCTGGGATATGGTTAATGACTACGGGCAGTTAATCGCTTCAGGTGTATATATCTATCATGTGAAGTCGCCGGTGGGCGAGTGCACCGGTAAGTTGATGTTCATCCACTAAGGGAGGTTAAAAATGAAGTCAAAAGTCAAAAGTCAAGTTAAGGAAATGCGGAATGCGAAATGCGGAATACGGATGATGGTTTTGGGACTCCTGGTCCTTTTCACTCTCTCCTGGGCAACTTTTAATAAGGTGGCAACGACCGGTGCTTCGTTTTTGAAAATCAGTGTTGGACGGGCATCGGGTATGGGTGATGCCTTTACCGCGCTGGCTGATGACGCATCGGCGGGGTACTTTAATCCCGCGGGTCTGGCATATATCACCAGGCAGGCACAGTTTGAGCACGCCAACTGGTTTGCCGATGTGAATCATGACTTCCTCACCGTCGTGTTGCCGGTTACCAATTTTGGCACGATTGCCTTTTCCGCAACCGCGGTTACAATGGGCGAAATAGAGCAAACCACGGTTGATGACCCGGCAACGCCGGCAAGGGAGGATGAAGGCACCGGGCTCTTGATCGGTGCTAATGACTTGGCGGTTGGCATCTCCTACTCGCGGATAATTACCGATAAACTTTCGTTTGGACTCACGGTAAAGGGGGTCCAGGAGAACATCTGGGATTTGTCCGCGCAGGCGATGGGCGTTGACCTCGGTCTATTTTATAATACTGGTTTCAAGTCGCTCCGCCTCGGCACCGCGGTTACCAATTTCGGCACCCAACTGGCATTTAGCGGTCCGCATCTGGACTTCACCTTCTCCTGGCCCGACTCCGGCCCCAGTCAGTTACAGGGTTCTTACAAAACCACTCCAGCACCCCTTCCCACCACCTTCCGTTTCGGGGTGGCGATGGACTTAATAAAGGACGAAAACAACCGGTTGACCGCGGCGATTGATTTGGTTCACCCTTCAGACATCAATGAGACGGTGAATATCGGACTGGAGTATTGCCTGGCGGATATGCTTTCTCTCCGGGGTGGGTATATCCTGAATACTGACCAGGAGTATCAGAAAAAGATAGACTCACGTACCGGGCTCTGTGCCGGCGTCGGCATCAAGGGAAAGCCAACCCCGGCATTGGAGTTATCGCTGAACTACGCCTTCCGTTACTATGAGTTCATCAAACCGACCCATCGCCTGATGCTCACAGTTGGTTTCTAATCCTCGGAAAAGGATGCGGGGAATAGGGGGATGGTGCGCCATCCCCCTATTCTGGTTAATAACGGTTGCCTTCAGTGCCCAGTGGACAATCGGCGTTTATATGTGCGCAGACAACGGAATGAATGAGCAGGCGAACTCTGACATTGCCGAGATGATGGCGGTTGGCTCCAGTGGCAGTGTGAACATTGTTGTTCAGGTTGATTATGCCGCCTGGGACACAAACCCTTCCTGCCGGCGGTATTATATCAAGAAGAATCAAAAGGAACTCCTTGCCGACCTGGGTGAAGTGGATATGGCGGACAGCGCTACCCTCGCCGACTTCATCGCCTTCTTAAAAAAATCCTTTCCTGCCCGTAACTATTTCCTTATCATCTGGGACCATGGTAATGGCTGGCGCGCCGGATATGGTCCGAGGAGGGCGGTTGTCATTGACGAGTCCCACAGCCATATGATGGGTGTTGCCGGAGGAGAACTTGCCAGCGCCCTGAGGTTGGGGAAAAAGATGTTAGGCAGGAAAATTACCGTATTAGGGTTTGATGCCTGCCTGATGGGCTCAATTGAGGTTGCGACCGAGGTTATGGATTATTGCGACTATCTTCTGGCATCAGAAGGGCTGGTAGGATGGGAAGGGTTTCCCTATGACGATTTCTTCGGCAAAATTGTGGCGAATCCTGCCGTAACCACTGAGGAACTTCTGAAAGAAATGTGTGCCGACTACGGGAAACGAAATTCTGGTGAAGATGTCTGCCTCTCGGCAATATTTCTGCCGCAATTGCCCCGGGTGATTAACCGAATCAATGCTTTATGCTCCACACTTTCGGCTGTCGGCGATTTGCGGCTGGCTCGGGAACGGGTCCAGACATTTGGCATTGATGCCTCCCGACCGCCGGCGGTTACCGATGAACAGATAGATTTCATTCACTTCTGGCAACTGGTGCCATCGGCTGGGGGCTGTGGGCTGTCAGCCGTCGCCCCGCTACTTTCTGCCCTTGACTCCCTGATAATTGCCAATGCCGCTTATGGAGATTATCGCAACGCCCGGGGAGTTGCCGCCTGGTTTCCCTATCGCTATCTCAGTTTTAAGGCGAAGGCGGCTGAATACCAGGAACTCGTTTTTGCCGATTCCACACCCTGGCTCTGGTTTCTTAATAACTACTACTCCAGAGACGATGTGAAGCCAACCCAGCCAGAAATCCTTAATCACCGGACAGGAAATCGCAATGATATCCGGCTCTGGTGGAGTAAAAGTTATGATTTAGCACCGGTGACCTATATTTTATATCGGGTGACTGAACCAGAGACAGTTTTTTTTGACTGTGCCGCAGACCTCAACAACTGGCAGACAGAAGGCTGGACTCTCTCCACCCGCTATTTTCACTCCGCCCCCTTTGCCTTTTTCTCGGGCTCGGCTGCCGGTCTCAATAGTGAATTGACTTTATGCGAACCGCTCAATCTACCTGCGGGTGGACTTCTCTCATTTTATGCCTGCTATCTCACCGAAGAGGGTGAAGATTCGTTATCCAACCCGGTGCGGGATGTATGCTATCTTGAGTATTCCTCAGACCGCTCTAACTGGTTTCCTATGGACTCATTTTACGGAACAAAGGAGTTCTGGGATGAGTTCCGGTATATTCTACCACCAGTGTCGCAGTTTTATCTCAGGTTTCGCTACCGGACCAACGGTGCTATCAACTATCTCGGCGTCTTCATTGACGATTTGAAAGTTGAGCGGTTCTCAACCTCAACCTCAACCTCACCAGTAAAGGACACCACCTTTTACCTTTTTAACCTTCCCCGGGACACCACAGGGTATTACTTCCTCGTTGTTGGGGTTGATTCATTTGGCAATTTCTCCAGTGTTAGTGATTATTATCAAGTTAAAATTAAAACATTTGCCGAGCCTTATACCCGACCGGCGCCATTTGCTGACCGATGCAAAATCGTTCTGGACTTCCCGGAGGAAGAAAATCCCGATGTTTTAATCTTTACCCTTTCTGGCACTCTCGTCAAACGGTTTCACCGGGTTACCAGCCAGGAGATAGATTGGGATGGCAGGCAGGAGCGGGGTAAGGAAATTGCTGACGGGGTTTATATTGTTGTGGTTAAGGGGAGGAATTTCAGGAAAATTGGTAAGATTGCCAAAGTTCGCACATCTTGGATTTAGAACATTTGGGGCTTGGAATTTGTTTGGAATTTAGGATTTCAGATTTAGAGTTTCTCCCCGGATGTGAAGATGATTACAATCAACCTGATGAATGTCTTCAGGAGTATCTTCAGGTCTAAGAAGAAGGAACGGTTTCGGACATAATCAATCTGAAGTTTGGTTTTTTTCGGCAGGACCACCTCAACATAACTTTTTTCCGGATCGGGACTCTCTCTTAGAATACCTTCTTCCTGGCTATATAATGTTGCCAGGTCGGTAAGACCAGGGCGAACAGTTAAAATGATGTCCCTCTCCTCTTTCGGTATGAGGTCAATAAACATCTTTATTTCCGGTCTTGGACCAACAAAGCTCATCTCCCCTTTTAAAATGTTAAAAAGTTGGGGCAGTTCATCCAGTTTGTGCCTTTTTAAAAACCTGCCAGTTTTTGTTAACCGGGGGTCGCCCTGTGCTGTTACCGAACTTCCCAATCGCTCCGCATCCGGCACCATAGTCCGGAACTTGATGATTTTGAATGTTTTGCCAGATCTGCCCACCCTTTCACCGTAATAAAAGACCGGTCCCCGGGAGGTCAATTTAATGGCAAAGGCGATCAGTGCCAGTAATGGCAAAAGTAAAATTATGCCGATGAGGGAAAGGGTAATGTCAAAAAGTCGCTTTAGCATAAAAGGACCGGCAGATTTTTTCTTGTTGCAGAAGAACATTGGTTTTGTGGATTAAGGTATTTTTGGGGAAAAGGGCTTGGGCGGCTTTTAAGATGTTGCGGAGTGGAAAGGCAACCTTCAGGCACAACCGAAGTGGAAAAGAATAGAGTATGTTGAGCCGGCAGTGAAGCCGGGTAAAGCCGAACTTTCGCTCAAGGAACTCTTGAATATTGGTGTCGTGGGCAATGGAGCGTTCGCCGTTAATTACCAGCCGAAAGTTACGCTCGTTGAGATAATGGTCAATGATGGTCCAAATCAAAAGATACCCTGGTGAGTATTGCCGATTGAGATAGTCCGGGTGGTATTTAATCACCGAGGTGGTGGCGGTGCGGGCAAGGATGATGCATTCGCAGTAGCCGATCAGTTTTTCCTCAGCAAAAACGCCCCAGAATTCAAAGAAAGGGAATTTTTCCTTTTGCTCAAGGAGACTGGTATAGGTCTCTCTGTCTAAACCTTTCGTGTAACGATATCTTTTGAATGCGGAAAGATATACTTCATAGCCATTTTCTAAAAGAAATTCAGGTTTTATTTTTTCAACATAACACCTGTTGAGACCCCTCCTGACTTCATTTCTGACCTTTTTACTCAAGGTGGCAAAGGAAGCGGGCGGGGTGGCCACGAGCCACCACCACCCGGTCTCTCTGGCGGTAAAACTGTCCCACCATCTTAAAAATGGCACCCGGGCGGTTTCAAGCAAATTTTCTAATTCCCTTAAGGAAAACTGCGGGGGTTCGTAGGGAATGGGTATTGCCGGGCGAAGCGCGCCCTGATATTTAACCCAGGGGAAATCGCCGAGGTAATAAACCTCCTGGCTCTCCTGGAGAAATTTAATATATCCCTTTATATCCTCCTCTTTTTTGAGGTCATTCCAGGTCCTGTGCCAGACGAACAGCCCCCCAGCCCCCAGCCAGCAGCCACCAGCCATTTTAGTTCTCAGGTTTCAGACTCAACAGCCGGATTAGACCCCAGATTGAGCCAAGTCCGTAGCCAAAATGCCGGGCGCCGAAGGCTATGGGCATAATAAAAAAAAGTCTAATGTCATTATTTTTGATGGCGATTATACAGGAGAAGTAAAGGCTGAGCAAGAGATACAGCCCCCAGGCCAAAAGCCAGAATTTAAAACCAAAAACCCAGAGGAGGAGAAGAGAGATTACGAGAAGGAGGGGAAGATAGTGGCGCAATTTGAAAGGTGTTCTGGTGAATTTAAAAGCGAAAATCGTCCAGAAACCGTCCTGGAAGTTGTGTTTAAAAAACTGGGTCAATTTTGCCTTAGGGTAGTAGCAGGCGATTATTTCCGGCACCAGAAGGATTTTGCCTCCTGCCTTCTTTAAGCGGATATTGAACTCTAAATCCTGTGCCCTTAAAAGGTTTTCATTAAACAGACCGATCTTCTCAAAAACCGTTCTTTTATAACAGCCGCCGAATACAGTGTCAACCCACTTAGGTTTCCCGGCATAGCCCCTTCGGTAATAGGCATCTCCGGCGGCAAATATGGATGATGTGGCAAAGAGAATGGCTTTATTTTGCAGGGTGTTTTCTCTTGGCATCACCCGCCATATCCCACCGACACAAAGGAATTCGGAATTCGGAATTCGGAATTCCGAAAATTCCGCCTGCCGCCTGCCGTCTGCCACTCCCGTAAGGTATTGCACACATCTAGTGATATATTCCGGGTGATAGGTGGCATGGGCATCCATTCGGATAATTATTTCACCCCGGGCGTTTTTGATGCCAGTATTCAAGGCACAGGGGGTTGTTTTTTTGGGGTTATCAAGCAATTTTATAAAATGATATTTCTTTGTATACTCTTCAACAATCTCTCTGGTTTTATCCTCGCTCATTCCATCAACGACAATCACTTCCATATTTTCCTTAGAATAGTCCTGAAAGAGGATGGAGTCTAAACACATCCGGATAAGACCTTCTTCATTCCGGCAGGGGATAATTACTGAAACGAAAGGTTGAGGTTGAGTCATAACCTTAATCTTATCCTTAACCTCTGAACCATTGTAGGAGTGTATTTGCTATCTTGCCGATTTCAAACTCCTCCGCTATTCTCTTTCGGCCTTCATCAGACAGCCGTCTGGACTCAGGAGGGTCGGTTATTAACCTTAAAATTGCACCCACCAGGGCTTCGGCAGATTTTTCCGGAACCAAAATTCCAGAACCTTGAGATACAAGTTCCATAATTCCACCAGTTTTAGTGGAAATAACCGGAACTCCGAAAGCCATCGCCTCCATTAAGGTAACAGGAATGCCCTCCTTATCACCATCAGGAGTAACAATGCTGGGCATTATCACCGCATCTATCGCCCCCTTTTTTAGCATTGCCATAAGTTCGGAATGGGGCAGAAACCGGACAAAAGTGATACTGTTCTCAAGACCCAGTTTGGCAACCTGTCGGCGCAGTTCCTTTTCCATAGGTCCTTCACCAATTAAGAGACAGTGAATATTACCCCACCCCTGACTTTTCAATATGCCGATGGCTTCTATGAGAAACTTCTGTCCTTTCTTGGGAATAAAATCTCCCGGGCAGGCAATAACAAATCGGCGGTCGGCTTCTTGTTCTCGGCTTTGGGCTGTGGGCTGCAGGTTTACACCGATGTGAATCACTTTCACCTTCTCCTGATACTTCTCGCTGATAAGTGCCAGTAAATCCCGGCGGCCATCTTCTGCGATACATCTGACAAAGGCGGACGATGCCACTTTTACTTCAAGGAGGTTATTTTCGTTAATATCCCAGCGGTGGAGCGTAATGCTGTAAGGGATATGGGTGAGTTTTGCGATTATCCAACCAATCGTAGCGGTGGTGGAACCCCAGTGGGTGTGGATGTGGTTAATACCTTTTTTCTTTAATAATGCGGCGAGGAAAACGGCCTTAGGGAAAACAGCGAGGTTCTTTAAGGCGATTTTTAAGTTGCGGGAGTGGGAGAAGTTTATTCTAATGAGCTTAGAGATAAGCGGATCTTTTGTTATGCTCTTAAGGAAATAAGTTAATATTTCCCAGTTTAGAAGTGGCAGATTGATTGTCAAGGGCAGAAGCGTCTCAGCCTCTTTATGGAAGACCTTCGGGGGCGGGTTGCGGGGCACAATAGTAAGGTCAACGCCGAGGTTTAATAGTG
This sequence comes from Caldifarciminota bacterium, assembly GCA_039801225.1. GTDB lineage: Bacteria > Hydrothermota > Tepidihabitantia > Tepidihabitantales > Tepidihabitantaceae > JBDRUH01. The sequence goes on from JBDRUH010000027.1 coordinate 14,193, forward strand.
CCAGCATCTCTTCTATGATAAAAGTTTCCCGTTTGCCAAAAGGAGCACAGGCGGTGATGTAGGCAACCGACAGCCGACCGCCGATTGAGGAGGGGGTAGCCACTCCTGGATTTTCCCGATATTTTTAGCTCAGTCAAGCCAGTAAAAGAGACACAGACGGGCGCCAGCCTGTAAATGCTTGGTAAATCTTAACTTGCCAAATCAAAAAATGTAATTTTCTTGACTTTAATTTTCCTCCGGCTATTCTTTTTATTATGAGAATTGGCTGGTTAGCGGTCCAAAATCTAAAATCTAAAATTTTTGGATTCTGGGTTTTGGGTTTTTGCTTATGGCTTATGGCTTATGGCTTTTGTCCTTCGGCGGAAGCGGACTCTGCCCAGTCGGTCGCGGTATTTTTGCCCCAGACTTTTTTCCGGGACGACGAGTTTCAGACAGTAACAATGGCGCTGGAAAAAGCCGGTTTTAATGTTGTTGTAACAGCGGCGGAAACAACTGTAGTAAAGGGGATTGATGGTCTTCTGGTTAGACCCCAGCGACTGTTAAGAGATATTTCACCGCAGGGGTTTGTCGGACTGGTGCTCATCAATGGCCCTGGTGCCGCGGTTTACTGGGATGATAAGGAGTTGCATAAAATCTGTCAAGAGTTTGTCTCGGCGGAAAGGGTGGTGGCGGCAATTGGCACTTCGCCAATTATCCTGGCAAAAGCGGGTGTCCTTTCCGGGAAAAAGGCAACCGCCTTTCCTGACCGCCGCACCATTACCATCCTTAAGGAAAACGGCTGCCAATATCGTTTCGGTCCAGTAGTCCGCGATGGGAACATCCTTACTGCCAACAGGTCAGAGAACTGCTTTGCCTTTGTTAGGGCGTTAATAAAGATGCTTACCGCCCGATTGCCAGGCTAAGAAAGGGATGAGGGCGCTAATCCAGCGGGTGACAGAGGCACAGGTGACGGTAGTGGGTGAGACTGTGGGCGAAATCGGACCCGGTTTAGTAATTTTCCTCGGGTTGGGAAAGAAGGATAATGAGGAGACCTGCCGGCAGATGGCATCAAAGATTGCCCGGTTGCGTATCTGGGAAGACGAGGCGGGTAAGATGAACCGGTCACTGTTAGATACTGGTGGTTCAGCGTTGGTCGTGTCTCAATTTACCCTGTACGCCGATACCGAGCATGGCAATAGACCTTCATTCTCCAACGCCTGTGAGCCGGAGCGTGCCCGGGAACTTTATGAGCGATTTGTTGAGGAGTTGCGGTATCTTGGCATACGGGTTCAAACCGGTAAATTTGGCGCCCGGATGATGGTGAAACTGGTTAACTCTGGTCCGGTGACAATAATGCTTTGTTCTGAAGGCAGGGAGGATAAGGAGAAATAGTGATTAGAAGTATGACCGGTGTTGGACGGGCAGAAGGAACGCTTAAGCCCTTTGGTGGTCCGATGCGGGTGGATATCCGTTCAGTCAATCATAAGTATTTTGAACTGTCCGCTAAACTGCCACCCCAGTTTACTGGTTGGGAAAGAGAAATATATGAAATGGTGCGGCGGGCGGTGCATCGGGGTTATATTCAGATACAAATTACCCTGGATGAGGTCCCATCCTCTCCGCAGATAACCGTTGACCGAAAATTGGTCCGCGATTACCTCCGGTTGGCACAGGAACTGAAGGGGAAATATCACCTTGGGGGCGAGGTCAATATCAATACTCTCCTTACTCTGCCCGGGGTAATAACCACCAAAAGGGAGGAGTTAAATCCTAACCAGTTGTGGCGCTCCGGTAAGAAGTTGATCGTTCAGGCGATTAAGGAACTGGTGAAGATGAAAGAGACCGAGGGGGTTAATTTGATGCGTGACCTGCGCCGAAGGATAAATAAAATCCGTCGGGCGGTTCGGGCTATTGAAGAAAGGGTGCCAAAACGTCTCGCGGAACGCCGAGAAAATCTTCTTGAGCAACTGGAAAACTTAAACGCACCGACCGCCCCGAAGCGAATCTTAGAGGAGGTGGCGTTTATCTCCGAACGGTTAGATATCCACGAAGAGTGTGTTCGGTTGAAGAGCCATTGCAGTATGTTTCTTTTGGCGCTACGCAGGTCGGCGCCGTCGGGTAAGAAACTTGACTTTATCGCTCAGGAGATGCTCCGGGAGACTGATACCCTTGCCGCCAAAGCCCGGGATGTGGTCATCTCCCGCCGGGCGATAGAGATCAAAGGTGAGATAGAGAAATTGAAGGAGCAGGTGCGGAATGTGGAGTGAACGGCACAAGCCCTTTATGGTCGTGCTTTCCTCTCCTTCGGGCGCTGGTAAAACAACAATCTGCCGGGAGGTGGTCAGGCAGGATAAAAAAATCTTTTACTCAGTTTCCGCCACCACCCGTGCCCCAAGGGAAGGGGAGAGGAAGGGGCGAAGTTATATCTTTCTCTCCGAAGAGGAGTTCCTGGACAGGGCGGGGAGGGGTGAGTTCTTAGAGTTTGCTCGGGTGTATGGTCATCTTTACGGCACGCCGAAAAGTCCGGTATTTGAGGCATTCCGAGAAGGTAAGGATGTCCTGGCTGACCTGGATATTCAAGGGATGCGGGTCGTAAAAAGGGTCCTGCCCGGGACGGTGAGCATTTTCATCCTGCCGCCGAATGTTTTGGAGTTGAATCGCCGAATTGCCCGGCGGCGGAGCGAAGCGCCTGAAGAGATTAAGTGCCGGCGGCTGGCATTTAAAGAGGAGACCCGGGCAATTCCCGAGTTTGACTATCTGGTTATTAATGATAAACTTAATCAGGCGGTCCGGGATGTGCTGGCGATTATCAACGCGGAAAGGCACCGGACGAGCCGGAAGATTAAATTTAAAGGAGGTTTAAAATGAAATCGGTGTCCATTGAAGAGATTTGGCGGCTATTTTCTAATAAATATTTGGCTTTAAATGTGGCGGCGCTGGAGGTGCGCCGGATTATTGATGCTCTCAGCCGGGACGAAATTCAACTGCCCACCAACCCTTTTGACTATGCCTTACATCGCCTTCTCCGTGGAGAACTGAAGTTCGCACCATTGAGTGAGAGTGAATATCAGGCGTTGGTTCAGAAGGGTCTGGTTGAATTTGCTGGTTCCGGGTCAAGTTCTCCGGGTCGGGAGCGCTCGGCTCAGGGTCGTTCTTAACTGAGAAACTACCGCCTATCCGGGGAACGGCGTGGTGAAACCGATGGGTGAAAAGCAAATTGAGGTTCTCCTGGGCGTAACCGGTAGCATCGCCGCCTATAAAGCACTGGAACTGGTCCGGCTGATTCGTGAAGCGGACTGGGGTGTTACGGTGGTGATGACCCGCTCGGCAACCCGATTGGTCGGCGTGGACTCTTTTCGCACCTTAACCGGCAGACCGGTAGCCCTGGAACTTTTTCTTAGGGAGCGCCCCCTGACGACGACGCTTCAGCATATTGACCTGGCTAGTGGCGCTGACCTGATTGTTGTCGCACCAGCAACCGCCAACATCATCGGTAAACTGGCTTCGGGCATAGGTGACGATTTGCTTTCCACCATCCTTCTGGCTGTCCCTCGGGAAAAGGTTCGCACCGGTCGGGTATGCTTCGCTCCGGCGATGAATACCAATATGTGGGAGAACCCGGTTGTTCAGGGGAATGTGGAAAAACTCAAGAGTCTTGGCTACCGGTTTATTCCCCCGGGCACCGGGAAACTCGCCTGCGGTGATACCGGCACGGGAAGAATGGCGTCGCCTGAGGAGATTTTTGCCTTTCTCAGGGCGACAATTCAGGGGTTGCCGGAGTTGAAAGGGGTATCGGTTCTAATCACAACCGGAA
>JBDRUH010000028.1:0-5942 GCA_039801225.1 Caldifarciminota bacterium
GATTTTGCCATAAATCCTATCAATAATTCAAAAATCAAATCTCAAAATTACCTGACCTGGGACCGGTCTTCTGTCTCCGGTCTTCCGTCGCTCGGGGCATAAGTTTGCTTTCCGCTTTAGTATCATCAGTTTTAATAAGGAGTCAAGTTGAGACGCTCCCGAAATAAGACGGTCTTGTCTTGTGGTGCTGTTTAGTTAAACTAACCGATATGTTTGAAGAACTTCTTAAGGTGATAAGGAATTTGCGCCAGAAGTGCCCCTGGGATAGAAGGCAGACCATTTCCTCTTCCCGCCCTTTGTTGCTCAATGAGGTTTTTGAACTTGATGAGGCTCTGCGCCGCAATGACAAGCAAGCGATTCAAGAGGAGCTGGGCGATTACCTTTTCATTGGACTGTTTCTTGCCCATCTGTTGGAGGAGAAGAAGGGGATTAAATTAAGGAATGTGGTAAAAGGGGTGGTGAATAAGTTAAAAAGTCGCCATCCCCATATTTATGGGAATTTGAAGGTTGCTGGCGTGGATGATGTTTTAAAGAACTGGGAGAGGATTAAGGGAAAGAGGCGAGTTTCAATTCTTGATGGATTGCCCAGGGCATTACCCGCCTTGCAGCAGGCACAGTTGATTCAGGAAAGATGCCGACGCGTAGGATTTGACTGGAGTGAGCCCAAAGAGGTGTTAAAAAAAGTTGAAGAGGAGATAGCAGAGTTGAAAAGGGAAATTGAGAACCGTAAAAGAAGGACCCGGAATCGGGTAAAAGAGGAGTTGGGCGACCTCCTTTTTGCTCTGGTGAACCTCTGCCGGCATCTTGATGTTGATGCTGAGGGTGCTTTAAAGGATGCCAATCTAAAATTCCAGAGGCGATTCCGGCAGATTGAGGCGGAGTTCCGGCAAGAAGGCAAAGAGATTTCTTCAGTTTCGCTAAGGGAGATGGATGAGAGGTGGGAACGGGTGAAAAGAATAGAAATTTGAAATTGTTGGCTAAGGTGATATAATCCCTAAGCCGATGCAGGAGAATAAAGAAAAAGGAGCAGTGCATCAGATTCTCGCCCACCCCCTTTTATCGGTTCTTATAATTGTGGTGTTGCTCCTCATTTTGGCAGGAGGGGTTGTGGTGGTGATAAAGAATGCCCGGCGGGTGCAGGTGCAACCAGCCCCAGGACTTCTGGTTCCGACACCGGTTGATACGACAATGCAACGGTCTAAACAGCAGTTAAGACGGGGAATCAGCCGATTGGAAAAAAGGCTCGCCGAGGTTCGTCAACAGGTTAAGAAACTCACCCCTTATCAGGATTCGCTTTTTCAAGAATGCACCAAAGGTCTTTCAGAGGTGTGGGAGGAGTTTGCTAAGTTAGAAAGCGCCCCAACCTATTTGGAGCGGAAGGAACTGATGAAGAGCACCAGAAAACGGTATGTGGAACTGCGGGAGTTGGCGAATCAGTTTGTCATTTCGGTTGATTCCCTCGCCGCTTCGGCGAAACTTGACTCGCTGGATCAGGAATTTCGCCGGCTGGTAGGTGAATAATGCAAATATGCAAACCTAAAGGTAGTCGCATAGCGACCTGCTTACGCAGAGTGCCCTAAAATTGCTGAATGGTCTGGCGGATTGAGGTTCAAAAAAAGGGCTTAGACCCGGAAGCAAAAATAGTTGAGGGTAATGCCCGGGAGTTGGGGTTAAAGGGTATTGAACCGGTAAAAATTACCCGTGTCTGGTTTATTTCGGGCGACCTGAATGAAGCGGCGATAGGTTCTATCGCCAGCGAACTTTTGTGCGACCGGGTGACCGAACGATGGCAGGCAAAAAGGTTGGAAGATGGAGTTTTAAAACCCAATCCCAAGGGGTTTGAGGTTTTATACCATCCCGGTGTTACCGACCCGACGGTGGCAAGCACCTTACGAGCGTTAATGGATATAGGTTTTACCAATTGCCGGGTGCGAACCAGCAGGGTGTATGAGTTTGGCAGGGGGCTCTCGGAAACGGAGTGGAATTTCCTTGCCCGAGGTTTACTTTTTAACCCGTTGATTCAGCATATCGCCCAACCCGGGGAAAAGGTCTTTGCCCTTCCCAGGCCATACGAATTTCAAACGGTTGTTATCCCGCTCCGGGGTTTAACAGGAGCGGAACTGGTAAACCTTTCTCGGGAACGACTCCTGGCGCTTTCTCAAGAGGAGATGGAGATAATTAAAGGCTTTTACCAGAAGTTGGGAAGAGAGCCGACCGATGTGGAACTGGAGACATTTGCCCAGACCTGGTCCGAGCACTGTCAGCATAAGACTTTTCGGGGTGAAATCATCTTCGGCAGTCGCCAAATAAAGAACCTGCTCAAATCCACAATAATGAGAGTTACCGAAGATTTAAAATTGCCCTGGGTGCTTTCAGCATTTTCTGACAACTCTGGGGTCATTGAGTTTGACGACAATTTTGGCATCACCTTTAAGGTGGAAACCCATAACCATCCTTCGGCACTTGAGCCCTACGGTGGTGCTGCGACCGGAATAGGCGGGGTAATTCGCGACTGTCTCGGAACCGGTTTGGGCGCAAAACCAATTCTCAACACTGATGTTTTCTGTTTCGGGTATCCCGGGACACCTTACGAGGAACTACCCAAAGGTGTAATTCACCCCAGACGGGTGATGCGGGGCGTGGTTGCTGGTGTCCGGGATTATGGCAACCGGATGGGGATTCCGACCGCCAACGGTGCAATCTATTTTGACCAGGGTTTTATCGGTAACCCGTTAGTATTCTGTGGCACAGTCGGACTGATTCCTAAGAATAAATTGAAGAAACGGGTAAGAACCGGGCAGGCAATCGTTCTCTTGGGTGGCAAAACCGGGCGGGATGGAATTCACGGTGTAACATTTGCCTCACTGGAACTTGACCAGAGTTCTCAAGAGTTCTCCTCGGGTGCGGTGCAGATTGGCAATCCAATAGAGGAGAAAAAGTTGCTTGACTTGGTGCTTTTAGCCCGGGACCGGGGATACATCAGCGCAATCACCGATTGTGGTGGTGGCGGGCTTTCCAGCGCCGTGGGTGAACTTGCCGCCAAACATGGCTGTGAGGTGTGGCTGGAGCGAGTGCCTTTGAAGTATCCCGGTTTAACTCCAGCAGAAATCTGGATTTCTGAGGCGCAGGAGCGAATGGTAATTTTTGTTCAGCCGGAGCGGGTACAGCCGCTCTTAGAACTCGCCCAGGAGAATGATGTTGAGGCAACAGTTATCGGCAAGGTAACCGACACCAAGCGGTTGGTCCTTAAGTATCAGGAGCGTATCGTTGGCGACCTTCCTATGGAATTTCTCCATCACGGCTGGCGCCAGGTAAAACGGGTGGCAGAGTGGCAGCGACCGGATATCCCTGAGCCTTTTGTGCCCCAGCGACCGGATTTGAGCGAGATTCTTTTAAAACTGCTCGCCACTCCCAACATCGCCAGTAAGGAGTGGGTGACCCGTCAGTATGACCATGAGGTTCAGGCTGGCACCATCATTAAGCCCTTTTGTGGGAAAAACAGTGCCGGTCCAACCGATGCCTGCGTCATAATACCGGTGAAGGGTTCGCTCCGAGCCTGCGTCGTTGCCTGTGGAATTTGTCCCCGCTACGGAATGATTGACCCTTACTGGATGGCGGCTTCAGCGATTGACGAGGCACTGCGTAACTGCGTGGCGGTGGGTGGCGACATTAACCGAACAGCGATCTTGGATAACTTCTGCTGGGGCAATCCAGAAAAACCCGAACTGCTTGGCGGTCTGGTCAGGGCAGCAGAGGCTTGTTACGACATCGCCCGCGGTTTTCGAGTCCCCTTCATCTCTGGCAAGGATTCGCTCTATAACGAGTTCCGGACGGAAAAGGGGGGAAGTTTACCGATTCCTGGAACACTCTTGATTTCGGCGGTGAGCATCATCCCAGATGGCAGAAAAACCACCACCGCCGATTTTAAGCAGCCTAACTCCCTTATCTATCTTGTCGGCGAGACTCTTGCCGAGTTGGGCGGAAGTGAGTTTTTCCGGATTAATGGCGGTCTGGGACAGGATGTTCCGAAGGTTTTTCCGCAACGGGCGAGGCGGATAATGCGGGCGATAGGCAGGGCGATTCGTGCCGGTCTGGTTCTTGCCTGCCATGACATTGCCGAAGGTGGACTCGGGGTGGCGCTTGCCGAGATGGCATTCAGTGGCGGCGTTGGAGCCAAAATTAGTTTAAGGCGAGTCCCTGGGGCTCACCGGTTCAAACGGGATGACTTTCTCCTTTTCAGCGAGTCCAACAGCCGGTTTATTTGTGAAGTGAACCCGAGTCAGCGATTGGCTTTTGAAAAACTAATGGCCGGGGTGCCACATCAGGTTATCGGCAGGACCAATCAGGAACCGGTCCTGGTGGTGAAGGGGCTTATGGGTGACGAAGTGGTTAAAGTTGACCTCACTGAAGTGGAGAAAGCCTGGCGTCAAGCCAAAACCTAAAATCCTACTCCAGGTCGTCGGTGAGATGGGGGTCAACCGGTCTCTTTTGCATTAACCGCATAAGTTCCTCATTAAACGACCGTGCCGGAGAATAGCCGAATATCTTGAGGATATGATTTTTGGCGATAACCTCATGCACCAGCGCCAGATTCTTTCCCGGTATCACCGGTATCGTTATCTTGGGGATTTTGACCCCAAGGATTTCCGAATACTGTTCGTCAAGCCCAGCCCGTTCACAGGCCATATCACTCTTCCACTCCAGCAGGCGAACCTCGACTTCAATCCGCTTCTGCACCCGAATCGCCCGAATACCATAAAGGCTGTAAATGTCAACAATTCCCACACCCCGCACCTCAATGTGATGGGCAAGACCGGGCGATTTTGCCGCCGAGTAACCCATTAAGATACCGGTGCCACGGCGCAGCACCCGCACCAGGTCGTCAGCAATCAGTCGGTGCCCCCGGTCAACCAGATCAAGGGCACATTCACTTTTGCCAATTCCCGAATCACCGGTAATTAACAGCCCAACCCCAAACACATCCACCAAATCGCCGTGAATGTAGGTTTCCGGAGCCAGGCGGTAGTCAAGAAATGCGGTAAGAAGATGAATGAACGAGGTGGTATCAAGCGGGGTGCGCATTACCGGCACATTCAACCGGTTCCCCTCCTGAATCCACACATCGGCAACTGGCAGTTTTTTGGTGACAATCACCGTCACCGGATCCTGCTCCAGAAGATTACGGACTGCAATTCCATACCGCTCCTGAGATAAAGTACTGAGGTAGGACAGTTCGGTGCTGCCGACGATTTGAATCCGGTCGCGCAGAAAGACGCCGGTGTAACCAGCCAGCGCGATACCCGGACGGTTAATATCCGGCGTGGTGATGTAATGGGACTCTAAACCAGCACCACCGGCCAGAAGTTCCAGTTGCCACTCCTCCCTTTTTTCATCCCACAGGGTTCCGGCGCTTATTTTCTTAAACAGATAGTCCATTCCAGAGATTAAAGTTTACCGTTTAGGACGCGAGGCGCGCCGACGGCGGGCACGGATTTTTTCTAAGTGGCGTTCCAGTTGCACTACCATTTTATCGGTGAAGTCGTTTATCGCCTGATACATATCATCGCCGTAGCCTTTGGCGGCAAAGGTAAAGTGTCCGGAATGGATTTTGCCTTCAGCCACATGATTGCTCCGGTCTTGGAAAAAAACCACCTCTCCCTTAAGAATCTGGTGATCAAACCGCGCCAGTTTCTGTAGTTTTTGGGTGGCATATTCCCGAAGATGGGAAGAGATTTCAAAATGACGTCCGGTTAATGTTATCTGCATAACTCCTCCTAAATAAATTAGCCTTTATTTGTAAAATAATAACGGTTATTCGCCAAGAGTCAAGCAAACGCATCGCCCATATTAAGATGTAGGGCAACACTTGGCAAATCGCCCCCGCTTATGAGAAACTCTAAATCCGAAATCCTAAATTCTAAACAAATTCAAAGCACAAATGT
>JBDRUH010000028.1:5952-17550 GCA_039801225.1 Caldifarciminota bacterium
TGTTTTAATAATTGGGACCCCTCGCCCCGTCATTCCGACCGAGCCCCTCACCTCTGTCATTCCGACCGAGCCAACGGCGAGTGGAGGAATCCCTTCGCTCGGGGCAGGCTTTGGTATTAGAGATTGTTTAGGATTTAGTGCTTTGAAATTAGGATTTAGAACATATTAAATGGTTTGGCTTGACATTATCCTTAATGCCGATTTATAATTCACTTATGTCGCAGCCGATTTTTACCATCTCCGGATTAAGAGGAGTGGTTGGCAAGACCCTCTTTGATGAGACGGTTCGGAAATATGCCGCCGCTTACGGCAAATTTCTTGGCGGAGGGACGCTGGTCATTGGCAGAGATACCCGCCCCTCCAGCGAAGCGATTGCTCAGTCAGCCGAAGAAGGGTTAAAAGAGACCGGATGTCAGGTGGTGGATTTAGGAGTCTGCCCGACACCAACAGTTGTTCACTCTGTCCGAACGCATCAGTCTCAGATAAAGGGAGGGCTAATGATCACCGCCAGCCATAATCCCCTGGAATGGAATGGGATAAAGTTCGTCATATCACCCGGAAGGTTTCTACTTCCGGAGGAGTTTGAGTCATTCCGCATTTTTTTAGGCAAAGCCGACCTGCCCGGTGCCGCTACACCTTCCAGCCGAGAGCCGTTAGCCGAAAACCGAAAGCCGATCTGTCCTATAGAAAATCACCTGCAGGCGATCTTGATGAATCCTTTATTCAAAGATGTAAAAGGTAATAACCTGCGCATTGGCATTGATGCGGTAAATGGGGCCGCCGCCATTATCGCAGATAAACTACTTCAGGAGTTCGGCTGTGAAGTGGTAAAAATTAACTGCACGCCTGAGAGGTTAAAAAAGGAAGGGTTTCCCCACAGACCAGAACCCACCGCCGAAAACACCACCGAACTGGCAGAACTGGTAAAGAAAGAAAAACTTGATGCCGGATTTGCCTATGACCCTGATGGTGACCGGTTCAGTTGTATTGATAATAACGGTAACCCTTTGGGTGAAGAGGCAACAATCTGCCTTGCCTGCCTGTTCCTTTTGCAGTTTGGCGCCGCAAGCCAAAAACCAATAGTTGTCGTCAACCTTTCTACCACCCAGGCGGTTGAAGATATCTGCCACCGTTTCGGTGCCAAGGTGGAAAGGGCACCGGTGGGCGAAGTTTGGGTGGTAAAGAGAATGTTAGAGTGCGGGGCAATATTAGGCGGCGAGGGCAATGGCGGGGTAATCCTACCCGAGATAAACCTCACCCGGGACGGTTTGGTTGCCAGTGCCATTGTCCTCGGTCTTCTATCCCGAACAAAAAAACGCCTTTCAGAAATCAGACAGGAAATACCGAGGTATTTCATCGCGAAGTCGACGATAACCCTAGAGCATTTTAATCCGGAAAGTTTAATTGCCGGTTTTAGTTGGCGGTCTATTGACCAAAGCGATGGACTTAGGATGACCGGTGATGGTTGGTGGTTCCACATCCGGAAAAGTAATACCGAACCATTAATCCGGGTGGTGTGTGAGGCAAAGGACCCCGCTCAAGCAAAATTGATTATTGAAAAGGTGGGCGGTCGGCTCAGGAGTCTTGGCTAATGTAAGGAGGTGGCGATGTGCGGAATTGTCGGTTATATCGGGGAAAAGGATGTTCTTAATGTAATATTGATTGGTTTAGAAAGGCTGGAGTATCGGGGTTACGACTCCTGCGGTATTGCGATTCTCCAAAAAGAGGGCATCAAAATCTGTAAAACTGCCGGCAGACTCCAGCAATTAAAATCGCTTTTACCAAAAACCCCATTTTCCGGAAAAGTGGGCATCGGTCACACCCGTTGGGCAACCCACGGTGAGGTGAACAACGAAAACGCCCATCCCTTTACCGACTGCACCGGAAAGATTGCCTTATGCCACAATGGAATTATTGAGAATTACCGGGAGTTACGCGACCGACTTGTAAAAGAAGGTCATAAATTTGTCTCATCAACCGACACCGAGGTCATTGTTCATCTCATTGAGTCCCATTACTCTCCACCGTCTAAAAAAGACACCAAGGAAGGACTTTTTCAGGCGATCAGAAAGGCGACCGCCGAACTGAGGGGCGCTTATGCACTCCTAATTATTTCCACCGATGTTCCGGACACCATTTATGCGGTGAAGATGGGAAGTCCGATAGTTATCGGCAAGGGTAAAGGTGAAGTTCTGGTTGCTTCGGACGAACCAGCCCTGGTAGGACTCGCCCGGCAATTGCTGATAATGGAGGACGGTGAAATCGCCACAATCTCCCCGGAGTCCATTTCTCTAAAGAACTTTTCTGGCGAACCGGTCCTTAGGCAATTTTCTCCATTATTTCTTAAACCTAGGCAAATTTCCAAGGGTCGTTATGCCCATTTTATGCGCAAGGAGATATTTGAGCAACCCAAGGTTCTAAAGGCAAATATTGAACGCCGATTCAAAGACGATATTATAATTCTCGGACCCGATTTTCTTCTCTATCCGGACTTTATTGAACAAATCGACCGTATTGTCATTCAGGCATGCGGCACCTCTTATCACGCCGGGGTGGTAGGTAAATACTACTTTGAAAAATTTTCCCGTATCCCGGTTACCGTGGAAATAAGCTCCGAGTTACGCACCAGCGAATTTCTATTTAGTGAAAGCACCCTGATGATAGCGATCAGCCAGTCTGGCGAGACCGCTGATACCCTTGCGGCACTCCGGGAAGCCCATTGCCGGGGAATGAAGACACTCGGCGTTATAAATGTTCCGCGTTCCTCAATCGCCCGGGAGGCAGATTCCACAGTTTACATCCATGCCGGACCAGAAATCGGTGTTGCCTCAACCAAAGCCTACACCGCCCAGATTCTCAATCTTCTCGCGCTGGCTTTCTACTTTGGCCGAGTGCGTAACTCAATTCCTCCTGAGCGTCTCAAAGAGGTCAAAAACGACCTGCAACGACTTCCCGACCTGATAAAAGGAATTCTCAAAATTGACCGTCAGGTTCGGGAGATAGCAGCAAGGCTCGCCTTCGCCCGAGACTTCATCTTCTTAGGCAGAGGGATAAACTACCCCAGCGCCTTGGAAGGTGCACTAAAACTGAAGGAGATCGCCTATGTCCATGCCACCGGTTATCCGGCCGGAGAAATGAAACACGGTCCTATCTCTTTAATTGACGAAAAGGTGCCGGTCATCGGTATTGCACCCAAGGATTCGGTCTATGATAAAATGCTCTCCAACCTGGCAGAAGCGAAGGCACGCAAGGGGAAAATAGTGGCGGTTGGAACTGAGGGCGATAAAGGGATTAAGGAAATCGCCGATGAGGTTTTTTATATTCCTGAAGTACCGGAGTATCTTTCTCCTATTCTCGTCGCCCCACCCCTGCAACTTTTAGCCTACCATATCGCGGTTCTGCGCGGCTGTGATGTTGATAAACCGCGCAACCTTGCTAAGTCGGTAACGGTTGAGTAGTTAAAAGTTACCCAGTGGCTCATATAGTTTAAAGCCGAGTGTCCAGCGAAGGGCAAAGGGTCTCTCCCCTTCTTCTGGATGGCTTTTCCAAATTGGAAAGTCGGCATAAAACATTCCCAACTTCAGCCGGATTCCGGCATCAAACAAGGGCTTAAAGAAATCGGGTTGATTTAGACTGTCAGCAACATTACCAATATCAAGAAATGGTTGTAAGCCGAGAAACGGCAGGTGTAAATTTATATTTATACCATAAGCATATCTACCATGGTGATAAACTCCGTAGTATCCCCGGCAGTTCACATCTCCATCATAGTGCCAGCGCTCCTGACCCGAGAAAGAGCCTTTGTATCCCCAGGAGAGCGGCTCTGCAGGTGTATATGAAAGCCCACCAGAGAGGTAAAACTCCTCCTGGGCGGGCGCGCTCCCCGATATTAACCCGGCAAATAGCCGGATGGTGAAAGGAGTTATGCCGGGGAGAAATGTCGTAGATTTTTCCTCCAGACTTATCTTGGTATATTGGAACTGCGACAGAACCGGCTTGAGCGCTCTGCTGAATGTGAGTCGGTGCTTGAATTGAAAAAATGGCGTCTCGCTCCAACTCCCTAAGGTGGTTTTGATTTCTCCAGTGCGCCCCTTTTCCCAGGCGCGGGCATCTCTTCCGGTGGTGTCAAGAAGTTCATAAAGCCGATACCCAATATTGAATTCGCTTCTCGGTAGCCGGAAAGGCGGACCGATTTCACCATTGAGATATACCCTTACACCCCGGTCCCGGAATGAGTTGTCACCGGTAAGACATAATCTCAACCGGCAGGGAGAAAAGAGAAGCGGAGTTTGATAACTGATTCCGGTATGCCAGTCCGACTTGTTGGAGTTATAGTTCTCCAGAATGGTCCACTGATGTTCGCCCCGGAGAGGTCCAGCGTCAATGAATCTTCTTCCTTGGAGCCAGACTCCGGGCTGAAACCCACGATAGTTGTCATACCAAAACCAGGGACCATAAAAAATCTGATAGGTCTCAAAATCGGGAATTGCAAAAATGGGGTTAAAAAGCTTAGGTTTAGGTCTGGGTTCAGGTTGAGTGTAGGGCACTCTGTTTTGGCAGGTCGATGTGTGACTACCTCCAGATTTACTTTCCTTAACTGTAATCGGGAAAGCAAGGTTAAAGCCTTGCTCTACCGCTTTAACCTTGGCCTCATCTCCAGCAATGTCCGTGATGCTATTTATTAATGCTTCAACTGTCGGCGAAGTGCCCCGCTGGGAAAAAAGATAGTGCCGGAGGCAAGAGTCAAATACCATTGTCCCCAGTTCTTCTTCTATTTTACTAAAAACCAGCACCGCCTGCGATTTACCCACCGCCTCCCGGGTGAAACGGTCCGGTGTTTTTTCAAAGGGAGTAATTATCGGACGGGAGAGGTGATTGGTTGCAGCAATATAGTAATAAATACGGTGCAGGTATTCATCAGAAATTCCCTTCAGGAAAGGAATGTTTATTGGCAGGTCAAGTAAATTATCAGCGCCATAAAGGGTTTTTAGATAGCGCATCGCCGCATAAGCGGCAAGACCATCGGTTAATGCTGGGTTTTTCTCGCTCTCCGGGTTAACGATTTGACCAAACCATTGACGGGCTATCTCGGTTACTATCTGCCGTTCCAATAACCGGGTGCCGGGCACTGGTTTCTGATTAAAAATCACTATTCCCGGGGCAGAAATCTCTCCAGGCGCAATGCCAGTTCCATCAACAATCGTCAACTGAGGAAAAGGATAATTTCCAAACCACCGGCTAAAAAGCCCCAGACTCAAACGGGCATAAGAGATGATTGCTGACGCTTGCTTTGCCAGGTGTTGGGAAAGAAAAAGATTAACTCTTGGGGTGGTTGAAGAGTCGGTAAATATAACAAACCGTTGCCCGACAACTAAGCCAAAGTCAGACACATTATTAGCCCGGAAACGATATCCCGCCTGAGAGCCGGATGATAACGGCTCACCGCTACCCGCCACTTTATAACCCGGTGGCACAACCAATGATATTAGGTAGTCGGCAAACACAACTCCACCGGTATCACTTTTGACTTGAGGATGCCAATGAGTAAGTATAAAAACTGAACCCTTTCTTCCCAGATTTTGAATAAGGGCTGGCAGCTTAGTTGTGAATGATAGTTCTATTACCACTGAATCACCCGGGCTCAACGGCTGGGGAAGAAACAGTTCCATATCAGTCTCATCAATACGATATCGAGCAGGGGTATTCCCACATTTGAGGAACTCAATTTCAATATCACCCCGCTCCTTTCTACTCAAACGGGTGAAATCATACTGTCCGTTCCTTTCCAGTTCTCTTACCAGTCGGGTTTGCCGATTGCGAAAAGCGTTCGGGTAAAGCAAGAAGTGAAGTGAGTATAGCGCTTCGGCACTCTGGTTCCTGACGGTTATGGTGCTAATTCCATTGATGACGGCTTTTTTCGGCTCAAGCACGGCATTTATTCTATAGGTTATATTAGCAGGGTGAAGCGACAAAAAAATCAGCCCAAGAAAGCAGGAAATTACCACCCATTGCCCCCTTCGCTTTGCCGAACTACCGGCGTGAAAACCTCAAGACAAATTTTCTGAATCTCGTTGAGTATTCTTTCATCCAGCCCCTGTTTCTTGAATTGCTTTACCAGACGGGAAAACTCTCCGGACCAAGCATCAGGAGACACCACCCGAATAACAGTGCAAATAGACCGAAAGAACGAAAAATAACCCCGGCGGCTAATAGCAGGCATCCGTTTAAACCGGAAAATATCGTCAACGGCAACTTCTGCCTTTTTCACCAACTGCCATAACCGCTCTCCCTCTAAAGCCTTTAATTCATCAGCCTTATCTTTGGGTAAATGTATCGCGGTTTCTCTTGACCGGGGAGAAAGAATTACTACCGGCTCACTTGTCTCTAATTCACCTTCGCCAAGAGTAATTTTAGCCAAAACATCTGCCACATCCCTCCAAGTTGCTCCACAGGCATTAAGGAACCCGGTGAGTGTCCGCAGCGTCGGATTGGGCACAAGCCCTTTTTCCAGCCTAAGTATGTATTTATACCCATGTTTAGGATTCAAACCTAACTTCTCTGCCAATTTCATCTGCGATATACCCGCCTTAACTCGCAACATCCTTAACCGCTCACCAAACTCCTCCATACCTCTTAGCGCAAATTTCTTTTTTGATACCATATCTATTTAAGAATAGATAATTTTAATCCTCTGTCAAATTTTTCATCAGCGGTCTAAACATAAATAGTAGATTGTTGTCGCTTTCTCATATTTACTGTGTTTCAATTAAAGACACTTCATCCAAGTATATAATATATAGGAACTTTCCGATTCAAACTCACATAATTAAAATTTAATATGTCTCATATTATGAGACATAACTCATTTCTGGTATTATAGTAAAAATCATAAGGTCTTAAAATATAAGAATTTATCCACTTGAGCGAATATGGGCATAGAAATTGCTGTATTTTTATGAAGGGGGGAATTTAATAAGTGGTGCAGTGTCGGACAAGCAGGTATGGCAGAAATAAAGGGAAGGATGAGGAGGTTGAGATGAACATTATGCTTTGGAAGTTGTAGGGGAAACCTTGGCAAATCGCCCCCGCTTATGAGAAACTCTAAATCCGAAATCCTAAATTCTAAACAAATTCAAAGCACAAATGTTCTAAATCCAAAATGTTTTGATAATTGGGACCCCTCGCCCCGTCATTCCGACCCCCTCGGCTCTGTCATTCCGACCGAGCCAACGGCGAGTGGAGGAATCCCTCTCGGCTTCGCTCGGGGCAGGCTTTGGTATTAGAGATTGTTTAGGATTTAGTGCTTTGAAATTAGGATTTAGAAGATGTACCCTACTGCTTTAATTTGTGACCTTAGCAACTTTTATTTCCATCGTCTGTGGTTTGTCCCGCCGGTCGTCTATTTTAATCGTGGTGAGCAGACGGGCGCACCCCATCTGGGCAAGGGTATCATGAATCTCCTTGACTACAGAAAAGACCTTCTCCCACTCCCCTTCTATGCAGGTGCCCATCGGATTCACCGCATATTTCAAACCGCTTTTTTTAATTAACTCAATTGCCGTTTTAACAAACTGACTAACACCGGTTGAACCGGTGCCAACTGGCACAACGCTTAACTCAATAATTATCATTTCACCCCCTCTCTCTTTTAAATAAATTGCTCAAACCGGTCCTTTGTCGCCTTACATATCGGACATTTACCAGGCGGTTCTGCTCGGGCACAGAGATAGCCACACACCTGGCAACGCCAGACTGGATAGGCAAGGCGGACCACCCCGGTCTTTGCCTCTTTCTTCTCCGTCACCGTGTAACCTTCGGTAACAAACTGTGGTGGTCGTCTTTCCGGAATAGACCGGTGAGAAATTTTTCCATTAATCCAGTCTTCACTAACATAAAGGGCACAGTAACAGGCACCAAACTCCTCTATGTCCGAGTCCCGATAATAGCAGGGGCAGATGATGTCAATGTCCTTTGCCTTCTGCCCCAAGGGCAACCGGCAGGGGCAGGCGGGATAACCGTAACGCTCCTTATTTGTCAAAAGCCCTGCCACCAGTTTCAGCGTGAACTCCTTATCCGGATTGAGGTAATACCCCGCCTCTTCAGCCTCCTTTTTCAACTGCTCGTAAAACTTGAGCACCTCGGGTGCGAGCCCTTCTCCCATACTCAAATGCCCAAGAGTTGCTTTATTTTCTCTTCATCAAACCCGACTACCACCTCATTGTCAATCTGAACTGTCGGAAAGGAACTGCGCGGGTTAAGCTCCTGCACCCGTTTTATCGCCTCCGACCTTTCTTCCCCCTGGCAAAGGTCAACATCAATGTATTGATATTCTATATTATTACTCTCCAGCAACTCCTTCGTTTTACGACACCAGCCACAGGTGGAAAGGGCATAAAGGGTTACCCGGTGCTGGTTATTTGTTCCGGCCACTTTCTTAAAGTTCATCCTTCCTCCTTTTCTATAATTTTTCTCCGCATTCCGGGCAGGTTGTTACCCCCTTGGGCAGCGGCTTTTTGCAGGCAGGGCAGCGGATTATTTTCACACCACAGGGTTGACAGAACTCGGTCTCACCTGAAACCGGTTGATTGCAGTAGGGACATCGGCACACCTTTGCGCCCTCCTTCTCCTTCACCTTGCGCAAATAGTCCGCTATCGCCGCATGCAGGGCATCGGCCCCCAAGTTGGAACAATGGAGTTTATTTGGTGGTAGACCGCCCAGTTCCTTTGCCACCTCTTCGTTGGTAATCTTCAGCGCCTCCTCAATCTTTTTTCCCTTCGCCATCTCACTCACCATTGAAGATACCGCAATCGCCGCACCACAACCAAAGGTCTTAAACTTCACATCGGTTAAAACGCCATCCTTCACCTTAATATAAAATGTCATCATATCACCGCATACTGGATTGCCCACCTCACCCACACCATCGGGGTCTTCAATCTCACCGACATTTCGCGGGTTGCGAAAATGTTCCATTACTTTTTCCGAATACATTAAATTTCCTCCTAATTATTTTCTTTATGATTTTCCTCTTGTCCAGATTTGACCGCATAAGGGTCTTCTCCCTTGAGATAGCGGGCGTAAAGCGGTGAGAGGTTGCGTAACCGCTCAACAATCGCCGGCAGACGCGCCAGCAGATAGTCAACATCCTCATCGGTATTGTCCTTACCCAAAGTAAGGAGCAGAGAGGATTGGGCGATAGCATGGGGAAGACCGATAGCGAGTAAAACATGCGATGCCTTAAGCGTCCGGGCGGTGCAGGCCGAACCCGATGCTGCGGCAATACCCTCATCATCCAGGGACAAAAGCAATGCCTCGCCTTCAACGAATTCAATGCATAGGCTAACATTGCCCGGAATTCGCTCTTGGGGATGACCGGTAAACAAAATTCGCTCAATTTTTTGTGGCAGTTCATCTCTGAGTCGCTGGGCAAGCCGGTTCATACTCGCTGACCAGGTGGAAAGGTTTCGCTGACATATTTCTGCCGCCTTGCCCATTCCGACAATTGCCGGTAGGTTTTCGGTGCCAGCACGTCTGCCCCGTTCCTGAAAACCACCCTCTATCAGAGGGCTTATCCGGGTCTGGGGCTTGATATAAAGCGCACCGACACCCTTCGGTCCATAAAAGGACTGGGCAGAAAATGAATAGGCGTCAATGTCAAGTTCGCTAACATCCACCGCTATTCTGCCCACCGCCGCAGTGCCGTCCGAATGCACTAATACACCCTGTTCATGGCAGACCTTCACTATTTCCTTAAGCGGCTGAATGGTGCCAATCTCATTATTGGCATGCATTATTGAGACAAGAATCGTGCCCGAGTGAATCGCCTGAGCCACCTCCTTCGGGTCAACCCGGCCAAACTGGTCAACCTTCACCACCGTCAACTCAAACCCCTGCCTTTTCAAACTTTTTACCGGCTCAAAAACCGAGGGGTGTTCAATTGCCGAAATGACAATATGGTTTCCCTTTGCTCGGTTTGCCCCAGCAAAGCCTTTTATCGCCAGGTTGTTACTCTCTGATGCCGAAGCGGTAAAAATAATTGAGTTAGCCTTAGCGTTAATCAGCCGGGCGACCTGCTCTCTTGCCCTTTCCAAAGCATCCCGGGCAATAATGCCAAAATGGTGAAGACTCTGGGGATTGCCAAATTTTTCTTTCAGAAAAGGAAGCATCTCCTGAAGCGCCTCAGGCAGGAGCGGTGTTGCCGCCGCATGGTCAAAGTAAACTCTTCTCATTTACTATTAGACTACTTTTCGGGAATAAGGGATTTGAAAATTCTGAAAAACAAGGTCAAATATTATTTTAGATGAAAACAGGCAAAAGGCAAACCAAAGGCTGAATTCAATATTGATTTTCACCCGGTTTTAAAATAAAAATTTCATTAGATTTTTAGATGGACTGGAACTTTTCCTTTTGACTTTCTTCTCAATTCAGATTTTTTACCGCTTTTTAGTTTAGAACTTAGTGTCAAAGAAAAAAACCGTTTAACCCAAATTTTTAGACCAAGTTTTAACACTATCCCTTCACTTGATTTACCACTTGAATTTAAATCATATTTTAACATCAAACCAAAAACCTATTTAGGAAAGGGTTTTACCACCCTAGTGCTGGAGGGGACAGCCCCCCAGGTAAACCTGTCTTTAAATTAAGTTATTTAATTGCGAGACTTAACTCAATTTTAGCCATTAGAATTTTGTGTATATATAAATACACTTAGCCTTTACACACTTTTCCTTAAAGAAAGAGTTAGGATTGTAGTTATCATTCCGTAACCCTCGGCTCCGTCATTCCGAGCCCCTCGGCTCTGTCATTCCGACCGAGCCCCTCACCTCCGTCATTCCGACCGAGCCAACGGCGAGTGGAGGAATCCCTTCGCTCGGGGCAGGCTTTGCCGAGGAATCCCTCAGAAGAAGGATAAGGTTAAGGTTGAGGAGTGGCTGTGGTCCGTCCTCTTAACCTTAACCTATATCTGCGGATTCGTGGTATCTTCATCAGAAGCGGTTGAGGCGTGCATATCCGGAAAACCTCAAAAAGTCACTCACCACCAACCCGCAAAATATCTGAACTGAAGCCCATCCCTTTCCACCTCCTCATATGCACCCTTGAGTCCTGAACCAAATATTTATATCCACCACCAATTCCAAGTTTCAATGAGTATTGATCGGCGAGCAAAAAACTGCGCCCCTGCTAAATAAAAAAGATATCGGTCAGAGGAGACCGAGGAGAAAAGATGGCGGTCGGCTTCCTATCCTCCCTTCTTGGTTCTCTTACTTTGACAAGGGGGGATTCAACGCTCCTGTGCCCAATCCTCGCTTTCGGATGAAACTTTCGCCCGATTCGGGTAAAGCGCCTTGAGACACATCTCCTTAAGAAAACTCTTCTCCGCTACGGTCATCTGACTGAGGATTAGTTCCTGCAAAAAGGGATGGGTGAATGTTAATCTTACTTCACCCTGAACCACCTCTTCCTTAAAGAAACCTCTCTTAATCAGTTCAGCCGTAAGGGCGACGAACTCCCTCCCCTCCATTTTTGAAACGGTTAAGAGGTCCTTTTGCTTAGGCGAAATGTCCAGAACCGCGGCGAGTTTCAAAAGGCAAACCGCT
>JBDRUH010000029.1:0-17201 GCA_039801225.1 Caldifarciminota bacterium
GGACAAAGTTTTTTAATATCGGCAAGCGTGTTGAATATGCCTTTCCTGCTTTCACCCTATATTAAGATAGGGTAGGTTTTACGTTTTAGAAAGTGTCAATACGACATTTTCCTTGGGGATACATAAGCAGGAAATTTTAATTTGACTTATCCTGTTTTAAGTATAGCATAGGATTATGAAGAAATTTTTGATAATCGTTAGTTTATTAACTCTTCCCCTCTTTGCCCAGGAAAATCGGTTAATCAAGATAATGGAAAGGGAGTTGTGGCGCTCCTTTAATGGGCTAAAGAATGCCGGCAAGGAACCCTTATATTTTTTACAATATGAGGTAATTGAGGAGGAGGAACTCAACATTTCTGCCTTTAACGGCGCGATAGAGAATACCGAACACAACCGAAACCGTTATCTCACCGTTGATGTAAGGGTGGGCAATTATAAGTTGGACAATACTCATCAACTCCGGGGAAAATACGGCTCCAGCGGATTTGATTTTTACACACCTTCTTATGAACTGATTCCCTTGGAAGATGATGAATTTTCCATCCGGGAGGTTCTCTGGAAAAGAACCGATGAGGAGTTTAAAAAGGCGCAAGAGCGGATTATCAAAGTAAAGGCGGAGAGGGAAACCAAGGTTTTGGAGACGGACACCTCTCCCGACTTTTCTTCTGCCGAGAAGCAGGTTGATATTGGCGATAGGGCAACGCTATCGGTTGATACCCTCAGTTGGGTAGGACGGTTAAAAGAGTTGTCAAAGGTTTTTAAGGAGTATCCTTGGATTTACTCTTCGGTTGTTGGCTTAACGGCAAGGGCGGTTACCAAATATCTGGTCAATACCGATGGAACAAAGATTGTTGAGGGCAACACTAAGTATTATCTCCGGGTGAATGCGTCTACCAAGGCGGAGGATGGTATGGAGTTATTTCTTTACCGTCATTTCTATTCCCACTCTCCTGCAGGGCTGCCTTCGGATGAAAAGATAAAGTCAACCATAGCGGGTTTAATCAGTGATTTGGACCTTTTGCGCAAGGCGCCCCTGGTTGACCCGTACAGTGGACCGGCAATATTGAAGAATCGTGCTGCCGGGGTATTTTTCCATGAGATATTTGGTCACCGGATTGAAGGGCATCGCCAGAAACTGGAAAGGGAAGGGCAGACATTTAAGGATAAGGTTGGGAAAAAGATTTTGCCGGAGTTCATATCAATTTACGACGACCCGACTCAAGAGAGTTATGGTAATAAAGATTTGAACGGTCATTATAAATATGATGATGAGGGTGTAAAGGCACAACGGGTTACTGTGGTAGATAACGGTGTGTTAAAAAACTTTCTTACCACCCGCTCACCTATTGAAGGTTTTCCCCGTTCCAATGGGCACGGACGAAGGCAATATGGATATAAAGTTGTTGCCCGGCAGGGAAATTTAATTGTGGAGTCTAAGAATCGTGTCTCCCCTGACAGTTTGCGCAAGATGCTGATTGAGGAGTGTAAGAGGCAGAATAAGCCCTACGGTTTGATTTTTGAAGATATCGCGGGCGGTTTTACGATGACCGGTCGGGGTGGTTTACAGGCGTTTAATGTTACACCGTTACTGGTGAAGCGGGTATATACCGATGGTCGGGAAGAGGTGGTGAGGGGGGTAAATATTGTTGGCACACCGTTGATTGCCTTCTCCAAAATCTTAGCCACTGGCGACGACCCGGATGTATTCAATGGCACCTGTGGTGCTGAATCTGGTGCCGTGCCGGTTTCCGGAGTATCGCCCTCAATCTTAACCGGTGAAATGGAGGTGGAGAAGAAGGTAAAGGAACAGGAAAAGTTACCGATTCTGCCTTCACCAATAGGAGGTAAGCGATGAAGAGGAAATTGCCCAATGTTACTATAGTTATTGCGGTTTTATTTTCTGTTTTCTTTACGACGGCCCTTCATTCGCAGGATTTGCCGGTATTGCGGGCAATGGAGGATGAGTTACAAAGGACAATGAAGAACCTGAAATTGGGAAAGGAAAAACCGCCCTATTATGTTGCCTATAGAGTTGATGATGAGGAGAAAATAACCATTTCCGGTCGTTTTGGGGCAATTGTTGAAGATGGGTTAAATAGAGAGCGGAAACTTTATGTTGACCTGCGGGTGGGCGATTACGATTTTGACAACGCCAACTTTGTGCCGATGTCAGATTATGGTTTTAGTTTCGGCGCCGGTGATAATGCGGTTCAATTACCATTAGATGACGATTACGATGCCATCCGGCAGAAGATTTGGCTGGCGACAGATGAAAGATACAAAGAGGCGATTGATGTCCTTTTCAGAAAAAAATCTTTTCTGGCACATAAGGAGATTACCGAGAAAATTCCTGATTTTTCCCAATCAACCTCCTATGTGATGATTGCTGAGCCGCAGAAATTAAAGGTTGACCGAGTTTCCTGGTTAAAAAATATTCGGGAGATATCAAGCCTGTTCCGGCAATACCCCAAAATTCAGACATCAAAGGTTTTTTTCTCGGTGAGGCGCTTAACAAGGTATTTTATTGACTCCGAAGGAAATAAGCAAATTACCAACTCTTCTATCGTTCGTATAGAAGCCTGGGCAAGCACCCGGACCAAAACCGGTGCCGAGGTTAAAAATGCGGTTAATATTCTTGCCCCGACGCCAGAAGATTTACCGCCGATTAGTGCAATTATGAACCGGATTAAGGCGATGGCTGAGACATTGTCCTATTACACTGAGGCAAAAGAGGAAAAGGATTATACCGGACCGGTTCTTTTTGACGGCAGCGCCGCAGGGCAACTTTTCTATCAACTCTTTGGTAAAGGGGTGTCCGATACAAGAAAGCCGTTATACGAACAGGAAGGGATGTCGGAAATGGTTGAAGACAAGACCGGCTTTCTCGCCGATAGGTTGGAGAAGTTGGTTCTGCCCAAGGAGTTCTCAGTTGAGGACGACCCAACATTAACCAAGTTTAATAACATCCCGCTCATCGGTGGTTATTTAATAGATGACGAAGGTGTTAGAGCCGAGAGGATTGAGCTGGTAAAGGCGGGGAGGTTGGTCAGTTTACCGGTGAGCCGGAGGCCGACCAAGGAGATTAAAAAATCTAACGGTCATGGCCGATATTTCAATGGAACGGTACGCAGTTATATCAGCAACCTGATTGTCCAAAGCGAAAAGACAACTCTGGACCTGGAAAAAGAGTTAATCGCCCTGTGTAAAGACAATGACCTTGAGTATGGAATTGTTATTACTCAACTTGCCACTTCTTTACCGAAAACAACCGAGGAGATGGTTGAAGAGATTTACTCCTATTTTGGTGGCAGTAAGACTGAAATACCCCTACTTAATGCCCCTTTAATCGCCTATAAACTCTATACCGATGGCAGAAAGGAGCTGATTAGAGGATTAAAATTTGAGGGGGTTACGCCAGCGGTGTTAAAGGATATAGTTGCGGTGGGCAGGATAATGAATGTCCATAACGCCATAATTCAAGAAAGGTTTGGTAGTGGTTATCTGCCAATTTCGGTTGTTGCCCCCTCGGTGATAGTTCAAAAGATGACACTGACTGGTAAAGAGGAGAAGGCGAAAAAGCCACCATTTTTACCCCATCCCTATTTCGGGAAAATTGATTTTATCGGCGCGGTTTTGCCCAATAGGTAGCCAATCTGGGCGAGTTGAATATAGGTATCACATAGCGCCGCAAGGTAGGTCGCCTCAGCCTGAGCCAAGTTTGCTTGAACCTCTAATAGTTCCACAAACGGTAAGGCGCCAAGCCGGTATTGGGTAAGGGCAAGTTCCTCTAGTTCCTTGTTGAGTTCCAGATTGCGTTTTGCCTGCTCATAGCGGGTTTTTGCCTCTTCGTAACCGGCAATAGCGATGCCAGCGGTGGCACGTAACTGAAGCCGAGTTTTGGCAAGGGTGGCGCGGGCACGCTTAGAGCCAGCAAGGGCATCACCGATGTTTAGGATAATGGCTTTGATATCCACAGGCAGAGAGATTCTAATTCCCTGGGTGATGCTAGACTTTTCTTTATAAGATGAGAAGAAGGGAAATAAGGTATCTGAGTAACCCCAGGTGCGATAGAGGCTCACCGAAGGAAGGAGACGACAGAGTGTGCTGGTGAGGTTAATACCGGCAATGGTGGACAGTTTTTGTGCCATTTTTCTATTGGGGTTGGTGCGTTCTATTAAAATAAGTAAACTGTCCGGGTCGGTAATCTGCCACTCTGGTGGCGAACTGATTTGTTCTGTTGCCCGGATAAATAGCGGTTGATTAATTCCAGCGGTGGCTTTGAACATTTCCTGAGCATTAATTAAATTCTTTTCGGCGCTGAAAAGTCCAAGTTGTGCTTGGGTATAGAAGACCTCGCTGCGGAGAAGGTCTATTCGGGATATCTGACCGAGGCGGAACCGCTCAGTAGTGAGTCTTTTCTCTTCCTTTGCTTGTTCAAGGGTCTTTCGGGAGGCGTCAAATAAAAGTTGCGCTTTGAGAAGGTTTAAATAGTCGGTGGTAACATCGCAGAGGAGTCGGGCGGTCTTATCTTTGACCTCACAAGAATAGTAGTCCGCATTAATAATGGAGTTAATTAGGCTGGCAAATACCGAAGGGTCAAAAAGCACCTGCTGAATGGTGATATCTCCCTTCCAGAGATTAGGGTTTCCTTCCTGGGTGACGCTAAAAAATGAGGCGGTGGCAGCGGGCAGAAGGGCGTTTATCCCTTCACCAAAACTGGTAATTCCCTGAATTCGGGATGCGGCAATTTCACCTTGCAGTGGACCATTTTTTAGGGCAATAGTAAGTGCCTGGTCAAGATTAAGGTCTATAGTGTCGGCTGATGTTAACGCTAATGCTAAGGTTAAGGCATAAAGCGCTCGGGTTATGATGTTTGGCGCCATTATTGAATCGCCAGACCACCAGAGAGGGTGAGAAGACCGGCGAGGAGAAGGATGTAAACCAGCCACAAGGAAAATACCACAAGTGTTATCCACTTCATCTGGAGATTGAAGACGGTTTTGAGCCCGAGGCTGACCAGAATTAACTCCCAGATGGTGAAGATATCAATACAGGAGAGGAGACCTTTGAGGTAAAGAGGGATAGCGGGAAAGGCAAGGGCAAGGTTGGTGGTGACGGTGAGTTTACCGGTGGTGAGCATTAAGAGACTATGAAATAAAGCGCTGGGAACCCGGATTAGGGCGGAGTTGGTGGTGATGGCGAAGGTGCGGGCAAAACTGGTGGTAGCACCCAAGAGGGGAAGAAGAAGGTTGAGGATTGTTGCCCAGAGAAAAATTTGGAGTGCTGACCAGAGGAGTGCCGGTATACTACGAAGGAGGAAGCGAAGAAATAGACCGGGCTTTGAGGCATTTTGATAGAACTCCAGTTCGGAACGGGAAGCGGCATCAATTCGATCCATCGCCATTTCCCTTTGGTCGGCAGGCATCCGTCCTTTTTCAACTTGCTGGTCAATGAAATCTTTTGCTCGGGCGATTCGTTCCTCGGCGGTGGTTATTAGAGCCGAGCGAGGGAGCAGAACAACTGTTAGGTTGCCAATTAAGAGTGGGAGAAGAAGGGCAAGAACAAAAGGAATAACCCAGACCGGTTTTTCGGACAGGGATTGAAATCGCCGGCTTGGTGAAAAGATTATATTAAGCATTAGCGTTTTCCTTTTAAAACTATCCGACCGGTGTGCTGGGCGTTCTGCCGGAACTGGGGCCAGATGGTCTCAAGAGGAGGTGCATCACCATAAAAGGCATATATCCCGCCATCCCAGGAGCCGACATAGACCGTTCCATCAGCAGCGATGGCTGGCGAGGAGGTGTAATAAATTTCCTTATTTTCCGAGGCAATTTCTTGAGTAAATAAAAGCCTACCCGTAGAAGTAAAGGCGTAGAAAATACCATCGTCAGAGAGGGAGTAAATCGTTCCGTTCTTACTCACCGCTGGAGTGGCACAGATGATGTCATTGGTCTCGTAAAGAGTTTGAACCGTGCCAAGAGAAGGTTTAACACAGAGATAGTAACCATCGGTGCCGAAGAGCAGCGCTCCGTCCGAAGCGAAGACCACTTCAGTTCGGATTTCGTCCTCGTCCGGGCTCGGTGCGCGCCAGCGTAGCCGACCGTTTGGTCCTATGCAGTAAAGATAGCCATCAGAGTTGCCGACATAGATATTGCCCTTTTCATCCAAGACTGGGGCCGGGAAAAAGTATGAGCCTTCCGGAGTGCCAAATGCCCAGCGTTTTATTCCCTTGGGAGTAAAACAGTAAAGCGAATCGGCCGATAGATAAATTAGACCAAATGCGATGGTGGGTGCCGAAGCGATCTCATCACCCAACTGCCGGGTAAAAAGAATTTTACCTTTTTGATTCAGAGCGATTAATTTACCCGAGTCGGTCCCGAGGTAAATTTTGCCATCCGGGCTTACCGCCACCGGGCTCCAGAGTTCATCACCGAGATGGACCGACCAGTGAAGTTTGCCTAAGGTATCAAGGCAATAAAGGTGGGAGTCAAGCGATGGGAGATAGACAAAACCGCGGTCAATCGTTGCCCCAGCATAAATCGGTCCTTTAGTGGTGAAACTGAAGCGAAGATTGCCCTGAGGAGATAAAGAGTAAAATGTGCCACCTTCGTCGCCGATGTAGATGTTGCCGTGCTGGTCAAGGGCAGGAGCAGCCACAATCGCTTCAAGAGTGGGGAAAAACCATTTAATTAGTGAGGGCTTTACCTCAACTGAGCAAGGCTTGCTCCAAGAAGACCTGTTGCCTTGGGCATCCCTTGCCATAACCCGGATGGTAAAAGTTCCGATGGAACGGTAGCGGTGAAAGCGGGAGATGTTTATTGGCTGTCGTATTGGTTCGGTCCAATCCAATGTCTCACCATCTCCCCAGTCAATCTTGTAAGATAAAGGAAACTGAGCATCGCGGGGTGGAAAGATGACCAGTTCCAGTTCATTGGTGGTATCAGATTGTAGTGGGCAGATGAATGAATCGGGCGGCGGTACGAGAACCTCGCCGAGTATAAAAATAAAAAATAAGACCTGACTCATAATTCCCTTCTTTTCTATCTTATTCGGACTGTTTTCCCCCAGGTTTCGCCAGTCGGCGTCCAGACGCGATAGAAGTAAATACCCCGGGGAACTAAGGTGTTAGTTTCATCCCGACCATCCCAAATAAAATCCGCTTGACCAGCAACCGGTTTTGTCTTTGCTAAATTCCTTATTAGCCGACCGGTATTGTCATATATTTGGAGACGGACAACGCTCGGCTGAGTTAAGAAAATGGTGAGGTTTGTTTGGGAGGTGAATGGATTCGGCTGGGCAGAGGTTCGCAGCGTCCGGCTTTCATTAAAAGTTAAAGGCGGGGTTTCATCAATTCCCACATTCATATTAAATCCGACCACTTTCATAATCTGGTTGTTATACCCGGAGGAGTATTGCATAATTGTTATCCAGTAAGAGCCATCTCTTGGGTCGTATTCAATCCCCCGCAGGTTCCATTCGGTATTGGGAAACCGGTATTGTTTACGGAGAGTTCCGGTTATTCGGTCAATTTCCTGCATTGCGCAGGAATCAAAATATGTGCCCGCCGCATCAAACCAGGTAAATATATTTAAAAGCGAAGGGGTGTTAGTTTGACAGTGGTAGTCAAGCGCCAAACATCTCGTGCCGTAATAACCACTGACCGGATGGATAATGGTGTCAAGAATATTGCCCAGTGTGTCATAGACAAAAATCCGCTGTTGATTTGTTGTCCGCCGGTCGCTCAGATAAATTTTATGGCTCTCTTCGTGTTCCACCACCCCGCAGGGGTATTCGGGCTGAGGTGTGTTGAAGTAACGGACAACCGTTCCCGTTGGGGTAATTTTATAAACCCGTTTAGATGGGTTGGCAACAAGCCAGAAGGTATTGTCATAGGAACAGTAGGAGATATCGGTGCAGGAGTCTTCGGGTAGCGAGACCGTTCCCTGTAACTGAAGTAAGCTATCCGAAGTGTACTTATAGGCTAAAGCGCTCATAAAGTAGACGCAGTAGATCAGGTTGTCCTGTTGGTTGTAGGCGACGCCGTAAAGTCCCCAGTCACTTGGCATTCCCGGACAGGGCTTTGGTCCCCAGATAATAGTTCCGGGTTGAGGTGGAGGTGTGCCAATGGTGAGAAGGATGCGAATTTTTGTTGAGTAGTCGGCACTTTCACCCTGGACAAATAACGAGCAGGGTATTATTGTACCCGGTGGAATTGAACCGGATGCGGAAAGGGCAATTGGGTCGGCGAAATTGGTCGTCTCCTTTCCCGAGGGGATATTACCCCAACTGCCGATTGAATCGGTTACGGTCAGTCTGTTATCGGTGGAGCGGAATACACCAACAATGTTATTACAGCCAGCACCGCCTGAGTTACGCAGGGTTATCAACAACCGGGCATTCTCACCCGGGTCAATCTTGCCGTTATTATTACCGCCAGGCGGAGAGTCATTGACGGTTACTTTTCTTAATACGATGAGAGGTCCGCCGGAACCGGTAACATAATTAACCGCGGCTAAGGCATCAATCCTGCCGGCACCAAAGTCATTATCTTTCCCCGGTGCTCCAAGGTCTACCGCAGTTACTTCTAAAATTGAATCCACCACCGCCGGGGTTAAATCCGGATTTTTAGAAAGCATGAGACAGACCGTCCCGGCAACATGGGGTGTTGCCATTGATGTCCCTTCGTTATCGTAATAGCCACCGCCAATTTTACAGGATTTTATTGCCACACCGGGCGCGCTCATATCCGGTCGGGTCAATCCAGGTGGATAGGCATAGTCGTTATAAGGAGAAACATTCTGCCAGGTTACCGGCCCCTGACTGGAAAAGTCGGCGATGGAGTCAAGGGAATCGGTTGCGCCAATTGACATTATTCCTGAGAGCGTCCCTTCGCCGGTGTTTTCGGGATTCCACCAGGGTGGCGGCACATTTCCAGGGCAGCGGCAGGAGTTCGGAGGAGAGAGGTAGCGTTCATTACCAGCCGCGACAACTTGGATTAAACCGGCGGCATTCACATTGTCGGCTGCCTGGCGCCAGGTCGCCTGATGAGGACTCCAAGAGATTTGCCAACCTAAGGACATAGTATAAAGGTCAGCACCGTTATTTGGTGATAAGGGCGGTGAGACGCAAAATTCCATCGCCTGCCAGCATTGGCTTTCGGCGACTGAATCTGCCACGGTCCGCACCCGGCAGACCATCAGTTGAGCATCAGGGGCAACACCGCACTGCGTTCCGCTGGTGCCATCGCTGGCTACTGTGCCAGCGGTGTGGGTGCCATGACCATTTTCGTCCATCGGGTCGTTGTTATTTTCTTCAAAGTTCCAGCCATGATGGGGATAGTTAGGGTCGGTCCACAGATGGTCAGACAGGTCTGGGTGGGTGTAATCACAGCCGGTATCAATATGACCGCAGACAACTCCTGCGCCAGTAAAACCCTGCGCCCATACCTCGGGTGCTTTAATTTTATTTACCCCCCAAGTAATCTCCTCACCTCCGTTTTCACAATCCTTTCCTGGTTCTAATAGGTCAGGGCAGTATGCTAAATCGTAGTTGACATAGTAAACTTCTTCTCTTTCGCTAATCTCTTGAATAACCGCAGGTGTTGCTTCACAGTATATCGCATTCACAATCCATAAGGGGCGGATATCGGCAACTCCGCCGGATGATGTCCGGGATTGGAGAAATTCCAATAGATTTGTCTGTTCCCGAGTGGAAAAATCTTTTAAAATCTGGGCAACCTTTACCCGCCGTTCGCGTCGTGAGAGTCCTTTGACTAATACACTTAACGACTCCTTGTCAAACTGATTCTTCAAGACGATATGGATGGGCAAGCGCTGATTACTCTCGGCGGTAGTTAGGTGCTTTTTTAGTTCAGGCGTAATTAGTCCGCCCAGTGGCTCGTTATAAGATTCAAATAGTTGATTCGGGAAAATTGCTCCTATGAGCATTACTGAAATTATCAAAGCGGCTCTTTTTATCATACACCTCTCCTTTGGTTTTTAATCCAAACATAAAAATCGCTCAAATTATATCTCTGTTTCATCTATGGTCAAGGTTATGGACAAAGCGGTTGTCTGCACAGGTAAAATTTGTCCTCAGAGCTACTTTCGTCTCTCAATTTAAGGTACACCTATAGGTGTGCTTCTTAAAATTGCACTGATGAGATTTGACAAAAGTCTGTAAAACTGTAATCTTAAAACGAAAGGAGCGATAACATGAAGAAAAAGCTGTTTGTGATACTTATACTTGGCGCAGTGGCGGTTTTTGTCAGTTGCAACCTTTTTGGCGGCGGTAAAGAGGATTACTATCCGACAACTGTCGGCAGCAAATGGGACTATTCAGGCTATGTCCTGCGAAGCACCGCAACCGACGCCACACCGGATACGATTGAAAAGATAAATGTTACCGTAAGGGCAACCAAAAGGGATAAACTTAATACGGGCGAAGATGTAACCGAAATGGTTTCAACTATGGATGTCCATATTTACTACCCTATGGACACTACCTATACAGGAGTTGATACCAGCTACATCCGCGAGACCGAAAATGCGGTTCTGGAGTATGGTAGTAAAAGCGAAATAGAGCCCGACACCATCCTTGCCCTTCCTCTAACAAAAGATAAAACCTGGAGTAATGATTCTTACAAAGTGATCGACCAGGAGAATGTTACGGTTCCTGCTGGTACTTACAAGAAAGCTTGGAAGATAGAGCATACGACAACCGAGGGTGGTGAAACCTATAAAGAATACTACTGGTTCGCCAATAACATCGGGCTGGCAAAAGTCTTCTGGCAGCAGTCCTATGGCACCGACTTGATAACCTTTACTATCGAACTGGTCTCAGCCTCTATTAAATAATAACCTTCTCATCTCAACCTCCTTACGGGCGGCACATCCCGCCGCCCGTTCTTTTTGCTCTCGTTTAGTCATGAGAACCTCAGAACCCATAACTCATCCCCTATAAATTACCCGCTGAAAACCCAATGCAAGACAAACCTTTAGGTCTGTATTCTAACCTTTTTGATTTTTAAATTTTTCTTGACATGTGAACAATCGTTCACTATAATTGACCTATGCGTAAGAAAACGGAATTAAGAGAACGGGCAGAAGAGATTTCACGGTTTTATCAGGAGAGACGGCGGATGCCTTCGTATTCAGAAATCGCCGGTCTGTTTGGCTGGCGTTCTAAGAATGCGGTCTTCCGTTTGGTAACAAAACTGGAACACCTTGGTCTGATTGCCCGGGATAATAAGGGTAGGCTCATTCCCAAAACAGTTATCAATCCGTTAAAGGTTTTGGGCACGGTTGAAGCCGGGTTTCCCTCACCGGCTGAGGAGGAACTCTTAGACAAAATCTCACTTGACCAGTGGCTGATAAGTAACCCTAATGCCGCTTTTCTTTTGAAGGTTACCGGTGACTCAATGTCCGGTGCTGGAATTCTACCCGGAGATATGGTTTTAGTTGATCGTTCTTTGGTACCCAAAAATGGCGATATTGTCATTGCTGAGGTTGATGGCGAGTGGACGATGAAGTATTTCTTCCGGAAAGGCGGTATGGTAGTTTTGCATCCAGCAAATCCGAAATATCAGCCAATAAAACCAAATGATGAGTTGAAAGTCGGTGGGGTGGTTACCGCAGTGATCAGGAGATATCGATGAGCAATCAACCATTAATAATTTTTGACTGGCATAATGCGATAATGCATATTGATGCCGACGCCTTTTTTGTTGCCTGCGAACAGGCGACTAACCCCAGACTTTTAGGCAAACCGGTGGTGGTAGGTAAGGAGAGGGGAATTGTTACCGCAGCAAGTTATGAAGCAAAGGAATTAGGTGTAAAGAGGGGGATGAGAATCTGGGAGGTGAAAAGACTCTGTCCGGAGACGATTGTCATTAACTCCGATTACGAGAAATACAGCCTATTTTCAATGCGGATGATGGCAATCCTTAGAGGTCTTTCTCCGCTGGTTGAGGAATACTCAATTGATGAAGCATTTGTTGATATAACCGGTCTCAGGCGTTACTATCGCTGTTCTTACGAGGAACTTGGTCGCCGGGTGAAGGAGAGGATTAAAAAGGAACTGGGTATATCGGTATCGGTCGGCATCAGCCTTACCAAAGTTCTGGCGAAAATTGCCTCCCGGCACAAAAAGCCGGATGGTTTGACCGTAATTCCGGGTAGACAGGTTCATCGTTATCTAAAGAGCCTGCCGGTTGAAGAGGTGTGGGGCATTGGACATAATACCGCTGCCTGGTGTGCAAAATTGGGCATCAGAACTGCGCTGGAGTTTGCCCGTAAGCCCGAGGATTTTGTCCGGCGTAACTTCGCTAAACCATTATATGAGATATGGCAGGAGTTGAATGGCAAACAGGTGTATTTGGTCTCTCCTGACCCCAAAACCAGTTACAAATCCATCAGTAAAGTCCAGACCTTTTCACCGACTGCGGACCGGTTTACTGTTTACGCTCATCTCAACGCCAATCTTGACGACGCCTGCTTCAAAGCCCGGCGCTGGCAACTGGTACCTCAGCGACTCATTCTATTTTTACGGACTCAGGACTATCAGGAAAGGGCGATAGAATTGAAACTTACCTCTCCCTGTGCCTATCCCTTGATGCTCAGCCCTTTTGTCCAGAAGGGTTTTGAAGAGATTTTTCAGCCCGGGGTGGCTTATCGCCAAACCGGTGTCGTCCTTACCCACCTAATTTCGTCCCGAAATATTCAGTTTTCCCTCTTTGAAGACCCGGTGAAACTAAAGAGAATAGAACGATTATATCAGGCGGTTGACAGCCTTAAGATAAAATTGGGGGATGAGGTATTGACCAACGGGCTGTGTTGCCAACGTTCTTTTAAAGAGAATCGTTTAAAAATTCCGTTGATGAATATAAACTTGAGGTAATTTCGTTAGAAAAAGCCAACCGATAGGGTGTGGTTGTTTAAGATTGAAGACCGCAACAGACTTAAAAGGTAAAGGTGACAAAATTTTCCGCCCGCAAAATAATAAGCCCTTGACCTGAAAATGAGTCTAACTATAATTTTCTCCTTATGGTAGTCGGAGTTTTCCAGTTTGCGCCCAAACCAAAGGCAATTGAAGAGAATCTTACCCGTATAATCAGACGGCTCACCGATATTAAAGCCGACCTGGTTGTTCTCCCTGAATTGTGCCTGACTGGCTATATGTTTTCTTCCCGGGAAGAGGTTTGTAAGTATGCCCAGAAGGTTCCTGACGGTCCGGTCCTTTCTGTGCTTTTGGATTTCTGCTCTCGGCGTAACATGAACCTTGTTCTCGGCATTCCAGAATTGGCTGAAAATAGAGTATTCAATTCGGCAATTTTATTAACCGCCACAGGTAATATCCACCTGTATCGCAAGGTTCACCTCTTTGGTGACGAAAAAGAGCTGTTTGACCCGGGTGACCTACCCTTCCCGGTTTTCCAAATAGATGGAGTAAAAATTGGTATGCTGGTATGTTTTGATTATTTTTTCCCGGAAGGTGCTCGCAGTCTGGCGTTGCGCGGCGCTCAGATTGTCTGCCATCCAGCAAATTTAATTCTCAAATACGCCCAGACGATGACAATTACCCGCTCTCTGGAAAACCGCGTTTTCTGGCTTCTTGCCAATCGCATCGGCACAGAAGAACTGAATGGTAAACAGTTGAGTTTTACCGGGGAAAGTCAAATTGTTGCCCCGGATGGGAGTCTACTTGTTCGGGCTCAACCGGATGTTGAAGAACTGCTGCTGGTAGATATAAATCCGCTTCAAGCGTTGGATAAAAATGTGACCCCAAAGAACGATATTATCGCCAACCGGCGACCCGAACTCTACTATCGTTAGGAAGGAAAATGAAAAAGTCCACCTGGGAAACGCTCTGGACGATGATTTATATTGTCGCCGGATTGACTGGGGGTTGGCTCACCTGGTTTTTTCTCCCGGGAAGAAAAATGGCTCAACTCCCGCCTAAACTGCTTCCTTTCCTCATCCTCGGGTTAGCTGGTGCCTTAATATATGCTGCGGTTCGACTGCGCGGTTTGGGTTATGCGATTCTGATGGTTATTCTCCTTTTCTTTCTACAAATGGCTTTAACCCCTCCTTTACGAAAAGAGGCGGCGATTCGAGCGGGAATCTGGGCGGCACCTTTTGGAGTAGGATTCATTGCTACTGGATATCTATTCCGCCTCTTGCGCCGGGTGCCATTAGGAAAGTTTATTCTGATGGGAATTATGGCTGGCCTGGCACAAGCAGTGGCTGCCGCCGTGTTTCGTATCCGTGCTGGAGAAACGGTATCTAAGGTGCTTCTTTTATGGCAAGTTACCATCGGTGGTATGCTGGGTATTTTTCTTGGCATTCTTATAGAGATTTTTGAACTGCTGCCCATCAGGAAAAGAGAAACCTTAGATAGAGAATTTCCTCCAATCTAATGGAATTGAAGGAAATTCTTACCTGGCATTTTACTCGTTACCCTTTACTTCAAGCCGAAGATATTATTAAACTAATCTATCAAGGTGTTTTTGGACCCGGGCATCTCGTAAATAAGCGAGAGTCGTTTCGGGAAGTTGAGGAAAGATTAAAAAACGAGTTTGCCCGCCTCACTCCGCCGTCGGCTGTCAGCTGTCGCCCGGAATCGGGCGCCCGATTTGGGCGGCTGTTGGCCGGTAGTGAGGAAACCGAGCCTGTTGATCCTGACGGGTTACTGGTGCGGGTTAATTTAGCACCGATCGCCAATTCTCAGACACATCAGGTTTTACTCCAAAAAGCACTGAAGGAAACAATAAAGACCTTTACTCCTAACCCTTCACTTTTTCTACCTCGGATTGAACTGGCTCAAGAATGGTGCGAAAGATACCTGCCTAGCCAAAAAGAACGGTTGAAACTTTTAGAGGAGAACCTTAATTTCCCGCCTTCCCACTCCGAGATTTACCTGCAAACATACCGACCGGCTTACCGCGTTGTCCTCTTCCGGTTGTGGGTTTCCCCACACCGCATCTAAGACAGAAATTTTTTATCGGGCAGTCTTCACATTTCGGTCTTTTAGGTAAACAAACCGTCTGACCAAAAGCGACCAGCACTTTATTACACTCTACCCAGATGTGTTTAGGCAAAATTTTCTGCAACTTTCTTTCGGTCTCCTCTGGTCGTTGTGAACTAACTAATCCCAGTCGGTTAAATATGCGGTGGACATGGATGTCAACTGCAATCGCTGGAATACCAAACCCTTGGGAAAGAACTATGTTGGCAACCTTTCTGCCTACCCCGGGTAACCGGACAAGCCGCTTAAAGATATTAGGCACTTTGCCATTCTCCTCATCAATAATTATTTTTGCCAATCGGGGTAAAACCTGCGCCTTCTTTTTGTAAAACCCAACTGGATATATAAGTTTCATTACCTCTTTGGGGTTAAGTTTAGCCAGTGTCTGTGGGTCTGGTGCCCGGCAAAATAGTCGTTTTATCACTTCAGTGGTAACCCGGTCCTGAGTTCGGGTGGACAGGACCGCGCTAACTAACACCTGCCAGGGCTCATTTCGGGGCATCTTCTTCACGGGGGCTGACAGTTCCGGGTAAATCTTTTGTAAACGGCGAAAGATCAACTGAACTTTCTGATGCTTACTCTTAATTGTCAAAAGAGACTAAAGTTTCAAAAGTTTTAAAATGGCGGTAAAACCCATCGTCATAATCAGGGCAAGGCTGAGGACGACTACAATCGGATGCCAGCGCATAAACGGAGTAAGTTTGCCCGGCTGAGACCGCCCAAAGGTTACCAGAGCGGCAAGAAATATGAGCGCAGTAGAAATAATCGCCAGAGGTAAATGACCGAAAATCTTTACCTCTTCACCCCGACCACTGAGAATTGTGCTTATCCACAATCCTAAAAATAGATTGACAACAACGAGGGAGAAATAAATAATGGTTTGGGTCCTTACCCGACGCAGAGGGAAATCCCATTCACCCAGCCGGGACAAACTTACCTGTCCAAGTATAATTCCATAAATCAGCGTTAAAACCGCCAGGACAGGATGAATAAAACCATACCAAGGCATAATTTACTCTTTTTCGCCTGTTTTTGAAAGCGGCCAACGGGAATTGAACCCGTGTAACCGGCTTGGGAAGCCGGGGCTCTACCACTGAGCTATGGCCGCATAACTAAAATAATATAAACCCATTAGAGGCTATGTCAAGAAAGCAATTCTTGACTCTAGGCTATTTAAAAGCAAACTTTAAGAAATGGCCGAATATTTTCAAGTATTTATTACCACCCCTACTCAGGTAAGCGCCCAATCGATTTGTCAAAGGCTCTTAAGAGAACGACTAATTGCCTGTGCGCAGATTTTGGGTCCGCTCAGAAGCAGTTACTGGTGGCGCGGAGAAATTAATAGAAGTAAAGAATGGCTCTGTATAGTTAAAACTGACCGGCGGCACTACCGGAAAATGGAAGAAAGAATTAAACAACTTCACCCTTACGAAATACCGGAAATTATCGGACTACCAATAGTCGTCAGTTTGGCTGAGTATCGTAATTGGCTCAAGAAAGAGTTGCCGAAAAATCGCCCGTCCCGAGGCTAATTTGGCTATTTCTGACCTTATTGCTAACCTTCAACACCCTGACCCGAAGGTCCGCAGCGCCACAATTGAACAGTTAGTTCGAGTGGGTACCGAGTCAGCGGCTGGGGCTTTGGTATTTTTGCTAGCCGACCCAGAACCAGAAATACGAGTTAAAGCAAAGGAAGCGCTCACTGCCCTCGGCAAAGCGGCAATTGAACCGGTGATTCGCTATCTCGCTAACTGGGAGGGTTCTATTGGAACAGTTATTCCGGAACTTTTAGGCGACCTTGGTGCTCAAGCAGGAGTTGATATCCTCCTTAAACATCTCTCAGAAAAAGAGGAAGAAGTTCGGGCAGCAATTGCTCGCGCCCTTGGAAAAATAGGCACAGAAAAAGTTTTGCCTGGACTCTTAGAGTTGTTGCGCGATTTTAACCCTAAGGTACAAATAGCCGCAGCAGAAGCATTGGGCGAACTAGGCTTCAGTGAAGCGGTTAATCCTTTAATTGATGAATTACAGGATGATAATCCCGCGGTGCGTCGTGCTGCTGCAGCAGCACTGGGGAAAATCGGTGATAAAAGTGCCGCCCTTTTTCTTTCTCAACTTTCCGCCAAAGAAAACATACTTGATGTGCGTCAGGCTGCAGAAAAGGCTTTAGAGGAAATATC
>JBDRUH010000030.1:0-16873 GCA_039801225.1 Caldifarciminota bacterium
TCTGTGGACGGAAGTGTTAAATGGGTTGCTCGGTACGACGGTCCAGTTCACGGACCCGATGGTGGACTTGCGATAGCCGTAAGTGAAAGTGGCGATGTCTATGTAACTGGAAGCACTTGGGGAGGCACAACGAAAAAGGAGGACTGCGTTACCATCCGCTACTCGGCGCAGGGAGAAACGATGTGGGTGAGACGTTACAGCAGTCCATACGCCGTTGCCGAATATATGAGTGAGTTAGCGCTGGGTCCAAACCAGGAGGTGTGTGTTGCCGGTACAGCATACGACACTTTAGATAATTCCGACATACTTGTGATTAAGTATGTGCAGGGTGGTGGGGTTGAGGAGGGCAAGACGGAAAAAGTTACAGACTTGACCTTTACGGCAAAGCCCAATCCGTTCAAAAGGCTAACCGCAATCAGCATACCGCTCTCAGCTGAAGAGAAGACAAAGGTAGAGATATATGATGTTTCCGGTCGGCTGGTTAAGAGATTGGTTGATGGGCTATTGCCGGCTGGTGTTTACTCTTTTGTTTGGGATGGAACCGACATCAATGGTCGCCGTGTCCCAGCAGGTGTTTATATATTTGTGCTTTCAACCCAAGACACAATAAAAACAACCAAGGTTACAATGCTGGAGTAATGAGAGAAAGCAGTGATGGAACACAACGTCTCTGTAGTAACAGCGGTGGTTTTGGTCTTTGCCTTGTCCGCATTTGCCCAGGTTGCCGGACCGGAGGATATGGTGAAGGGGATGGCTTTTGTTCGGGAGCCATCAGGAGTCCATTACGACTCGCCTGAAGCTCGGGTGTCTCTTGAGAAGCTGAAGAGTTCTGTAAAACCAAACTGGGTGGTGATTGTTCCTGTGTGGTGGCAGAGGGATACCGGTTTAAGTGTTTCTGAGGTCTACTTCTGGCCGGACTCCTCACCTTCAGATACCGAATTACGTCAGGTGATTATGCAGGCACATAACTCAGGTCTTAAGGTATTTCTCAAACCCGAGGTGCGCTGCTCAACCCGCGTCTGGATTGGCAGACACCATCCAAGTTTCTACTGGTTTCAGTCTTATTTTCAGTTCATAACCCACTATGCCCAACTCGCTGAAAGCACAGGTTGTGAACTCTTTTCGGTTGGTTGTGCTTTGGACAGTGCGGCTGATGACACCTTGGAACAGAACTGGTGGAGAAATATTATCCGAAATGTTAGGGAGAGATATTCCGGTCCAGTTACCTATTCTGCAGACTGGCGCACATATCGGAATATCGGTTTCTGGGACTCTCTTGACTATATCGGCATAAACGCCTACTTTCCGGTTTGGGACATCACAACAGGGGTTGAACTGGATTCGGTCAGTGCCTTTTCGGAAATGTGGAAGAGAAGATGGGTGCCACAGATAGACAGTTTCTGGCGTGGGTTAGGATATGCAACACCTAAGCCGGTGATATTTACCGAAATCGGCTATCGGAGCGTCATGGGTGCTTGTTTGTACCCATGGGATGAGACCATGTACAGTTCCTTTAACGAATATGAACAGCGGTGTTGTTACATTGCGGCACTGCACTCCCTTTTGGGTAGACCCTGGTTTGCTGGCTGGTTCTGGCACTGTTGGACAACAGACACACTCCAAGGTGGCTATGGTGATTTGGGTTATACTCCAAAAGGCAAGATGGCGCAGGAGGTGCTCAGGCGCTATAACTCAACCATCTCCTCACATAAGGGGTTCTGCTTTCCCAGCACCTACGACTATACCTATTTTTACCCTGACGCCTATTATGCCCTTGAGTCGCTTGTTGCCCACAACGCCAACTGGGTGGCGGTAAACGCCCGCTGGATAATGGCGGACACAGGAGCAAATTACGACACCATCGCGCCTTATCATGGGCATTCACCCACCGATAGTTCAATAAGGGCGGTGATTGACTCCGCTCACTCTCTTGGTCTGAATGTCTCATTATGTTGTTATATCTCCTGTTTTACCCCTGTGTGGTGTGGCTGGCACAATCCTGGGGGAAATACCAACTGGTTTCGGGATGAGTCGGTATATGTGAGCCATTATGCTCCCATTGCGGAACAGGAGAGTGTTGAGATGTTTACGATTGGGCTGGAACTTGACCGGGCGATAGACGATTCAGAAGAGGTGGGAATGTGGCGGAAGATGGTTATACCGGCGGTGCGGCGGGTCTATTCAGGTCCTTTGGTATATGGCTCTACCGCTGTTGGAGGGCGCTCCCCTTATTACTGGTTCTGGGACCCATTGGACCTCTGCGGAATCCATGCCTACTTCCAATTGTTTCCCGAGAAACAATATCACGGAGACTACCCGGATGATACTATGGTCGACCAGAGACCAGACACACATGACCTGCGGACAAATCAATGGGGGCTTGGCTGGCAAGACTGCTGGATTCCGCGGCTGGAGAGCCTTTCTGAAACGATTGAGAAGCCGATTCTCTTTACTGAGATTGGCTATCGCAGTTTAGACAGCATCGCCGCGCATCCCGCATATGACTACCGGTATGGCTGGAGAAACCCATATGCTATTGCTCCTCCGGCTACACAGAGAAATCTTCGTTCGGTCTGCTTTCCAATGGATACCCTCATAGGCTATGTGGTTGGCGATGTAGGCACAATCTTAAAAACAACAAACAGCGGTTCCACCTGGATAGCTTGTGCCTCTGGAACAAGTAACCACCTCCATTCGGTTGACTTTCCTACAAGAGATACCGGTTATGCGGTGGGCGAGAATGGGGTGATTCTTAAGACAACAAACGGCTGGGAAAGTTATGAAAATATCGGTGTTCCTGGAATGACCCTCAGTTATTACTCGGTCTGTTTTCCTGAGAACCCAAGCATCGGTTATGTTGTTGGCGACAGCGGTGTGATTCTTAAAACCACAAATGGTGGCAGTTCCTGGCAGAGGTTTTTTTGCATCCTACCTTCCGGTGATACTCTGCGGGTGCGGTTGCGCTCAGTCTGCCTGGTGCGGGAGATAAATGTTGTCCCGGCATCTATCGGCTATATTGTCGGTGAGAGCGGAACAGTCCTCAAAACCACCAATGCTGGGGAGTCCTGGTATAAGTTAACCGTTCCGGTAAGTGCCAATCTCAACGGGGTAGATTTTATCTCGCCCGACACCGGTTTTGTTTGTGGAGATTGGAATGTATTTCTGAAGACAACCAATGGTGGAACCTCCTGGGACACTTTTAGATTCCGACCTTATGAGGGGCGAGTGGAGTTTTACTCGGTATGTGTGCCGGAGTATGACTCGGCGCGGTTTGTTGTTGGAACAGGTGGTGTTATCCTCCGGGCGGGCAATGACTGGTGCTTTGATGGCAGCAGACAGCTTGGACCTACCTACAATGCCCTCCACTCAGTGCAGTTTCGGGTTGTTGAGAAAAAGCCCGGTTACTATGACCTGGTCGGATTTGCGGTTGGTGATTCGGGCACGATTCTCAAGGCATCAACCGGTGGCAGGATGATTGTTGACTTTAACGAGCAGGCGAACTGCTATGAGGCGGCTTTTCGGGCTTTCTGGAAAGACCAAAATAACCCGAGTCCCTTTCCTTGGTTCTATGGTTTTCACTTCTGGAGATGGTTCCTCCACCCGGAGCCGCTGGACATTGAGCACGAAGTTCAGATAGACGATGCTACCCCGCAGCAGAAGAGGGCGGGAGAAATTGTCCGCAAATGGTTCAACTGGTCTCGCTAACATCTATTTGCCGTTCTTTGGGAATTTATGTATAATAATGAAAAATGGTTATGAGTTACTATAAGGAGGACAGTTTGAATAATTACGAAATGACAATAATCTTTGACCCTAATTTCTCAGAAAAGGATGTGGCACGGGTGACCCAGGAACTCACTGGGCTACTCACCAACTTGGGTGCCCCGGTTATTTCAGAGATCCGGAGCGAACGCCGAACATTCGCCTACCCGATCCGGAAACATAAAGAAGGAACATATCTCTTTATTCGCTTCCAGGGTCCACCGGCATTGCCGGAAAAGGTCCGCCAGGAACTGATGCATCGGGAAGAGATTCTTCGTCTGGCTTTCTTCCGCCTTCCCCCTACTCCACCACCAACAGAACTGGTAAACCAAGAAAAGGAAGGAGGAAATAATGGGTAGCCCGAACCGGGAATTTCCCGGAGAATCTCCTGAACCGAGCCGTGGAGGTGGGGTTCGGCTCGGGTATCTCAATAGCGTCATACTTCTTGGTCGGCTTACCGCTGACCCTGACCTCCGATACACTCCAAAAGGTACACCAGTCTGCACATTCCGCATAGCAGTTAACCGTCGATTTCCAAACAAAGACACCGGCGAATGGCAGGATGAAACTTACTTTTTTACTGTGAACATCTGGGCGCAACTCGCTGAACGGCTGGGTGAAAAATTGAGAAAAGGGTCGGCAGTGCTTGTTCAAGGGGAATTAAGGAGTCGTTCCTGGGAAACACCCACTGGTGAAAAAAGAGGCGCAGTGGAGATTTACGGACGAAGTGTCCAAGTCTTGGATAGAACTCCGGCTGTTGAAGAAATGGCAGAGATGCAACCAGAACCCCCTCTGGATGAAGAGCCCGACATTCCAAAGGACCAGTTAAATGACATACCATTCTGAAGGAGGTAAAAATTTCACTTTACTTTTATTGGGTAATTTTTTGCTCATATTGGTCTAAAATTGACAACGGACGGTTATTTTGGTATAAGAATAGTCATAATGAAAATATCGGTT
This sequence comes from Caldifarciminota bacterium, assembly GCA_039801225.1. GTDB lineage: Bacteria > Hydrothermota > Tepidihabitantia > Tepidihabitantales > Tepidihabitantaceae > JBDRUH01. Next base: position 4,723 of record JBDRUH010000030.1, read on the forward strand.
GCGAAAAAGAAAGAAATTAAAGAGGAATGGGTCTTAGTTGACGCCACTGGACAGGTTTTGGGGCGTCTTGCTTCTCGCGTTGCCCGAATATTACAAGGGAAGCATCGCCCTAATTATACCCCTCATATTGACTCAGGCGACCATGTTGTGGTTATCAACGCCGGTGCCATCAAATTGAGCGGCAACAAGTTTAAGGAAAAGGTGTATTACCGACACTCTACCCGTCCGGGAGGACTAAAATGGCAAACCTATCAGGAAATGGTGGCAAAATTCCCAACCCGTCCTCTCCAGCTTGCAGTTCTCCGGATGTTACCCAAAAACCGCTTACAGGCAAAAAGGATTCGCCGGCTTCATATCTATGTTGGTTCTGAACATCCCCATCAAGCTCAGAACCCTAAGCCGATAAAATTTAACTAATATGAAATCAAATTCAATATACTTTGCCACCGGCTCTCGAAAAACCGCTACCGCGAAAGTTCAACTGATTCCTGGGTTGAAAGAAGACACGGTAAATGGTAAACTTTTTTCTACCTATTTCGGACGAAACGACTTGGTTCAACTCGCCCTCGCCCCTTTAGAAATTACCGGCACCCGAGCTAACTTTGGACTAAAATGTGTAGTTCAGGGTGGCGGCATCTCTGCCCAGGCAGCAGCTATCTCCTTAAGTATTGCTCGGGCATTACTTATGTATAATCCTGACCTTCGGAGCCAATTAAAATCGGCCGGATTTTTAAAACGCGACCCACGAGAGAAGGAAAGAATGAAATATGGATTAGCCAAGAGGAGAAAGAGATTTCAATGGACCAAACGTTAACACTCAAACAACTCCTTGAAGCGGGGCTTCACTTTGGGCATCATGCCCGACGTTGGAATCCGAAGATGAAACCGTTTATATTTGGCAAACGGAATGGCATATTTATCATTGACCTGGAAAAGACGCTGGAAAGACTCCGCACCGCATATGATGTGGTGCGTTCGATCACCGAGGCGGGCAAGGAGATAATATTTGTTGGAACTAAACCTCAAGCACGCCCGATTATTGAGGAGGAAGCAAAACGCTGTTCTTCTTGTTATGTTACCGTCCGTTGGGTGGGTGGGCTACTGACCAATTTTGAGGTGGTCTCTACCCGGATTGCCCGTTTTGTAGAACTGGAGCGCCTGTTAACCAATACTCAACTCAATGCTACCAAAAAGGAGGCGCTGCGTCTTCAGCGAGAATATCAAAAACTTGCCAAGTTGTTTGCCGGATTACAACAATTAGACCGACTTCCCGGGGGAATATTTGTTGTTGACCCGGTCCGTGAAGCTACTGCCGTAGCAGAAGCGCGACGAATGAAGATTCCGGTTATTGCCCTAATTGATACCAATGGCAACCCCGAACTGATTGACTATCCAATTCCTGGTAATGATGATGCCCTCCGCTCAATTAGACTGGTCACCAGCCTTCTTGCCAATGCGGTAATGGAAGGGAAAAAACAGTTTGAAACCGAGGGTACTCTTGAAGGACAAACCAACGAAGGAGGAGTATGAATAAACCGGTAGAAATGGCAAAAGTGGTTGAATTGCGCCGGCGAACTGGCGCCGGAGTGGTGGATTGTAAAACTGCTCTGGAGGAAAGTGAAGGTAATATAGAGCAGGCAATTGAAATTCTCCGGAAAAGAGGAATTGCTAAGGCAGCAAAAAAGGCCGAGCGTCCTACTGCCGCGGGAGTAATTGATGCATATATCCATCCTGGTGAACGATTGGGTGTCTTAATTGAAGTGGACACCGAAACAGATTTTGTCGCCCGAAATCAGGAGTTCCGCCGTTTCGTCCGTGACTTAGCAATGCACATTGCCGCATGTGACCCGATTGCCATTGACCGTTCTGGAATTCCCCCAGAGACTCTGGAACAGGAACGCCGAATCTATGAGGAACAGGCGGCGCAATCAGGGAAGCCAAAAGCGGTTGTGGAAAAAATCGTCCAGGGAAAAATAGAGAAATTTTATGGTGAAGTCTGCCTTTTGGAACAACAGTTTGTTAAGGCACCCGAAAAAACGGTCGGGGAATACTTGAAAGAAAATATCGCCAAATTCGGCGAAAATATTATCATCCGGCGTTACGCCCGGTTCAAACTGGGTGAGTAAAGTTTATCAGCGAGTCCTACTTAAAATCTCCGGTGAATGTTTCTCTCACGACAAATTATTTAACTCTGTTGTTACTCAAATTGCCCAGGTCGCCAAAAGTAAAACCAGAATTGCCGTAGTTATTGGTGGTGGCAATATCATCCGAGGTAGAACCGCCCGAATCGGGTGCCTCGACCCGACGAGGGTCGATTCGACTAACCAAATTGACCCAATCGCAGCCGACCGAGCAGGAATGCTTGCCACCATTATCAACGGAATTAAACTTGCCGACACATTACAAAAATATTCAACGCCGGTAGAGCATTTCGCCGCATTTGCGGTAGGTGATTTTATCCAAACTTATAACAACGAGCGCGCCCAAGAAAGCCTTACGGCAGGTAAAGTCCTTGTCCTCTCCGGTGGTACCGGCAACCCCTTCTTTTCTACCGATTCTGCTGCGGCACTGCGTGCCGTTGAACTCAAAATGGATATCATTCTTAAAGGCACCCGGGTGGGCGGCGTATTTTCTGCTGACCCGGAAAAGAATCCGAAAGCTCGGCTTTATAAACGGTTAACCTATAAAGAAGCGCTGGCAAAAGGATTGGCGGTAATGGACCTGACCGCATTTGCCTTGTGTCAAACCCACCGCCTGCCTATCATTGTATTTGATATCACCCAACCAGGGGCTATCCTAAAAGTCATCAGAGGTGAGAAAATCGGGAGTTATATATGTTAGAGAAAATTTATGGAGAATGTCGGACAAAGATGAATAAAGCAATTGAGGTTTTAACCAGCGAGTTCTCCCGGATTAGAACCGCCCGGGCAAATCCGGCAATTCTTGATGGTGTCAAAGTTAACTACTACAATACCTTAACCCCATTACGACAGGTGGCGAGTATCTCTGCTCCAGAACCACGCCTCTTAGTGGTTCAACCCTGGGACAGGACCGTTTTGCCGGAGATAGAAAAAGCGATATTGAAAGCGGACCTGGGACTCAGCCCAAAGGTTGAAGGGAGTCTCATACGGATTCCCATCCCTCCCCTTACTGAGGAGCGACGGCGAGAACTGGTTAAACTTTGTGCCAAACTTACCGAAGACACCCGAGTGGCAATTCGGAGTGTGAGGCGCGATTTCATTGAGGAGATTAAAAAATTGGAAAAGGATAAGAAGGTTTCTGAAGATGATGCCAAATTGGCCCAGAAAAAAATTCAAGAAATTACCGACGAGTTCATTAAAAAACTGGATGAACTATTAAAGAAAAAAGAGGCGGAAATTATGGAAAGGTGACCCGACGGGTCGTTTTGAATCAAACCGTTAATGTCAGATAGCCGAATTTCCTCAATCCGAAAAGAGCCAAGGTATTTTTCTCCAATGGGACTCGGGGCAGATTTAAATGGTCTAAAAATCCCAATTCATATTGCCGCGATAATGGACGGCAATGGTAGATGGGCACAACGCCGGGGGCTACCGCGCTCATTCGGTCATCATCAGGGCGTTAAAGCATTAAGAGAGGTGGTTAAAACCTGCGGGGAGATCGGCGTTAAGTTTCTCACCGTATTTACTTTCTCTACAGAAAACTGGCAAAGACCCGAAAAGGAAATCAAGAGTCTGATGAAACTTCTTGTCCGAGGAGTTGATGAATACCGGAAGGAATTGATTAAAAATCAGGTTCGGGTCCGGGTGATTGGACGGTTAAATGATTTTCCGGAGTCGGTTCGGGGAAAAATAAAAACACTCGTTGCCGACACAAAAGAAAATACCGGACTAACTCTTACCCTTGCTTTAAGTTATGGCGGTCAGAGAGAAATCATTGATGCCTGCCGAAAAATCGGGGAAAAAATCCTTGATGGTGTAATTACCGCTCCTCCGGTTTCTAAAGAGGAGTTTCAGAAATTTCTTTACGACCCGGAATTACCCGAGGTTGACCTCTTAATCCGGACCGGTGGTGAACACCGGCTTTCTAACTTTCTCCTCTGGCATCTTGCCTATGCCGAACTTTATTTCACCGATACCCTCTGGCCCGATTTCCGGCGCGAACAGCTCATAGTAGCAATCAAGGACTTTTCTTCCCGTCAGCGCCGGTTTGGGCGTGTTGAACAACAGTAGTATCCCCCAGAATCATAACCGTTTCCCTCTCGGGCGGGTGGTTCTTGGCACAACCCTGGCACTGATGGTTAGCGGAATAGTGCTATTTGCCCACCGGGCAATATTGGCTGTCCTTGTAGTAGTCTGGATATTTTTGGCAACCCGGGAATTTTTGCAAATTCTCAGCAAAGCAGAGATATTTTTAGACTGGCGGCTTTTATCAGGACTGAACATTGCAATAATTATCGCCGCCTACTTGAATTGGCTACCCTATTTCCTGATCGCACCTATCGGGATAATTTTCCTCTCAGCAATTACTCGCCGTCCGCCCCAGCCTCGGGTTCCGGTCTATGGACTTTTTGTTTTAATTTATTTAGGATTCCTCCCCTCTCACCTCATCCTTTTGCATCAACTTAATATTAGTCGGTGGCTGGTTTTATTTCCTTTAGTCCTTACCTGGGTTAACGACACCGCCGCCTATGCCTTGGGCAAACTCTTTGGCAAACATCAACTGGCACCACTGCTCAGCCCGAAGAAAACTATTGAAGGGTTTTTTTCCGGACTACTCTTCTCGGCGCTTCTTGCCGGTATCTGGTTGAAGCGGTTCACTCCATATTCCTTCTATCCGCTTTGGTTTCTGGCGTTAGTCGGGGTCTTTTTAGGCGCCATAGCCCAAACAGGCGACCTGTTTGAATCGGTATTCAAACGGGCGGTTGGGGTAAAAGATTCCTCTTCAGTTCTGGGTGAGCACGGGGGATTTCTTGACCGGGTTGACAGTCTATTATTTACCATCCCGGCATTTTACTATATTACTAACCTTCTATTATGAATTCCAAAGTGCGACTCCATCCGGTAGCTTTTGATTCTTTTGGGGTAAAAGGAATGTGCACCAGGATAGAGACGAAAGACTTAGTGGTTACCATTGACCCGGGTGCTTCAATGGAAACTGACATTTTCCCCCTTCCCGAAGAAGAGAGACAAAAACTGCTAAAGAGGTTCCAAGAAGCAATTTTTCATTCCTGCCTCCGCTCATCAATAATTGTCATTACCCACTATCATCTTGACCACCTTACCTTAGCCCGCGAGCCCCAGCTCTATTCCGGGAAGGTACTCTTTGCCAAGAGTCTTGATGACCTTCCCCAGAAACAGGTGGAAACCGCCCAGCGATTTTTTAAATCAATTGACGGTTTGCCAAAAGAAATAATCTGGGCTGATGGGCGCCAGTTTAAGTTTAAAAAAACAGTAGTAGGGTTTTCTCTGCCCCTTTGGCACGGCCAAGCCGAAGCCGAGCCCGGCAGGGTGATTATGGTTTATGTTAAACGGGGAAGAGAAACGGTTTTGGTAAGTTCCGATGTTGCCGGGGCAACTGATCCGGTTACGGTAGAAGCCGTTACCGCTTTAAATCCCGTTACTGCGGTGATTGACGGCTATCCTACTTATCTAAAGGATTCACCGGCTGCCGATATTGAAGTGATAAAGAGCATCATCAACCTCTGCCGACTTCTCGCCCTTCCTAACCTAAAGACCCTTATCGTTGACCACCACCTTGCCAGAGATTATCGCTACCCGGCGCTATTCCAACTTCTTTATTGGAAAGGAAAGGAATTAAGAAAGAGGTTTGGAACCGCAGCAGAAATTGCCGGGAAAAGAAGTGCGGTTCTTGAAGGGCTGGAAAAATATGGCACAACCCGCTGGCAGCGCTGGCAGCCGATTGGCATTAAAGAAGCCCAAAGGACAATGGAAAAAGCGGTAGCCGAAGCCTCTCTGGACAAGAAATGGCTGGATGAGTTTTCCCGCTGGGTAATATCGCCATCTAAAGGTTGACAATGGACTTTTTCCCAGTAAAATTTAGAAAGCAAGGCTAAAGCCTTGCCCTACATCCCCGGTCCAATGTAGGGCAAACCTTTAGGTTCGCAAAGTGTGCAGAAATAATAAGAAAAAGGAGGCGGTATGCGTTGTGAATTGAACCGTGATATTATGATTGATCTTTTGAGCAATGTTGTCCATGTTCTACCCAGCAGGACGACGACACCGGTGTTTGAGAACATTCTCCTGGAGGTCACTGGTGAAAAATTAGCCCTTACCGGTGCTGATGGCGACAATGTGGTAAGAAAAGAGGTCGTCCTGGAAGGAAAATCCGAAGAAGGGAAAACCCTTTTGAAAGGGAAAAAGTTATTAGAACTTATTCGGGAGAGCCAGCAACCAACCGTGGTGATTTTTAGCCAAGAGGAAAAGGTGATTGTGGAAAGCGGTAGAATGCGGGCGACACTTGTTTCCCTTCCCCCAGATGATTTTCCGCCTCTACCCAGTTTTCCCAAAGAAGTGAGCATAGAGTTCCCCCTGGCGCTATTATTTGAAATGTTTGACCGATGTGGTTTTGCGGTCTCAAAAGACGAAGCCCGACCGGCACTTACCGCCATTAACTGGGAAATCTATAAAAATGAGTCGCGGATGGTGGCTACCGATAGTTATCGACTGGCGTGTATTACACGGAAAATAAAATCTAACACCCGTGCAAAAATGCTACTAACGCCTAAGGCAATAGACATTCTCCCCCGAGCCGAGGAAAAGGTGAAAGTCTCCCTTGACCCGAGAATGGTGGGGTTTCAACTTGAAGGAACCTCGGTAATATCCCGAATGATTGAAGGACCTTACCCGGAATATGAAAAGGTAATACCTCAAGGTTATCCTTATCGGGCGCAGTTGGAACGAGACGGCTTCATTGCCGCGGTGCGTCGGGCAACGGTGATCGCTCACCCCCTGGGGAAACAAATTAGCCTTGAATTCAAACCGAATATGGTCGTGGTGCGGGCGGAAAATCCCGACCTGGGGTTAAGTGAGGAGGAAATGGAAATCACCTATAATGGTGAAGAAATCCGCATCGGCTTTAATGGCGGCTATCTGATAGAAATTCTTAATCATATTGAGACGGAGAATTTTGTGGCGGAATTTTCTAACCCAATGGCGCCGGTAGTCTTCAAACCGGTGGATAGCGAAGCCGGAGCCGAGGACCTGTTTATTCTGATGCCGGTGAGGTTAGATTAACAACGAGGGCAAAGTGCCAATCGTCCCACGCTCTAAATCTCACACTTTTCTCTACTCATTGGCACAATTTCTCCTCAGCACCTTTCCTTTAACACTATTTTTAAACTGCCGGCAACTTGACCCCAACTATTCTGAACCAATAATTCAAGGCAGTCTCTACCGCCTGGAGAATTACGACTATTCGGTGAGTTATGAGCGTTACTTTGATATATTTGACAGCCGTGGGTTACGGATGGTACCGATAATAATTTTAAACAAAGAAACGCTTGATGGCAACTATTATGGAACAGAATATATTTATCAAGACACCAATACCTTTCCGGTTAACACTCGCTACCGTTTACAGGTCAGTCACTACTGGGGCAAAGCGACTGCAGAAGTAATGATGCCGGGAAACTTCTCACTAATAACTCCGCCAGAAAACTACATCCTTGACTTAGAGTCAACGCTGGTTATCTCCTGGCACCCTGCGCCGGGAGCAGAATGGTATGGCGTTGAACTGAGAATTGACTACGATTACCGGAACTTTTTCGGCGAAGAGGAGGATTATACTTACATATTTGATACATTGGTTAAAGACACATCACTGACAATACCGCCGGAGAGGATTTTCCCGGCCTCGGTTGCTGATGTTTTGGAGGGTGATGGCAGCGCTTGGGTTTGGGCTGGTTCAGGACCGACTTTTCTCCCTGGCGATAAAGGCAACATCAACGGGGCTGGCTTTGGATTCTTCAATGCCATTAATGAAACCCGCGAGAAATACTTTTATGTTGGAGCACCAATAAACATCCGCCGGCATCCGAAAATCATTCGGGAACGCCGGCGGATGTTATATTCCACCGCCTTCCGCGGTTAATTAAGCTTTATACCACTCCCTGGTCAAGCATCGCATCGGCTACTTTAATAAAACCGGCAATGTTCGCACCTTTGACATAATTCACATAGTTACCTTCTTTACCGTATTTAACGCACTGTTCGTGAATAGCCTTCATAATCCCGCGCAATCGCTGGTCAACCTCCTCCCGCGACCAGGATAGCCGAAGGCTGTTCTGACTCATCTCCAAACCCGAGGTAGCAACTCCACCCGCATTCGCCGCCTTGCCCGGTCCATAGAGAATTTTATGCTCAAGGAATATATCTACCGCTTCCGGAGTAGAAGGCATATTTGCCCCTTCTGATACTACATAAACACCATTACGCATTAAATTCTGCGCGTCTTTGCCATTGATCTCATTCTGGGTGGCACAGGGAAAAGCACATTGCGCCTTGTGGTTCCATAGCGGGTTATAGTCAAGTTTTGAATCCACCGGCGTATAAACTACACCTTTAAACTTTTCGGCATACTCCTTTATTCTGCCGCGTCGGACATTCTTCAACTCCTTCACAAACGCCAGTTTTTCCGCGGTAATTCCTGCCTCATCGTAAATGTAACCGTTGGAATCGGAAAGGGTAACCGGCTTGGCACCCAACTGGAGGAGTTTCTCAACAGTATACTGCGCCACATTGCCGGAACCAGAGACCAAACATACCTTTCCCTCTATGGTTTCACCCCGGGTCGAGAGCATCTCAGCGGCAAAATAAACCGCGCCATAGCCAGTTGCCTCAGGACGGATAAGACTCCCACCCCAGTTTAAACCTTTACCGGTGAAAACGCCGGTGAACTCATTGCGGAGCCGCTTATACTGCCCAAAGAGATAACCAATTTCCCGAACGCCTACGCCGATATCTCCGGCCGGAACATCGGTATCAGGTCCAATATGGCGGAAGAGTTCATTCATAAAACTCTGGCAGAAGTGCATCACCTCGTTATCCGATTTACCTTTCGGGTCAAAATCGGCACCCCCTTTTCCGCCGCCCATCGGTAAAGTGGTAAGGGCATTTTTGAAGACCTGCTCAAACGCTAAAAATTTTAACAGCCCGAGATAAACTGTCGGATGAAATCGTAAACCACCTTTGTAAGGTCCAATAGCAGAATTCATTTCTACCCGATAGCCACGATTGACCTGAACCTCACCTCGGTCATCAACCCAGGGCACCCGAAAGATGATAACCCGTTCGGGTTCGCACATCCGTTCTAAAATTTTTGCCTTCCTATATTTGGGATTTTTCTCTAAAAAATCCCATAGTGAACTGACGACTTCTTCTACCGCCTGATGAAACTCCGGCTCCGCTGGGTTCTTCTGTTTAACCCAGTTCATAAATTCTTGGACACCATCTGACATTTTTATCCTCCTATTTTTATTTTTAATTTTCCAACTGAAGAAAAAAATGAGAGAAGATTATAACAATTATTAACTGAGCGTCAACAAATGTGGAAATTCTCCCCATCTAATGGAGAAATCTTCCTATTTATATTTATTCAATCGTATAAATCCTAATTCAAAAAACAAAATTTTAGATTTATGGCATCCTCAATATTCACCGCGGTTGAAGAAGTAAACCGCAGCCGCGGTGGTGATGATGCTGAAGATGATCAGAAAGCCGAAGTCAAACCATAAAGGGTAAAAAGAAAAGCCTAACACCAACCGGCGCACTAAATCAACACCATAGGTCAAAGGGTTGATGCGCACCAGGATATTGAGCCACCAGGGTATGCCCTTCATCGGAAAGAGGGCACCGCTTAAAAACCACATCGGCATAATCACAAAGTTCATTATCGTGCCAAACCCCTGAAACGATGTCATCCGCGCTGCTATAACAATCCCGATTCCGGTCAGGGCAAATGACATTATCGCCATAACTATTAATAAAGGCAGGATGTTGACCAACAGCAGTTTGACTTTAACCAGTGGCGCCAGAAGAAGGACAATGCAGCCTTGAATAAGGGAAAGGGTTGTGCCGGCAAAACCTTTGCCGATAACAATTGATGTTCTCGGCACCGGTGCAACCAAAATCTCCTTTAAGAACCCGAATTCGCGGTCCCAGATAATTGAGATAGCCGACTGGATGGAGGTGAAGATACTTGTCATCGCCACGATACCCGGAAAGATGAACTGGGTGTAGTTGACATTGCCCACCTGTTGATAGCCACCGCGCAGACCAAGACCGAGGATAAAGAGCCAGAGCACCGGTCTGGTCATTGAACCGTAGAACTGACTCTTTTCCCGAAAATATCTGATGACATCCCTGAGCCAGACCATATAGATACAGGCAATGTCAATCATTTAATTCTTTTAACGCCAAGCCCTTCCCATCCTGCGGAGGGTGCCTTTGAGTTTCTCCTGTCCGCTCGCCTCCTCATCCCTTATCTCCCTGCCGGTCAGTTTGAGGAACACATCATCAAGGGTTGGCTGACGCACCGAAACCGATAACACCGGCACACTTAAATCCCGAACCAACTTCGGAACAAAGAGCGCCCCATTCGGAACCTGAAACCAAACCTTATCCCGGTCAGATTGCGCCTTAATGCCATAACGCTCTTCAATCTCAATGACCGCCCTCTGGTTATCAGCGGTTGAAAGAAAAACCTGGTCCCCCTTCATCTGTGCCTTGAGATTCGCCGGCGTGTCCAGGGCAATTATTTTCCCATGGTCAATTATCGCTATCCGGTCGCAATATTCTGCCTCATCCATATAATGGGTGGTGAGGAAGAGCGTCATATTGTGCTCCTGACGCAACTCAAGAAGCCTTTCCCAGATGCGGTTTCTGGTCTGGGGATCAAGACCAAGCGTAGGCTCATCAAGGAAAAGGACCCGCGGTGTATGCAAAAGTGCCCGGGCAATCTCCAGCCGGCGCTTCATCCCGCCGGAAAAGTTGCGCACGATGGTATCTGACCGTGAAGAGAGCTCCATCCATTCCAGCGCCCGCTCAATCCGAACCTTTAACTCACTCTTGGGCACCTTGTAAATTAGTGCGTGAAACCGCAGATTCTCCCTGGCGGTCAGACGGTCATCAAGTGAAGGGTCTTGAAAGATGATTCCGATCGCCCGACGCACCCGGTTTTCTTCTCTTAAAATATCGCAACCAGCAACCTTTGCCCTTCCTGAACTGGGCTTTGTCAAAGTGCAAAGCATCCTCACCGTTGTTGTTTTGCCCGCGCCATTTGGACCCAGAAACCCGAAAATCTCGCCCGTCTCAACCGAAAATGAGATATGGTCAACCGCAACAAAACCCTTAAAATCCTTGGTCAGTTCTGAAGCCTCAATTACCGGGGCGGTATTTAACTCAAGGTTCATAACCGATAATGAAAAGGCAAGGTTTTAGCCTTGCTTTCCTGACTGCAAACCTGAACAGCCGAAAGCCAATTTAATCCTTTGCTGTATCAATCTGCGCCTTCTGCAAAGCGCCGGAATAGTCAATATAGACCGTCTTCAGTTCCGAGAAGATTTCATAGGCGGTCCAGCCACCTTCGCGATGTCCGTTACCTGTCTCCTTAACACCACCAAAAGGCAGATGGCACTCGGCACCGATTGTTGGCGCATTGACATAAGTTATTCCCGCCTCAATTTTCTCAATCGCCTTCATCGCCAGATTCACATCACGGGTATAGATTGATGATGAAAGACCATAGGAGGTGCGGTTAAGCACCTGTATCGCCTCATCAAAATCCTTAACCCTGATAACCGAAAGCACCGGACCAAATATCTCCTCCTGGGCGATGCGCATATCTGGCTTCACATCACCGAAAACTGTCGGCGCATAGAAATAGCCTTTGTCATAATCGCCGCCTTTTAAAGGCTCACCACCGCAGAGAAGTCTTGCCCCTTCCATTTTGCCCATCTCAACATAACTGTGAACAGTTTTTCGCTGACCTTCACTCACCAGAGGTCCCATCTCCACCTTTTCCTCCAAACCGTTGCCAACAACAATTTTCTTTGCCCGTTCAACAACCATCTCCAAAAACTTTTCATAGATGCCATCCTCAAGAATCAGCCTTGATGTGGCGGTGCAGCGCTGTCCGGTAGTGCCAAATGCAC
>JBDRUH010000031.1:0-16830 GCA_039801225.1 Caldifarciminota bacterium
CCTCTTCCTTAAAGAAACCTCTCTTAATCAGTTCAGCCGTAAGGGCGACGAACTCCCTCCCCTCCATTTTTGAAACGGTTAAGAGGTCCTTTTGCTTAGGCGAAATGTCCAGAACCGCTGAAAGTTTCAAAAGGCAAACCGCTTTGTCGCTTAAGTGGCTGAGCCTTTCTATGAAAATATCGCTTATTGTCTCAGGGATAGTTAGTTTGCCTTTAAACTCCGGGAAGGAAATCTCGTTAATCAAGATGCTCATTATAAATGGGTTGCCATCACTGAAGTAATAGACCGTCTCTGCCCAGTTGGCGATTCCCGGTGATTGAGATTGGTGTTTCTCTAAAACGGTCTGGACATCTTCGTAACTCAAGCGATTCAAACAAATCTTTTTTAACCCGAGTATTCTCTGGAGTTTGCCAATGAAAACCGCCAGATTCTCCGCTTCTACATCCTCGGGGCGAACGCTGCCGATGAAGAGAATTTTCTTGTGGAGGCATTTTGAGATTAAATAATAAAGGAAATCAAGGAATGAAGGAGAGGACCATTGGAGGTCATCCGTTACTAAAACTAACGGTTTTGAACCGGCAACAAATGAGATAAACTCTACGACCGGTTCAAAGCGAATTTCGCTAGGGTCCACTTTCTGGTGATGGACCGCTAAAAAATGCTGTTTTATCTTATTCCAATAGTCAGCCGCACCCTCACCTTTGGTTAGTATCCCAGAAATTAACTTTCTTTTCATCCACCTTTTAATTCCCTCGTGGAACAGTTGACAGGGCGGGGAGGAAATAACTTGCGTGGGGGCACCATAAATTACCTCCACTCGTGCTTCATTCTGTTTAATAAACTCTTCAATTAATCTGGTTTTACCAATCCCCAGTTCCCCTTTTATAATAACCGCTTCTAACCCTGTCCCCTTCTCTACCTCATTCAAGAGGGTATTGAGTTCGGCAATCTCCTTCTCCCGGGCAACAAAAGGCGGCTCCACCCCCTTGGGGTGTCTCAATCGCCACTCCGCCGGCACCTCTTTCAATAACTCATCAAGGTCAAATTTGGCGTTTTCTGCCTCTTCTTGTTTCTCACTTTCTACCTTCTTTTCCTCTCCATTCCACCCCTCCTTAAATATTGAACAGCACAGATCTTGGGTTTCGGGTGTCGGGCTCAACCCCATCTCCTTTTTCAAAACCTCCCGGCACCGCTCATACTGTGCCTTTGCCTTAGTTCTATCCCCTAATAATAGATAGAGCCGGATGAGTTCCTGATGGAAACTCTCTTGGAGGGGATTGATGAAAAGCGCTTGACGGTACAGTTCAACCGCCTCCTGGTATTCCTTTCGGATAATGAGCAAATCGGCTAAATTTTTCACCGCTTCGGTGAACTTCTGGTAAAACCTCTCCCGCTGAATTCGCTGCCAGTTCTCAAACTCCCAGCTTCCCTTGACAAAGAAGCCGTCCAGAAAATCGCCCTGATAAAGATGCACCGCCTCGGTTAAATATCCCATCCGCTGTGCCTCATCAATCTCCAGATTTCGGGCGAGGAGCAATTTCTTCTCAAACTCCTCAGTATCTAACCAGTAATTAGCCTTAGGGTTAAATTGGCACTGGTCCTGATAGGTAGTGATAAACTCATATTCCGGTCCTTCCGGAAACCCTAAACCGGTGTGCAGAACCCATAAAGTATATCTCAGATTATACTTTGCCTGTGTCTCACCGCTCTCCGGCCAGAATATTCCACAGAGTTTTTCTCGGGAAAAACTCTTATTCCTCTCCACCGCTAAATAGGCTAAAAATGCCTGAGTCTTTTTGAGAAGCGGCGCGCTTATCGGACGGTCATCTCTGAGTAACTTGAGGCCACCGAAGCAATAGATTTTTAAAACCGCCATAAATAATTTATATTATTAGTTCCTCCTTTATCAGGACATCTAATATCTACCTTATTATATATATATATAAACGCCTTTGTCAAGAACTGCCCCAATTTAAGGAGAAGGCAGAAAGCTAAGTTTAATCCCAGTTAAAAACCATATAGGTTTCTTGCGAAAACAGTTTTCTTTGACAAGTTTTCTTTGCGGGTTATCCTGTTATTAGGCTATCATTCTGCTGAATATAAACGCTTAAAAGGAGGAAAAATGGCGCGAGTCAGTTGTCCGCAATGCCGAACTGCCAGCCAAACCTGGGCGCAGTATGAACACCGTGGGTGCCCAGCATCACCTACCAACCTTTACACTTGGCGAAAAGAGGCAGAAATTGGACCGGATGGTAGACCATTAGACTATCCCTGTCCTGGTTGCCAGGATGGCATTCCCCATCCACCCTCTTACTTTTTCTGTGAGAATTGCCATCATCAATGGCATCCGTGATTCCAGGCAAAACCCCACATCTCCGTCATTCCACAGAATCGTGCCCGTTTCCGGGCGAGCTTGCCGAGGAATCCCTCAGAAGAAGGATAAGGTTAAGGTTGAGGAGTAAACTGTGGTCCGTCCTCTTAACCTCAACCTATTTCTGCGGACTCGGGACAGGCTCTTTAGGAGGAAGAACAGCGATTACATTAACATTCCGCCATCAACCCTGATGACCTGCCCGGTGATATAACTGGCAGCCTCAGAACAGAGAAATACACAGAGGTAAGCAACATCTTCCGGCGTTCCAGCCCGTTTTAATGGTATTGCATTGATATATGCCCGCCGTGTCTCTTCACTCAGTTTTTCCGTCATCGCTGTGGCGATAAAACCCGGGGCTATCACATTTACGGTAATATTTCTACCTGCCAGTTCCTTGGCGATAGATTTGGAGAAGCCGATCAGCCCCGCCTTCGCTGCGGCATAGTTTGCCTGTCCGGCGTTGCCCATCTCGCCAATCACTGAAGCGATGTTAACAATTCTGCCCCATCGGTTGTTAAGCATACTCCGGCAAAAGGCTTTGGTGAAATTAAATGCGCCCTTCAGGTTTACCGCAATCACCTGGTCAAACTCCGCCTCACTCATCCGTAAAAGCAAATTGTCCCGGGTGATGCCGGCATTGTTCACCAAGATGTGAACTCCGCCAAAATCTTTAATTATTTCTTCGGCAACCTGTTGCGCCTGGTTGAAGTTGGCAACATCAACCGGATAGGCTTTTGCCTTGACACCTGATTGAACTAAATTTTCTGCCACCGCTTCCGCTGGTTCTTTCATCACATCACATATTGCCACCATGGCGCCAACTTTAGCCAGTTCCAAGGCGATCGCCTTTCCAATTCCCGCGCCAGCACCGGTAACCACCGCACACTTTCCTTTTAAATTAACCTCCACATTCACCTCCTAAAATTCGGGCACCCCTCCTGTCATTGCGAGGGGAGCCTGCCCCGAGCGAACAGAAAGGGATTCCTCGGCAAGCTCGCCCGGAAACGGGCACGATTCTGTGGAATGAGGGAGCCGAGGGGCTCACAATGACGAGGGTGAATGCAAACCTAAAGGTCTGCCCTACAGCTCTATTCGTTTTGACTTTTGCAATTGGCATTTTGCCTTTTGAATTGAATACAAGGAATTCCCCGCTATCTAACGATGGTAAGCCTGCCAACATTTTTTTCCTTTATGTTCTCTTCATCAATCTCTACGATATAGAAATACATCCCGCTGGTAACCGGTTTCCCCTTTTCGTTCTTTAAATCACGCCAGTAAGCCGCCCGGTGCTCAAGGTTAATCTCATCCGATTCCTTGTCTAAAACCCGAACCGGTTCACCGGCAAGATTAAAAATTCGCACCCGGAATCGGGGATATTTTCCTGCCAACCGGACCGAATCAGTCGGCGTGTAGACGATTGTTGCCTGAGAATTTTCGCTACCTACCACTACCGGATTGGGAAAGGAGTAGACCTTGCCTAAGAAAAGCGGTTCAATCTTCAAGACCGCGCTCATAACCGAATCGGCCGGGGAAATTTTCTCAATCACTACGCCGGTTTGCACCCCGTCGTAAAATGCGGTTGATGGGGTGGTGAAGTTTCGCACACCGGTGGTGCTATTTTTCCAGAGATGGGCATCGCTGCCGCGCTCGTTTGGTCCTAAGGCATAACTACCAGAGCCGTCAGCCCGCAAAATGCCAACCAGGGGGTGACGCTCATTGTCGTTGTTCGGCTGGGACTCGTCAATGTGCAGGATTAAAAGCCCACTGCCCGGTAAGCCAAGGTCAAATCCGATTCGCTGGCGATTCTCAACGAGAAAGTATTCGCCGCTACCCGGGCTTGATGGACTCCAGTCAACACCATTTTTATTCTTTAGGATTCGGAATGAACCTCCATCTGCTGCCACCGCTACCAGTCGGGCGGATACGGAATCAATTACTCCCACCTCTACCGAATCGGGGATTGTCCAGCCTAAGAGATATTTCGCCCAGGCACAGGGGTGAACCGGCGAACTACCATAAGGGTCGCTCTCCTTTGCTCTACCCCAAGAACCACCGGCCATCAAGCAGAAACCACCCAAACCAGCGCTGGAGTAGTCGGTGTCATAAAGGTCGGGCAAACCGAGTATGTGACCAAACTCGTGGCAGAAAACGCCGATGGTGATCAACCGGTTATCAGTAAACCGCTCCGGCTGAACTGAAAAGACATCAACACTCACCCCGTCAGCGGTTTGAACCGGTCCGGGAGAACCGAAAACCGGGTCGGATAACTGCCACTTGTGCGACCAGATATGAGCGGGGTTGCGGGTCTCCTCAGCCCCGGGTCCGGAATGAACAATCAAAAGCCCATCAACAAAACCATCACCATCGCCATCGTAGCGGGCGAAGTCAATCTCCGGGTCAACCATTTTTACTAAGTCAACGACCAGACCCTGGGTATTATGAGGGAAATCACCGTAAATCCCGAATGAGTCACCGAGATAGTAGCGGTAATTTTCCTTCATCCGATACCAGCCCCGGACCTCGCCTCTTAAGGAGAGTGAGCGGTAACTAACTTCGGCATAATAGTCGCTCATTGAGCCGGTATTACTGCTAAAGAGGAGGTTTTCAAAGTCGGAGTTACTATAGGTGTGGATATTGTCATTGAAATCAATTAGGATGACCAGCAACTCCCGTGCCCGGTCGGTGGGCAGCGGTAATCGCTCCGGTCTTTCAACTTTACCGGGAAACTGCACACCCTTTTCTACTCCGGGCATCGGTGGCATCGCCATTACCCGGGGAGAGAGAAGGAGGACAAATAACAAGTCTAAAAAGCCAGTTCCCAGAAAACTGAGGGCTGTCGTCCGTCGGCAAGGAGCGATGAGCGTCATATGCCGACCTTAATAGGTTCCTCTGATGTCCCCTTTATCATTGAGCAATTGCCCTCAAAAAAGCAGCCGGGCTGAATCACCAGACCGCCACAGGTAATATTACCAAACACCTGGGCGCCAGTCTGCAGTTCCACAGTTTCTGAGGCAAAAATATTGCCTTCAATCCGACCGGCGATCACCGCACTTCGGCAATGAACTTCACCCTTGAGGAGGGAGCGGGGTCCGGCAAGAAATATATCACCGAGGTCCAGTTTTCCTTCCACCTGACCGTCCAAGCGAAGACCACCACTTGCCCGGCAATCTCCTTTCATTATCGTGTCGGCGCCGACAATGGTGTCAACTTTACCGGTTGGTCTATTTTTTGTCATAACGCTCCTTTTCTATATAGGAGTATATAACCATCGCCCTTTTTGTCAAGAGGTTGGATAAGGATGGGTTCGGCAACCGACCATTGACTTTTATTAGTTTGACTCTAACTTTTATAAAATGCTTTGTAACGCCTGCCCGTTTGAGTGCAATGTTGACCGGTCAGTAAAACTGGGGAGGTGCCGGGCAAGCGACACGATTGAAATCGCTCAGGCGCAACTGCACCACTGGGAAGAGCCGCCCATCTCCGGCACCCGGGGCTCAGGCACAATCTTCTTTACCCATTGCAACCTCTCCTGCAAATTCTGTCAGAACTACGACATCTCCCAGTTGGGCTATGGTCATAAGGTAACACCGGAGAGGCTTCTGGCGATTATGTTAGAACTGGAAAGGCGCGGTGCCCACAACATCAATTTAGTTACACCAACTCATTACACCCGGCAACTTATTCCTATTTTAGAAAAGGCACGGCAAAGGTTGAAGATTCCGATTCTCTGGAACTCCAACGCTTATGAAAAGGTGGCAACTTTGCGCCTTCTTTCTGGGCTGGTGGCAATCTATCTTCCCGACTTGAAATACTTCTCCGATGAAATTGCCCGAAACTTCTCCTCCGCGCCCAACTACTTCCAACACGCCTCCCAGGCGATACTGGAGATGAAACGCCAGGTGGGGGAGAACATCTATGACAAGAATGGTATCATCCAGAAAGGTTTAATTATCCGACACCTTGTCCTGCCTGGTCAGACCGAAGACTCAAAGAAAATCCTCACCTGGATTAAGGAAAATCTTGGTCCGGATACTCACATCAGTTTGATGGCACAATACTACCCAACCTATCGGGCAAATGAACTGGAAGGGATGAACCGGCGTCTGCGTCCCTCAGAATACCAGGAGGTATACCGCCACTTTCTTGAACTCGGCTTTAAGCAGGGATATTGCCAAGAACTCTCCTCAGCCTCGCCCGATTACACCCCGGATTTTGAAGGTAAGGGGATAGAACAGATTTGACTTTTGGCTTTTGACCTCTAACTTTTATAAGTGTGCGGCGTTTTAGGACTTTTCTATTCTGATAAGCCGGTTGCTGGCGACCTGGTTGAAGGTCTTCTGGCGCTTCAACATCGGGGTCAGGACTCGGCAGGAATCCTTACCTCTGATGTTGTTTTCCATCTGAAAAAGGGTATCGGCACGGTCAGCCGGGTATTTAATGAAAAGAACCTTGCCCGACTTACCGGTTCTATCGGCATTGCCCATGTCCGTTATCCGACAATCGGTCCGGGCTCAAGCGAAGACGCCCAGCCCTTTTATGTCAACCATCCTTATGGCATCGGAATGGTCCACAATGGCAATGTCACCAATTACTTCGCTCTGCGCCGGGAACTTCAGGAGCGCGACCTGCGCCAGCTCTATAGTTTTTCTGATGTTGAGCCAATTCTTAACATATTTGCCCAGGAATTGGAGTCGGCAAAGGCAAAACCATTAAAACCAGAACGGGTGTTTAATGCGGTCAAAGGGGTGTTTAGGCGGGTAAAAGGTGCCTACTCGGTTGTTAGTCTTATCCACCAGCAAGGGCTGGTTGCCTTTCGTGACCCCTCAGGTATCAGACCGCTAATTCTGGGCAGACGGGAAAAAGATTTTGCCATCGCCTCGGAGAGTGTTGCCCTTGATATTCTCGGGTTTGAGGAGACCCGCGACATCCTGCCCGGTGAGGCGGTATTCATTAATTCTCATCGGCGACTCCATTGCGCTTTGGTAAAAAAAGGCACCCTGCACACCTGTATATTTGAATATGTCTATTTTGCCCGTCCGGATTCGGTGATTGATGGGATTGAGGTATATCAGGCGCGGCTCAGGTTGGGAGAAAAACTGGCTGAAGGGGTTCGGCGCCAAGGTCTGCAACCGGACCTGATCATACCGGTCCCCGATACCGCCCGTCCTGCCGGCACCGCGCTCGCCCAGTCCTTAAACATTGAGCTCCGCGAAGGGCTAATCAAAAACCGCTACATTGCCCGAACATTTATTATGCCCTCCTGGACCAACCGCTCCCTCTCGGTGCGGCAGAAGTTAAACCCGGTCCGGTCCCAGATTCAGGGTAAAGATGTCCTTTTAGTTGATGACTCAATAGTTCGTGGCACAACCTCAAAGGAGATTGTTCAGATGGTCAGGGACGCCGGTGCCAAAAGAGTATTTCTGGCGATCACTGCGCCGCCTTTGCGCCACCCCTGCGTGTATGGCATTGATATGATGACCCGCGGTGAGTTTGTTGCCAAAGGTAGAAGCGAAGAAGAGGTTGCCCAAATCATCGGCGCCGATGCCCTGGTCTATCAGACCTATCAAGGGTTAATTGAAGCGGTCCAGGGAGAGGAGAAAAACAGGAAATTTTGCACCGCCTGCTTTACCGGCAAATACCCCACCGGTATCACCCGGCGGGAGCTTGCCTTAATGGAAGCGGAGCGCAAGCGCTGGTTAACTTGAGCAGTCGGTGAGGGGAGGTAGTTCGCTATGAAGGTGTTAACTATTTCCGGAGTTCAGGTTGAGTGCGTGCGGGGCGATATTGCCCAGCAGAAGGACATTGTTGCGGTAGTAAATGCGGCAAACGCCTGGCTCAGACCGGGCGGCGGCGTGGCAGGCGCAATTCATCGCGCCGCTGGTCCGGGGTTGGCAGAAGAGTGTAAACCTCTGGCGCCAATTAAGCCGGGCGAGGCGGTGATAACTTCAGGGTATAATCTACCCAATAAATATGTGATTCACTGTCTTGGTCCGGTTTATGGGATTGACAAACCCGAGGCGGAAATTCTTTCCCGCTGTTATGAAAATGCCTTGCAACTGGCGGAGAAACATCAGATAGCATCAATTGCCTTCCCGGCGATTTCCACCGGCGTGTTTGGCTATCCGGTGGAAGAGGCGGCTGAGGTGGCGTTTCGGACGATTCTTAAGGCGATTCCCCGGCTGAAATATCTCAAAAGGATAAGATTTGTCCTTTATAGCCCAGAGGATTTAAAAGTGCATGAACGGGTGTTAACCCGGTTGGTAGAAGGAATGGCTCCGGCAGGTGGGGTTCTTTAACCTGCCGGAGCCATCGCAATTCGCAAAGGCGTGGGTTAGCAGGCAAAAGGCGATTTAAGGATTGAATGTGGTAACAAACTCCTGTCCGGTTTCGGTGTAACGGATAATTGAGGCGCGCTTTATCGGGTTGCCCAACTCATCAAAGGAGATATTGCCGGAGACGCAGGGGTAGTCTTTAATCTCACTTAAGGCAGAACGAATCTCATCCGGCTTACCCTGCGGCGCATTTTTGAGTGCGGCAATTAATAAGAGCGCCGCATCATAACCTAAGGTGGCAAGCGCATCCGGTTTATCACCATACTTGGCTTGATATTTCTTCACCCAGTTCTGCACCTCAGGTCGCGGGTCGTCCGCCGAGTAATGGTTGACGAAGTAACTGCCGGCGATCTCCTTACCGGCAATCTCCAGCATCGCCGGCGAATCCCAGCCGTCGCCACCCAAAAACTTGCAGGTCAGCCCGAGTTGATAAGCCTGCTTGACAATCAGTCCAACTTTATTGTAGTAGTCGGGTAGAAACAAGACCTCCGGCTGCTCCCGTTTTACCTTGGTTAACAGGGCAGAGAAGTCAACATCGTCCTTCTGGTAGGACTCAAACGCCACCACCTTGCCACCCGCCTGCTCAAAGAAGCGCTTGAAGAAATCGGCCAGTCCGCGGGAGTAGTCGTTCCCAACATCAAACATCACCGCCGCCGTCTTTGCCTTGAGCGTTTCCGCAGCAAACCTTGCCGCCACCAAACCCTGAAAGGCGTCGGTGAAGCAGGCGCGGAAGATATACTCCTTGTGCTTACCATCATCGGTTACCGTAACCTTGGGATTGGTTGATGATGGGGTAATCATCGGAATGCGTGCCACCTGACACTTGTCGGCCAGCGGTAAGGAGCATTTGGTAGATACCGAGCCGATGATCGCCACAACCCCATCCAGTTCTATTAACTTGCCGCCGGCATTCGCCGCCTCGGTCGGGTCGTTTTTATCGTCGGAGATGAACAGTTTTATCTGCTTGCCGTTGACGCCACCGGCACGGTTTACCTCTTCAACCGCCAGCATTATACCGTTAACCGTTGACTCACCAAATGTTTTGACATCACCGGTTAACGGGGCGATTACCCCTATTTTGATGACATTGCTCGGACCGCAGGCGATAACCCCAAGTCCGAGCGCTAAGCCGAGAACTAAGAGCGTTTGTTTTAACCGCATTTATCCTCCTTGTTTTATTTTATTCTCTTAAACTTTCACTCAATACCGAACCTTTTTCTTTGCCGCCAAGATAGTTTTTGAGAAAACCCTCGCTCCAGTCGGTGAGGTTACCGTCCGCTATCGCCTTTCTAATTTTTCTTAAAAGGGACTGGAAAAACCAGAGGTTGTGAAAGGTCAAAAGTCTCGGTCCTAACGCCTCACCGGCAACGAAGAGATGTCTTAAATATGCCCGGGAGAAATTCTGGCAGGTGTCGCAGTCGCAAGCCGGGTCAAGCGGTGATTCGTCAAGGGCATATTCGGCATTACGGATGAGTATCCGACCGGAACTGACAAAGGCGGTGCCGGTCCGACCGTTGCGCGTCGGCAGGACACAGTCAAAAAGGTCAATGCCACACTCTACCGCGGCGATAATGTCTTCCGGATAGCCCGCACCCATCAGGTAACGGGGACGGTCAAAAGGCAGACGGGCAGAAACCGCCGCGGTCAACTCATAAGTTAATTCCGACGGTTCACCTAAGCAGAGACCACCAATCGCATAGCCGGGAAAGTCAATCTGAACAATTTCATCGCAACTCTGTCGTCGTAGATCAGGATAGGTGGCGCCCTGAATGATGCCAAACAGGTTTGTCCCTTCCCGCGCCCTCTTTTTGCACCTCTGCGCCCAAGTTGTTGTGCGTCTGACCGCCTCTTCTGCCTGACTTCGGCTCACCGGAAACGGCGGACACTCATCCAGACACATTGCAATGTCCGAACCCAACGCCTCTTGAATCTCCACCACCAGTTCCGGGGTAAAGCGATGCCGGCTGCCATCTATGTGGGACTGAAACTCAACCCCATCATCATCAATACGGGAAAGGGTGGATAGGGAATAGACCTGATAACCGCCCGAGTCGGTCAGGACCGGACCATTCCAGCCCATAAAACGGGATATCCCACCCAGAGTCTGGATTCGTTTGTGCCCGGGGCGGAGGTAAAGGTGGTAGGTGTTACAGACAACAAGTTGGGTGCCGGTGAGCCGGAGTTCATTCGGCGTAAGGGTTTTGACCGTTGCCTGAGTGCCAACCGGCATAAATGCCGGTGTCTCAACCACGCCATTGGGAAGGTAGAGTCTGCCCAATCGCGCCCGACCGCAAGTGGCGAGAATTTCAAACTTAAGCATTTAACCCAAAACCACCCTCTCACCGGGACCGATATTGACCATTTCGCCCTTGCCCCGGACTTCGGCATTTTCGCCCACAATTCCCTGGCTCACCACCGCCTTTTCTATAACCGCATTCTCGTAGACCAGTGCGTCCGCTACCACCGAATTAATTATCCGGGCACCAGAGGAGACCGAGACAAACGGACCGATAATAGAATTTTCAATCACCGCATCCCGTGCAATATGAACTGGAAAGATGAGTAGAGAATGCTCACCGCTTACCGCCACCCCTTGTCTGCCCAGCGCTTTTAGAAGAGCCCGGTTGGTCTCAATCAGCGCCTGGGGCGTTCCACAGTCATACCAGTTTGCTATTTCTATAGGCTTGATTTTCCTGCCCGCATCAGCCATAATTTGCAAAGCGTCGGTGAATTGAAACTCATTCTTTACCATTCGCTTTTCTCTTATCAACCGATGCAGTGCGGCAAACACCGGACCGGGTTCGGCGAAGAAGTAAACGCCGACAATCGCCAGATTGCTCACCGGCTGAAGCGGTTTTTCAATTACCTCTCTGACAAATCCATCCTGTAATTTCACCACACCAAACCGCCGAGGGTCGGCAACCTCCTTGACGCCGATGGCACTCTCCTCATTTAACAGTGCCTTCAGGTCAACATCAAGAATCGTATCCCCTAAGAGGACAAGCATCGGTAAATTCCTTATCGCCGCCTCGGCACAGAGAACCGCATCGGCCAGCCCTTTGGGAAGAGGTTGAACCACAAACTCAAAGTTCAGAGAAAAGTTCGCCTGAAGGTAATCCTTTATTGTCCGGTCGTGCGGCGGCACCACCACGCAGATTACCTCCGGTTTCAGTTCTTTCAGCCGGTCAACAATATGACCGATGATCGGTTTTCCTGCCACCTCAAGCATCACCTTCGGTCGGACTAAGGTGTGCGGGCGCAACCGCTGACCCTCACCCGCCGCCGGAATCACTATCCCTAAATGGCTCACTTTCTCTCCTTCAACATCTTTTTTAACTCATCAATTCGGGGAATCGCCATCGGGTCAACTGAACGCCTTTTTGCCAGGGCGACACTTAATAAGTCGCCGATGGCGATAATAGAAAATAGGCGGGTTAATGGGAGTTGACCTTCGCCTTTTATTAGTATCATATTCGGGCAATCATTTTGGATGAGTCTTTTAGTGTAGCGGAGGCGGAAAATAGTCCGGACCGGGGTATCCCGGTCAACGAGCACAACAAGAACCATCCGACCGCTGAGAAACTCTGGCGCGCCAAAGCCCATAATCTCATTGTGGTTCTGTTCGGGCAGACAGGCGGTATGGCATAGCACCTTGGCATTCTCATTCAACTGGGTGCACCAGCGATAAGCGGCGACATCCAAGAGCCTTGTGGTTGAATATACTATCGGTAACATTCCCAAGAGTTTAGCACTTAATGCTGTTGACATTTTCTGCCACCGCCTCATCCGCCGCCGCAACAGACCACTGGTCTTTAAAACATCCTTTTGGTAGTTCCGGCATAAACCAACCCGATAGAGAATGGCAAGAATGGGAATGCTCAAAAAACCGATCGCAGCCCGGGGCGGCATTCCTCCCGGCACCTTCACCGGGCAAAAACCGTCCTTTTGGGACATCCTTTCCAGGGTTCCGCCGCTGGTAATGGGGACAATCTGGCAACCCCGATGTCTTGCCTCCTGGTAGGCGCTCAGCGTCTCCTCGGTCTCACCGGAGTAACTGATGGCGAAGAAAAGTGTATCTTTTGTGACGATGCCCGGGATTTTATAATCCCGCCAAGTTATAACCGGAATAGGGCTTTCCATTAAGAAGAGGGCGCGGACGATGTCGCCACCAATCGCCGAACCGCCCATACCGGCAACTACCACATTATTAAATCCCCGGCGCGGGAAAATCGGACAATCAAACCCTATTCGCCAGCCTTCTACCAACTGTTCGGGCAGACTCAGGATTAAATCCCGCATCCGCTCTTTCTTATTATTATTCACCGCTTGCCCCCCTTATGGTAAATAAGGAACGCTCCAGTTTGGGGAATCGGCGGTGAACTTCCCGATGCAAGAACCTTTCCACCTCTAAGGCGGTAGAAAGTTCCAAAAGTTTTGCCACCACTTCTGCCGCCACGCCGGTATCAATTGACCGAATCACGCTCTTCGCTTCGGGAATCATTCCGGGCACCACCGAAATCTCATCCACCCCCATTCCCAAAAGAATGACAATTCCCAAGGGGTTGGCAGCAAACTCCCCACACATCCCGACCCAGATGCCCATCTGGTGCGCGGCATCAACGGTCCGTTTAATCAAATGCAAAACCGCGGGATGAAAGTGGTCAAACAGTTTTGCCACCCGCTCATTACCCCGGTCAACCGCCAAGGTATACTGGGTCAGGTCATTTGAGCCGATGGATAAAAACCGCGCCTCCCGGGCGAGTTGATGGGCTAAGAGCGCTGCCGAAGGTATTTCCACCATCACCCCAACCTCAAAATTCTCGTCAAACCTTTTACCATCCCGTTTCAGTTCCTTTTTCGTCTCCTCTACCAAAAGTTTTGCCCGCCGCACCTCCTCAACTGTCGCCACCATCGGAAACATCACCTTGACATTTCCGAAAGCCGATGCCCGGAGAATTGCCCGCAACTGCGACTTAAACAGAGCCAGGTCGTCAAAGCACAACCGGATTGCCCGCCAGCCTAAAAACGGGTTCGCCTCAGAATATCCCGGAATCACCTTATCACCGCCCAGGTCAAATGTCCGGATTATCACCGGATAGGGCTTAAAAAGTTCTGCCACCTCCCGAAAAATCTCAAACTGCTCCTCCTCGGTGGGTGGACGCCGTTTTGCCAAATAGAGATATTCGGTTCGGAACAAACCAATTCCCCGGGCGCCATTCTCCTTAGCCAACCTTGCCTCCATCAGAAACTCAATATTGGCGGAAAGGTCAAGCATCTTACCATCCAGGGTAACCGGCTCCTCTTCAACCAGCGCTTTCAGTGAAGCCCGATGCTCGCGGTATCTTTTAATTTCGCTTTCATAGGTCCGGAGTCGGCTCGGCGTGGGATTGAGAATGGCAAGACCCCGGTAGCCATCAACAAACAACTCCTCCTCGCCGTTCAGTTCGCGGAGAATCGCCTCCACCCCGACCACCGCCGGAATCTCCTTTGCCTTAGCCATAATTGCCGTGTGAGAAGTCTTCCCCCCCGCCTCTAAGACGACACCAGCCACCTTTGCCGGGTCAAGCAGCGCCGCTTCGGACGGCGGCAACTCATGGGCGACTATCACCGAACCCGGTGCCAAGGTATGAATTGAAGGCAGGTCCTCTTCTAAAAGAATGCTTATTACCCGGCTTGACACATCAGCAATATCAACAATTCGTTCCTGGAAAAAAGAGACGCCCGACCGGCTCATTGGCTTGGCAATCTGCTTGAGAACCTGAGTATAGGCGAACTCGGCGTTGCGCAGTTTTTCTTTAATAAACGCCTCGGTAGCCCGGATGACCTCCTCATCCCGCAGTAAAGTCAACTGGAGTTCAATAAAGTCAGCAAAATCCCTACCCATTGTCTGTTTGACCTGGAGGTGCAACCTCTTTAGATCATTTTCTGCCCCTTGAACCGCTCTTCGGAAACGTTTTAATTCCTCCGCGACCGTCTCCGGTTTAATGGGAAGTTCCTCCACCTCCGGCAGATAGCGCTGATAAAGAAACACTTTACCCCGGGCAAACCCTGGTGAGACAGGGATGCCGTGAAAGATTTTTTCCCTTTTACGCCTCATCCTGGGTCAACTTCTCCTTCAGAACCCGAAACGCCTCCTCCTCATCTGCGCCACTCACCTCTAAGGTAACAACGCTTCCTTTCTCCGCGGCAAGGGACAAAATCGCCAAAATACTCTTGCCATTAACCCAGATGCCATCCTTTGCCAAACGCACTTTAGACTTAAACCGCTCGGCTAAGCGGACAAACTCGGCTGCGGGGCGGGCGTGGAGACCAACCGGACCGCCAATTATCAATTCCTCTTTAACCATCCCATTTCCGCTGTCGGCTGTCGCCCGGAATCGCACAGAATCGTGCCCGCTTTCGGGGGCGCCCGATTTGGGCGGCTTTCACCTGCCGGAGTTTAACCTTCGCCTCTTTTATAAATTTCCGGGCAAAATCATCCGGATAATCATCAGCGATGACAAACTCCTTGATTCCGGCATTTATTAACATTTTCGCGCAGGTAATGCAGGGCGCGTGGGTGCAGTACAGGGTTGCTCCAGAAACACCGATACCAAAAGTCGCCGCCTGAACCAGAGTGTTTTGCTCGGCGTGGATGCCCCGGCATATCTCTATCCTTTCGCCCGCCGGTATCTTCAACCTCTCGCGCAAACAGCCAACCCGCTCGCAGTGTGCCATATTGTGGGGAACGCCATTGTAGCCGGTGCAAAGAATCCTTTTTTCCCGGACCAGAACCGCGCCCACCCGCCGCCTGAGACAGGTGGAACGTTCTGCCACCAGCCGGGCGATGTCAAGAAAATATTCATCCCACCCTTTCCGCCTTTTCCCTTTTCCTTTTTCGCTTTTATTTTTTAGCATTAAACTTTGAACTAATAACCCAAACCGTCTCGGGCAAAGACCACTCGGAAACAAATCCCGCCTCATCCCTTGCCCGACAGCGCACCTGATAAATCCGACTGACAAAATAGGCGTGCCGTTTAACAACCAGTGTCCCGGGTGGCACAAAACCACTCCATTCGCTTAAGGTATCCTCCCAGTCAAACTGCAGCGAAACCAATTTATTCAGCGGATGGAGGGCTGAAGAGACAAAAGCCACCGTATCACCAATAAATATGGTGTCTGGTCCTGAAGGTCTGAGCGGCGCAAGCGGTGGATAATAACCTATCCTCACCAAGTTTGTGTCTGACCAACCCGACTCCCCCTTTTTATCCTTTGCCTTCACTAAAAGAAAATAACTGCCGGTATCAGCAAATGTCACCGGGCGAAAATATTCCACCCCAGAGGGCAGCCACTTACTCCATTCCACACTGGTTTCGTTATTCCATTTAAACCAATAAGCGACCGAATCGCCCTCCTTATCAACCGATATCGCCGAAAATGTCAGTGTGTCATTGGGTCGGCCCCTTTGCGGTCCCGATACAATCGGCACTGACGGTGGCTGGTTCTGGCAACCGGTAACAAAAAAAGCCAAAACTACCAGCATCCCCGAAACCGGACACACCTTCTTGGTCCAACTGTCCATAAACGCTATAATGGTAAAGGAAACTTTCAATAAGTCAACGATAGGAAATTCGCAACGGTCCTTTCTGATGATAGCCGCACCATGTGTGACCCGTGACCGTGGACGGAGGACGGTTGACGGATGACGGAATTGCCATTACCCCGACTGTTAATCAAATCTACCCTCTTTTGAGAGTCCTGAGAATTTAACAAAAATTTCTTCCTTCAGTTTTAAAACCCATTGTTACCTTTAATTTTATTTTCCTTGTTAAAACCGCAGTAATTTCCCTTTTTGCCTTTATTTTTAAATCTGTTCTTTAACCGCATTTTAACCCTCTTTTTGGTTCTAAACTTAGTGTTGAATGAAAAACCGCTCCACCCAACCTATTTAGAGCATTTCTTACAACCATCCCGCCATTTGATTTTCCCTTTGCCCTTAAATCCGGTTTTACCATAAAACTTAGAATCCAACCCAAAAACGATTCGGGAAAGGGTTTTACCACCCTAGTGCTGGAGTGGACCGCCCCCCAGGCAAACCCGTCTTCAAATTAAGTTATTTAATTACGATACTTAACTCAATTTTAG
>JBDRUH010000032.1:0-16054 GCA_039801225.1 Caldifarciminota bacterium
GGGTGATTAAGGCTGATGTTGTGTCTCAGGACATCAACCGGATATAAAACTGAGGCTGGTCCATCGTCGCCTGTCAGTCGGCTAAACGGTGGACGAGAAATAAAAGATTGACTAACTATGTAGAACCTGGGTTCTGAACTCTTCGGACGCGGGTTCAATTCCCGCCGCCTCCATTGATAATATCTTATTGTTACTCGCTTGCCTTTGAATGTGCAATCCGTTTTTAGTGTTTAAAGTATGAAGAAAAAAGGTCACCATTCTGTAGAGCACCAGGAGGAAAAATATCCCTTCAGAGTAAAATACGGTAGACGGCTTGCGGAAGAGTTCTGTGCCCTGTCGCGTCGGATTTTGCGTGCCGCAAATCAAGGTATGCCCAGAAGTGAATTTGCTCGTTTAGTTCTTGAAGAGTTTATTAACTTCTCCGGTTGCGATTCGGCAGAAATTAGGGTAAATGAAGGAACTCGTTATTACCGAGGGGTCCTTACCCGGGAAAAAGGCAAAAACTTTTCCTTTGAGATTGTGCCTAGAGCCGAATCCCAATCACCGGAAACGATGCCCGAAATAACCGAAGATACTCTTGGATTTAGGACGATATGCGACGCTCTCATTAGAGGCGATGTAAATTTTCAGCAAGGCTGTTTTGCCAGTAATGGTGGGTTCTGGAGTAACGACACCTCCCAACCGGTTGATGTTAAACCCAATCTTACCGTGAAAATTGGCGGCGCCTATTCTTCTATTGCCATTCTACCTTTTGTAGTAAGTGAAGATAGCCACGGCTTAATTATTTTAAAAAGCCTTAAACGGGGATATTTTAAAAAATATGAAATAGAATTTTATCAAGGTGTGGCACAGAGTCTGGGCGTGGCTATCGCCGACCGCCGGGCACAGGCGGCACTCCGGGAACGGGTGAAGGAACTGGATTGCCTTTATTACATTGACAAAATTCTTGAGCAATCAAAATTGGAGTTAGCCGAAGCACTTCAAGCGGTGGTAGAAAAACTCCCTGCCGCCTGGCTCTATCCCGAAATTGCCTCGGCACGAATAGTATTTGATGATAAACAATTTACCACAACGAATTACAAAGCAGGAGTTGCTTGTCAGAGAGCACCAATAGTTGTCCGAGGAAAGCATCGCGGGGTGATTGAGGTCGTTTACTTAGAAGGAAGACCTGAGTTAGATGAGGGTCCTTTTCTTAAGGAGGAACGTAATTTGATTAACGCCGTTGCCCGCGAAGTTGGACTTTTTATTGAAAGAAGGGAAATAGCCACCGAGCAAGCAAAACTTGAAACCCAGCTGCGCCATGCCGACCGTTTGGCAACCATCGGACAACTTGCCGCGGGCGTCGCCCACGAATTAAATGAACCACTGAGTAACATCCTTGGTTTTGCCCAGTTGGCGCAAAAAGTGCCAAATATACCTCCCCAAGCAACCCAAGATATTGAAAGGATTGTCCAGGCGGTACTTCATGCCCGAGAAATAGTTAGTAAACTAATGACATTTGCCCGGCAGAAGCCTCCTTTGTTTACGGAAGTTAATCTCAACCAACTGATTAATGAAGGGCTCTATTTTCTTGCCTCCCGCTGTGCGAAAAGTGGGATTGAACTGATCCGGGATTTAACACCTGATTTACCGGAGATTATTGCTGACCCGGGTCAATTATACCAAGTCTTAGTCAACTTAGTGGTTAACGCTATCCAGGCAATGCCTAATGGCGGAAGATTAAGGGTCGCTACTATGGTTAGAGATGAAACGGTTTCATTAATCGTAGAAGACTCTGGTGTGGGGATGACAGAGAAAGAGAAAAGTCAGATATTTGTTCCCTTCTACACCACTAAACCCGAAGGTACCGGTCTGGGACTATCGGTGGTTTATGGTATAGTAACCGCCCATGGCGGTTCTATAAAAGTAGAGAGTGAGCCGGGAAAAGGTAGCCGATTTGAAGTCCTATTACCCATAAAAGGAAACCCGATTGTAGAGAGTTGAAAATTATGAGTGAACAGATAACAGCAACCATCCTTGTTGTTGATGACAACTTAGCCACCTTAGAGGTTCTTGAGCGTAATTTAACCGCAGCGGGTTACCAGGTTTATACTGTGCAAGATGTCAACAATGCGGTAAAAGTTCTTAATGAGCAAGAAATTGACCTCGTAATAACCGACCTAAAAATGCCTGGTGAAAGTGGAATGGATTTGATTCGCTATGTCCGTGAAAATCTCCATAATACTGAAGTAATGATGATTACCGGATATGCGACGATAGAAGGTGCCGTTCAAGCGGTGAAAGCCGGCGCTGAGGAGTATTTAACCAAACCTTTTACTGATGAGGAGTTACTCGAGGCGGTAAAACGGGCACTGGAAAAACTTCATATTAGACGCACCGCTCAAGGTGCTGAAAAACCTCTAATTACATCGCCTTATGGTTTAATCGGGGAATCCGAGGCAATGAAAAAGGTATACGCCGCTATTGACCGCGCCGCCAAGGTCTCGGCAACGGTGTTGATCACCGGCGAAAGCGGCACGGGTAAGGAGTTGGTCGCCCGGGCAATTCATTACTCCAGCCCGAGGGCTTCAGCACCATTTGTGCCGGTGAACTGCGGCGGTATTCCTGAAGGGCTGTTAGAAAGTGAATTGTTCGGTTATGTCAAAGGTGCCTTCACCGGTGCCAATGAGACCCGAGCCGGTTTCTTCCAAACCGCAGAAGGAGGGTCAATTTTTCTTGACGAAATCAGTGAAACAAGTCTGGCAATGCAGGTGAAACTTTTGAGAGTTTTACAGGATAAAGAGGTGAGAATGGTTGGTGACAGCCGACCCTATAAAGTTGATGTAAGAATAATGGCGGCGACTAATAAAGACCTTTTAACCCTGGTACAAAAAGGGTCTTTTCGCGAAGACCTGTTTTTCCGATTAAATGTCCTTACAATCCCTGTTCCACCTTTACGGGAAAGGGGCGACGACATTCTGTTGCTTACCCGGCACTTTATCCAGAAGTTCAGCCGGGAGATGAACAGGGTGGCGCCCACTTTTACCGCCGAGGCTTTAGCGACTTTGAAACGCTACGAATGGCCGGGCAATGTCCGGGAACTGGAAAATCTAATTCAACGCCTTCTGGTAATGGTAGATTCGGAAACAATTGATATTCCTGACCTACCCCAACATATGCGTTTTTCTGTATTACACGGTGTCAGGTTAAACCGCACCCTCGCCGAAGTTGAACAGGAGTATATCAGTCAGGTAATTGCCAGCGTTAACGGTAATATTAGTAAGGCATCCAAGATTTTGGGAATAGACCGAAAAACATTGAGGAATAAGTTAAAACAGTCTCCCAAATCTCAATAAAACATTAATTTTTAGAATGGGGAAAATTATCCCCAGTGGTGCAATTTTCCCCAAATAATCTTCGCCAAAACTTTTCTGATTGTTAGCGCTATCCCGATTTTCTTTTTTAACCACTCATAATTAAGTCTCACATTATCTAATAGTTATAATAATTCGTTTTAAATATATCCGCTCTTTTCGGATATATGGCGTTTTGCGGAATGGTTTTTGCTTAAATTATATTCGAGTAGGAGAAATAAATGGGGGTTAGATTATGGGTAATTTAGCAGATTAGTTAATTTAAATTAAACTGGAGGTGTAAATTGTCGGTTACAAAGACGCAAAGAAAGGTGGCAGCAAAGAAACTGCCAGTAAAAAGAGAAAGAAAGCAGAAATTGGAGAGACCGCCACTCTCCGGATTGTGTAGCACCTGTAGCCATTCTCACGGATGTGGTTACAGATTAAGGCAGAGCCAGCCGGTTGTCTGGTGCGAGGAGTTTGAATCAACGAGTGTCCCATTTGTGGAAGAGACGCAATCGGGAATGGCGCAGGCACCTACCGTTGCCGAGATGCACGAGTGGGATAAATATAAAGGATTGTGTGTCAACTGTGAGAACCGTGATAGTTGCCAAATTCGGAATAAGGAAATTGGTGTCTGGCACTGCGAAGAGTATCGCTAAAGGAGATGGCTATGGCGATAACAAAAACAACGCCGATTAAGCGACGCTCACCGCGTCCCGAAATTTGCCCGCCGAAAAAGAGGAGTGTGTATCAGGATGTCATCTACCAGTTCAACAAGGCAGCAGACATAATGAATCTTGACCCGGGTGTGCGTAAAATCCTTGCCACGACTATGAACGAGGTGATTGTCCATTTCCCAGTGAAAATGGACGACGGACGAATAGAGGTATTTACCGGATATCGGGTTCAGCACAATAACGCCTTAGGTCCTTTTAAAGGCGGATTGCGGTTCCATCCTGCAGTTGATATTGATGAAGTGCGAGCGCTGGCAACCTGGATGACCTGGAAGTCGGCTATCGCCAATATCCCTTTTGGTGGCGCAAAAGGTGGCATTCAGATTGACCCAACGCAGTATTCCTTCTCTGAGCTGGAACGAATAACCCGTCGTTTCACATTTGCCTTAGGTAATGTTATCGGTCCGGACTACGATATACCAGCGCCTGATGTTAATACCAATCCCCAGATAATGGCTTGGATACTTGATACCTACCAGTCAATGGTTCCACCTCACGAAAGACAGCGGATGCTGGCGGTGGTTACCGGTAAACCGATTGAGTCTGGTGGCAGTCTGGGACGAGATAAAGCCACCGGGCAGGGGGTGGTTTTTCTGATCCGAGAATGGGCAAAAGAAAAGGGATTTGATTTGTCCAAGGCAACCTTCATTGTTCAGGGGTTTGGTAATGTCGGCTCTTGGGCGGCAAGGCTAATGAAACTTTTTGGTTCTCGACTCCTCGCCGTTGAGGATGTTACCGGCGCAATTGCCAATCCGGAGGGAATTGACCCTGATGACCTCGCCCGGTATGTAAAAGAAAAAGGCGGCGTTAAAGGATATCCGAATGCAAAGCCGATTGGACACGACGAGTTTCTCTCCACACCAGCCGATATCTTTATTCCCGCTGCTCTGGAAAACCAGATTACCGCTGAAACCGCCTCTATGCTCAATGTTCGGCTTGTTGCGGAAGGTGCGAATGGACCTACCGACCCGGATGGCGATGCGATACTAACGAATAGGCGAATTGATGTTCTCCCGGATATCCTCTGTAACTCCGGTGGAGTAATTGTTAGTTACTTTGAGTGGCTCCAGAACAAACGAAGCGAATTCTGGGACCTTCAGGAGGTAGACTGCAAACTCTACAAAAAAATGGTGGTGGCTTATCAAAGAGTGCGAGATACCGCACAGAAGTTCCAGGTAGACTGGCGCACCGCTGCCTATATTGTTGCCCTCGCCCGGTTAGAAAAGGTTTATAAAGAGCGAGGTATATTCCCATAGTCTGGTAAAACAGAAAAATTACCAATTACCGAGCGTCCGGGTACACCCCGGGCGCTCAGTTTTTATGCCAGAAATTAATTGACTTTGCTAATAAGGTGGGTAGAAGGTATTAATGCCTTGCCGATGCTGGCTATCCAGCCTTTTCCTTATGCTAATGAACTGCTCTTTCTTCTACGCCACCTCGCCCCGTTATCACCAGGAGAAACGGATTAAAAAGCCGGCTGAGCCGGCAAAGGCGGTGTGCCATGATTTTGAAAAGAATAAAGGCAATCTCCCCTGGCCAGTAAAGGGGACAATTGTGAATAACTTCGGAGTCCAAGTTGACCCTAAGTATGGAACAAAGACAAAAAACTTAGGTATTGATATTGCCTGTAAACCAAATAGCCCAGTTTTGGCAATCGGTCAGGGAATGGTGAGCTATGCCGATGCCTTTATCGGGCAGGGGCTAATGGTTATCGTAGAACATGGCGGCGGTTTCCACTCGGTCTATGCCCGCTTAGGAGAAATTAAAGTAACAACCGGACAGAAGATAAAAACCGCAGACATAGTTGGAGTAAGTACCGAGGTCTTACATTTTGAGTTACGGGTTGATGGCAAAGCGGTTGACCCAAGCGAGTGGTTAAGAAAACAATAAACCGGAGATTTGATGGTTGTTATTTGAGTAAAGTTTAACTTGACATAAAAAGGAGGGGATGTTAAATTGTTTCTGTGATTTGCT
Source organism: Caldifarciminota bacterium (assembly GCA_039801225.1). GTDB lineage: Bacteria > Hydrothermota > Tepidihabitantia > Tepidihabitantales > Tepidihabitantaceae > JBDRUH01. The sequence continues at coordinate 6,044 of JBDRUH010000032.1, forward strand.
GGCAATGGGTTAGGAAAGTTTTTAAAAACCCTTTCCTGCAATTTAATATGAAGAAACTAAGAGTATAAAAAGAAAGGAGGCAGAACGATGATTAATGCAAAAAAGCATCTCCAAACCACCTTGCTCGCAACGCTGGTGCTGGGTATGGTTTTTACCCTCACTCTCACCGGCTGTCCGAAAAAGTGCGTAAAACCGGTTAAGGAAGAGCCAATAATTGTGGAAGAGCCAACTGAAGAGGAAATAGGAGAAAGGATAGAAAAGGAAGAGGTCGCGCCGATAGCGGAACTGAATCTGCAAACAATTTACTTTGACTTTGACAAATCGGATATTCGTCCTGGTGATGCCGAGATTCTTACCTCTAATGCCCAAAAACTGAAAAAGGCGCTGGAAGGGAAGCGGCAAATAACAGTTACTATTGAAGGACATTGCTGTCCGATTGGCACCTCTGAATACAATATGGCTCTGGGACAGCGACGGGCTGAGTCGGCTAAAGCATATCTGGTAAAGTTAGGGGTTAATGCCGGAATTCTCAATACCGTCAGTTACGGCGAGGAGAGACCGGTAACAACCGACTCCCTTCAATACCATCTGAATCGGCGTTGCGAGTTTAAAGCGGTGACGAAATAACATTAAATCAGCGTGGATGACAGCCAGTAGGTTTCAATCAAAAGCCGGGCGTCTTCTGGCAACAGGCTTTAGCCTGCTGGCTGTCATTTTTATTTCTTTTTCGGGAGTAATTGGCGGCGGGTGTGGCATTTATCGGGAGTATCTGCGGCGGGGCGAACTTTTGGACTCAATCTCAGTTCGGGTAAAACGACTGGAAAGGGAACAGAAAAATCAAAAGGAGTCTCTGGCACAGTTGCGTGCCGAGTGTTTGACTTCTATAGAAAAGGTGGCGAACCGGATAGATGAGGTTGATGCCGAAGTGATTGATTTGGGTGAGCGGATAGATAAAATTGGTCGTCGGGTGGGCGCCTGGCGCGGTGAGTTGAGTTCTGAACCTGCCGCACCACCCGAAACGGCAGTTTTTAAGCCCGATACCACCATCTCCGGAATTGATGCCGACCGCCTTTATAATACCGCCTACCTTGACTTCACCAAAGGAGATTATCAGGTTGCCATTACCGGTTTTCGCCGGTTTTTGAAACTTTTTCCCTCAAGCGAAATGGCTGATAATGCCCAGTACTGGATTGGCGAATGTTTTTATTCCTGCAATCAACTGGACAGCGCCGAAGTGGAGTTTAAAAAGGTGATAAGTTCCTATCCTGAGGGCAACAAAGTTCCCGATGCCATCTATAAACTCGGTCTAATATATCAGTTGCAAGGTAAAACAACCAGTGCCCGGCGTCAGTTTAATGAGGTCATCAATAAGTATCCAAAAAGCCCTGCGGCGAAACTCGCTGAGGAGCGTTTGAAATCACAACCGTAGTCTTTAAGTAAAATGTCCCAACCTCAAGCCGGGTTTTTAACCCCATTTATCACCTCTGGTCCATTTGCATTAGGAATAATTATCCTCTTGTTTATAATGTCAGTGGTCAGCTGGGCGATATTCTTTTCCAAGAGCCGACAGTTTCGTCAGGCTACCCGGCAAACCCGACGGTTTTTAGAAGTTTTCCGAATCAGATATCGGTTTCAGGACTATCAGGAACTTACCCACCTTTTTCCTGCCTCACCGCTAACAGCCCTTCTTATTGCTGCGGTGAAAGAATGGGATTCTCTCCAGAAAGAATGCGATAAAGAGACTTTAACCCAACTTGTCCCTAATATCACCGAGGCGATGGAAAGAGCCAGTTCCCGTGCGATTGAACGCCTGGAAAGTTCGCTATCTTTTCTGGCCATCACCACTATGGTGGCACCGTTCTTAGGACTTTTAGGCACCGTTCAGGGAGTTTTAAGAACCTTTCTTTCCCTTCGGGGCGCACAGTTACCAACATTACAACTGATTGCCCCAGGTATTTCCGATGCCTTAGTGACCACCGTAATGGGGCTTCTGGTGGCAATTCCAGCAGCACTTTTCTATAATTACTTTGTCGGCAGGGTGCATAACCTCCAGTCAGAAATGGAGCGGTTTATCTCAGAATTAACCGGCATATTCCGCCGCGAGGCGATAACTTCAGAGACGAGGAGTAGTATCCTTTAATGAATATGAAGCGAGAAAGAAGGCTTAAGTTTCTTGCCGAGATGAATATCACCTCTTTAGCCGATGTGAGTTTTACCTTGATGATAATCTTTTTAATTGCTGGTGTTTCTACCGCTTTGAGCCGGCAGCAAGGGATTGATTTAGACCTGCCACGAACCAGCCGTCCAGAGCCCCAGACTCGTCCTGGTCTGGTAATTGCAATTAAGTCCGATGGGCAGATTTTCATTGGCACGAAAGCGGTATCAAAGGAGGGTTTTCCCCAGGCATTGGCGAGCGTTCTCGCCCGGGGTGAGTATGAGCAAGTTTATCTTCAGGCCGACCGGCGGGTTGATTATGGAACGATAATTGAAATCCTGGGCATAATCCGCGAGCAGGGAATTTCCAGTATCGGTCTGACCGCCCTGCCAAAGTGAAGAACCGATGACTGAGGAGAAAAGAAGAAAACCCGAAAAGTGAAAAGAGAGCTTTTTATCTCTTTTACCGGTCATCTGGTTGTTTTTCTAACGGTTGGTTTTTTTACCGTCAAGCAGAAATCAAATCAAATCACCCGACCAGCGGTCATCACCGTCCAGATTTTAAAAGGCGGCGCTCAGGAGTCAGAAACACCCAAACCTACACCCCGTTTGATTGAACCGGCGCCTAAACCGACGCCAAGTAAAAAGGATGCGGAAAAACCGAAACCGAAAGCCTCCAAGAAAGGAGATGATGGAATTGTCCGTCACCAGGGTTTAGGAGCAAAAATTGAGGGGATACAGGCATTGGGATATAATTATTATCTTCAAGAGATGCTGGAGCGTATTGGCGAAAACTGGGAAAACCTCTATCACATTGGTAGTCAACAACTTAAGGCGACGGTGGTTTTTGTAATTGAGCGGGATGGTAGACTTGTTGAGATAAAATTGGAAAAGGGGTCGGGTAACGAGATGTTTGATGAGTCCTGCGTGCGGGCGGTTGCCGTTACAAAAAAACTGCCACCTTTGCCCAATGAGTTTACCGCGCCCCGAATTAAGATTCATCTTGAGTTTGAGCGGTGAAGCAACTTTTTGTTCTTTGTTATAGTCAAATATAAAAAGGAGTTGTAGATGGTAGTAATTATTATTGCGGTTGTCGTCGGGTTGGTGCTTATTTTTATTGTCGGCACCTACAACCTGTTAGTCAGAAGCCGTAACCGGGTTCAGAATGGCTGGCATCAGATCGATGTCCAACTGAAGCGTCGGATTGACCTTATCCCCAACTTAATAGAAACGGTCAAAGGATATGCCGCCCACGAAAAGGCAATATTTGAAAAGATTGCTGAGGCTCGGGCAATGGCGATGGGTGCTAAGGGACCGATGGAAGCGGCAAAGGCAAACAGTCAATTAACCGAAACATTAAAAACCCTTTTTGCGGTGGCGGAAAACTACCCGGACCTAAAGGCGAATCAGAATTTTCTGAAATTGCAGGAGGAACTGGCTCATACCGAAAACAATATCGCCTTTTCCCGGCAGTTTTACAATGATGTGGTGATGGATTACAATAACCGGGTCCAGATGTTTCCTTCCAATATTATCGCCGGTATCTTCAATTTCAAACCGGCGGAGTTTTACCGCGTGCCCGAGGCAGAACGAGAGGTGCCTAAAGTAAAGTTTTAAAAACTTGGTGAAGGAAAGGCAAAACCTATATCAGTTAATAGCCCGGAATCGGTGGGCGACAATCTTATTTATTACCATTTTTACCCTCCTACTGGCGACTGTCGGTTATGCATTGGGTTATTTCTTCCGCTGGGGTATAGAAATGTATCTATTCTGGGCTTTGTTCATCATTTTCTATAATATAATTCTTTATTACAACTCGGATAAATTGGCACTGGCGATAAACCGGGCACAGCCCGCGCCGGTAGAAGAGTTCTATCAGTTGCACAACATCGTAGAAGAGGTAGCTCTAGCGGCCGGAATTCCTAAACCCAAGGTTTACATTATTGATGACGATGCACCGAATGCCTTTGCCACGGGCAGGAATCCCAACAACGCTGCGGTGGCGGTTACCCGGGGGCTGCTTGAAATGATGAATCGGGAAGAACTGCAAGGGGTCATCGCCCACGAGGTTGCCCATATCAGAAACTATGATATCCTGTTGATGACGGTGGTGGCAATTTTGGGTGGACTTCTGATTCTCTTCCGTGATATCTTTCTCCGCTGGGGATTTTTTATGGGTGGCGGACGCCGACGCGACTCCCGTTCCCGCGGCGGTGGGCAATTGGGCTTGATATTGTTCCTTGTCGGAATAGTCTTGGCAATTTTAGCACCTTTATTAGTGGCTTTGATCCGTGCCGCAATATCAAGGGAGCGGGAGTATCTGGCCGATGCTTCTGGTGCCTATATTGTGCGTAATCCTATCGGGCTGGCAAAAGCCCTGCGCAAAATCGGCAGTTACACCAAGAAGCTCCAGACCGCCTCGGACGCTACCGCCCATATGTGGACCGCCAACCCATTTGGCAGAGATAGAAAAAATGTTGCCAGCCTTTTTGCCTCACACCCACCATTAATTGAGCGAATAAGACGCCTGGAGCAGCTGACCATTTAATAGGTGTAGGTTAAGGATGAGGTTGAGATTTCGCAGGTCCCGAAATCCCGAAAGCACTCTGCGTGCTAAAGGAACGCAAACCTAAAGGTATGCCCTGCGGCTGTCGGCCGTTGACTGTCGGGTATAGGGTGGTAATGCACCAGTAAGTTTAACTTTATCATCGCCAAGAACCCCTTTTAACTCTGCAACTAAACCCGGTTCAATCTGAACACAATAATCTTTCAAAAGAACTTTCCTTTTCCATCCAGTAGTACCGACTACGTTTAAAATAACCGGTACCTGTCCGGGGAAACGCTTTAACACATCTTTCAATTTTAAAAGTGTTTTATCATCTAAATTCTCTTCCTGAACCTCAAGGATGAGCGATTTTATAAAGTTCTTGGCAATAGCAAAATCATAAACCCGCTCTGCCCAAATCTGCAGAATACCTCCACCGCCCCTTTCTTCGTTTCCTAAAATCTGGTCCATTCGCCCCACGCGCGGTTTGACCCTACCCTGGATTATAATAAGTTTCTCCGGCTCCAAGAGAGACCGACACTCTGACAAAAGGTCAGCGAAAACCATTACCTCTACCGACGATTCAAAATCCTCCAGGGTAATTATAAAATACTCCCGCCCTCTACGGTCCTTTTTAGTACGGCGTTTGGTGATAACTCCACCTATCGCTACTGGTGTATCTTCAGAAAAACCCTCCAAGAGAGAGGTAGGGACTAAACCGAGCGCCTCATATTCCGCCCGATATCGCTCTAAGGGATGGGAGGTAAGGTAAAACCCTAAAGATTCCTTCTCAAATGTAAGAACTATTCCCCATTCCGCATCACGATTACTATCATCTTCCGACGCAAAATTTACCCTTGTTTCCCGGGACAACTTTACCTCTTCAAAAAGACTGGTCTGTTTTTCCTGAAACAAAAGCCTTTCTGATACCGCCTTGGCAATTTCGGAATCCAGTTCTTTGAGAAGGCGATACCGATAAGCGGCTATTGACTCCGCCAAACTGGTTTTGAAAGAATCAAACGCTCCGGCTTTGATTAATGACTCCACCGCCTTGCGGTTTATTTTTCCCCGGCACTTAGCACCTTTGCCACAATGGCGAATGAGAAAATCCAAGAGGCTCTGGTAAGGTCCTTCGGCTTTGCGCACATCAACAATCACCGCCGCGGCACCCTCGCCGATGTTTTTAATTCCCGCCAGCCCAAATCGGACCTGCTCGTTTTCAATCGCAAAACCAACTTCACTGTGATTAATATCCGGACCCAGTATGTTAATCCCCATTCTCCTCGCCTCTTGGACAAACTTTGCCAGTTTGTCTGAATCGTTCAATTCACTGGTCATAGCCGCGGCGATAAACTCTACCGGATGATTTGCTTTGAGATAGGCGGTAATATAAGAAAGATAGGCATAACCGGCAGCATGGGACTTATTAAACCCGTAGCCGGCAAACTTCGCCAGGGTCTCAAAGATCTTTTCCGCCTTCTCCCTAGATATTCCGGCGTGTCTCATACAACCGGTTACAAATCGTTCTCTTTGTGCCGCCATCTCCTGAGGCAGTTTTTTCCCCATCGCCCGGCGCAGGATATCCGCCTGTCCTAAGGTATAGCCGGCAAGGACCTGAGCCGCCTGCATTACCTGTTCCTGATAAATCATAATTCCGTAAGTCTCCTGACAAAAAGGTTCTAATAGTTTATGTTCATATTCAATAGGTTCGCTGCCGTTTTTCCGCGCCACATAATTAGGGATTAAATCCATCGGTCCGGGGCGATAGAGGGCAATGAGGGCGATGATGTGTTCTAATCTTTCCGGTTTAGTCCGGGTGCAGACATCGCGCATCCCGGAACTTTCCAGTTGAAATACACCCACCGTCTCACCCCGCTGGAGAAGTTCATAAGTCCGTTGGTCGTTAAAATTTAGCGTTGCCAAATCAATCTTCTTTCCGCTATGCCGGATAAGTTTTATTGCCTCATCAATCACCGTTAAGGTGCGCAGTCCTAAGACATCAATCTTTAAAAGACCAATCGCCTCCAAAGAGTACATATCATACTGAGTGCAGGTATCACCACCAGGAACTTTATAAAGGGGAACAAACTCAAGGAGTGGCTTTGGCGTAATCACCACCGCCGAGGCATGAACCGAGGCGTGCCGGCAGAGTCCCTCCAATCTGGTAGCGATTTCGTATAGTTTCTGATACTCCGGCTTTGCTCTTAACAAAAACATCAATTCCGGGGCGTCCTGAGAGACCCGACTTAACTCCATCCCTGGTGGAATCATCTTGGCAATCCGGTCCACCTCGGAAATGGGGATATCTAAAACCCGTCCAACATCCCGAATAGCGGCACGTGCCTGCATTGTTCCAAAAGTTATAATCTGAGCAACCGAATTCTCACCATACCGTTGCCGGATATACTCAATTACCTCTTGGCGCCGGGTATCGGCAAAGTCAATATCAACATCGGGCAGGGTAACCCTTTCCGGTGAAAGGAAGCGCTCAAAAAGTAGCCCGTAGCGCAAAGGGTCGATATCGGTAATGCCCAGACAGTAAAGGACCAACGAGCCGGCAGCAGAACCCCTTCCTGGTCCTACCGGAATATTTTTATTTCGGGCAAACTCAATTATGTCCCGGACAATAAGGAAATAACCAGCGAAGCCCATGCGCTCAATTGTTTTTAACTCATAATTAAGCCTCTCCTCCACTTTCGGGGTAATTTCTTGATAACGCCGCCTCAGTCCTTCGCGGGCGAGATGAGTAAGATAGGCAAACTCATCAGAAAATTCTTTAGGCGGAGAAAAAGCCGGTAAGTGAAAGCTTTTCCTTTCTAAATCTAATACCAGATTACACCGTTCAGCAATTTCCTGAGTTCGCAATACCGCTTCCGGCAGGTCCTTAAAAACCTCCTGCATCTCAATTTCGCTCCGGAAATAGAAGCCTGAACCGCTTAACCTCATTCGGTCTGAATCCTTAAGCCGTTTGCCGGTCTGGATGCAAACCACCACATCCTGCACTTGGGCATCTTCAGGTCTCAGATAATGGTTGTCGTTTGTCGCAACAATTGGTATATCAAGGGTGTGGGAAATCTCCACGGTCTTAGGAATGACCCTTTCCTGTTCCGGGATGCCAGTACGCATCACCTCTAAATAAAAGTTATTTGGACCAAAAATCTCCTGATAACTTGCCGCCGCCTCTAATGCCCGCTCAAAATCGCCTCGCAACAGATAAAAATTCACTTCCCCTTTCAAACAACCGGAGAGTGCGATTAAACCTTTACTCAATTCCTTCAGCAGTTCTTTGTCAACTCGGGGCTTATAATAAAATCCCTCCAGGTATCCCAATGAGATGAGCCTCATTAAGTTATAGTAACCTTTTTCATTTTCGCACAAAAGGGTAAGGTGAAAACTCGCCTCGGGAATATCTTCTCTAATCTCCTTTTCCCGACGATTACCGGGGGCAACATAAACCTCGGCGCCAATAATCGGTTTTAGTCCGGCACTCCTTGCCTCCTGATAAAACTTTATTGCCCCGAACATATTTCCATGGTCGGTTAATGCCAGGGCAGGCATTTTGTACTCTACCGCTAATTTGACCATTTCCTCAATCCGGGAAGCCCCGTCTAATAGACTAAACTCCGAATGATTGTGAAGGTGAACAAAATTACTTCGCTTTTTCCCTTGGGGCATTTAAGTTGTTATATCCTGATTTCGCTTACCTGTCAATAAATTATATCCCACAATCTTAGTTCTTGGCGGTGAACTAAAGAGAAGGGTTTAACTACCTGAATAAACCAAACTACCATGTCTAAAAACCATCCGAACCGGATTGTGTCCTAACCGGTATATTAAATGGCGGTAATCGGGGACATCGGTTACGACAATATCCGCCCATTTACCCGGTTCAAGGCTACCCAGTTCTTGTTCCAATCTTAACGCTTTTGCCGCATTAATTGTAACCCCTCGGAGTGCTTCAACAATTGACAGACCGTAGTAAATACAGCCCAATTGGGCGGTGAGCATTTGAGAAAGAAGCGTGCAGGAACCGGGGTTAAAATCACTGCCTAAGGCAATGGTTATTCTCAACTCCAGTAATCTTGCTACCGGAGGTTTATGCCTTTCCTGAAGGAAAAAAGTTGTTCCCGGTAATAGAACGGCAACAACTCCTTTTTCTGCCATCGCCTTCAGCCCGGTTTCGGAAGGTTTTAGAAGATGGCTGGCGGATACTGCTCCCACCTCACCAGCAACCTCAGCACCACCAGATGGTTCAATCTCATCGCAATGTATCGTTGGTAAAAGCCCAAATATCTTCCCAACCTCAAGAATTTCTTTGCTCTCCTGGGCATTGAAAACAAAGTTCTCACAAAAAACATCACAAAACTTCGCCAGCCCCTCTTTTACCACCATTGGTATCATTTTACTAACAACCTCCTCTATATAGTCAGATTTGGCTGTACCCTCTGGAACTGAATGGGCACCAAGAAAGGTTGGCACAACCGTAACCAAACCGGATTCACCCAACCTTTTGGCAACACGTAATATCTTCAACTCATCTTCACAGGATAGTCCGTAGCCGGATTTAATTTCCACGGTTGTCGTTCCATATGAAACCATCTCCTTCAGCAATTTTAGTGACCGTTGGTAAAGTTCCTCCTCAGATGCCTTTCGGGTTGCCCGGACTGTGGAAAGAATTCCGCCACCCGCCTCAGCAATTTCCTTATAACTCCTTCCCTCTAACCGTGCCTCAAACTCATCAGCCCGCCAGCCCCCAAAAACTAAATGAGTATGCGGGTCTACAAAACCCGGCATAACCACACAACCACCGCAGTCAATCTCCGGCAATTTCTCGGTAACGCAACACCGGGGATGATCACAGACCACGCTCACCCGACCATCCTCCACTACCACATACCCTTTCTCAACAATACCCAATCCTTCACCGCTCATCGTCAAAACTTGTGAGCAGTTTTTCAACAGAAAACCGGTATCTGACATAATATAAATATACCACACTCAACCTCAACTTCAACTTTCAACCTCAACCAGCCGACAGGGTGAGGAACTCTAAATCCGAAATCCTAAATCCTAAACAAATTCAAAATATTAATGTCCAAAATCCAAAATGTTTTGGTAATTTGGATTTTGATATCAGAGATTGTTTAGGATTTAGTGCTTTGAAATTAGGATTTATTGTTCTTGACTCTTATGCCGTTCTTTTTATCATAAACTATGATATTAAAAGAAATTGAAATCTCACAGGCAATAATTGAAAGATACTTTAAACTTCTCCTTGACAATCTTTCCGTGGATGTGGCGGTGGTTGGCGC
>JBDRUH010000033.1:0-16046 GCA_039801225.1 Caldifarciminota bacterium
GTTTTTTCACAGTCCTTTTAGACGCTCGCTCCCGACACATCCGCACCGAACAGGTTTCTATCGGCAGTCTTGATACCACCCTGGCTCATCCCCGAGAGGTATTTGATGCGGCAGTCCATGACCATGCACCAGCGATTGTTGTGGCACACAACCATCCTTCTGGAGACCCAACACCATCGGAAGAGGACATAAGGTTGACAAAAAGACTTATTGAAGCGGGGAAGGTTTTAGGAATTAAACTTGTTGACCATATCATCATTGCTGGCGATAGGTTCTATAGTTTTCGCAATCACGGAATTTTGTAAATGAAAGGCGGATATTATCTGCCAATTTATGCCTGTTTCATTATATTATTAGCGAACGGGACGGTCATTGCTGAATCGGAGGAAAGCAAGGTTAAAGCCTTGTCCGACAAAGGCATTGGGAATAATTATTTTTTCATAAACAGTGATAAATTTGAATGCCAGGAGGCAGAAAATTCTCTCCCAGAAGGAACTGAGCAACCTGACCGCTGGCTTGCCTGGGATAAGTTCTGGCATTTTTCCGCCAGTTTTGTTACTGTTGGTGCCGGATATCACCTCTGTGCCAATAGAATTGGACTGAAGCGCCCTTTAGCCACAGGTATTGCAATTGGCGGTACCTTGGGAATTGGCACCGGCAAGGAGCTCATTGACCGCTATGGGTGGCACCGCCGGTTTTCCTGGAAAGACTTGGTTGCCAATATGCTCGGGATTGGTCTCGGTTATTTCGTTTTCATTTATTGAGCCATTTCTTAGAGAAAAATTGACTTTCTTATAATATATGTTAAATTATCTAAATGTTATATTCCTACTCATTAGACCTGAGCCATTATATTGATACCGAGCGTATTTTCTATGGTGAAGGTCGCGGCGAAGTTGGCATCGCCCTGCATATTCCATTAAAAAATTATGTGGCCGGCAGTGACCCTTCCACCGATTATGGTCTAATGGTCTCAATTACCAATCACCTGATCAATTTTCTCCTTTATGAACGGGCAAGGCGCGGGGCTGAGGCCTGGGATTATGACCCGGAAAGGGCGGCGGAAATTTATAATGTTTGCGGGGACAATATCGCCACCAGCGGAATTATTGTTTATGACAAAAACTACCCGGCCGGTCCCAAATTGCAGGTTTTTCTGGATAAGACATTCGGGCTTAATGAGGTGGCGATCAGATGGAAGGCGCAAATGGTTTTTGATGAGCGTCTGCTCGCCGATTACGAGGAATATTTAAAAAAGACCCTAAGAGAAACTGTCAAACGATAACAGTTAAAGACCGGACGGTTACACCCGATCAGGAAATTTTTCTTTTAGATAATCAACAATCTCTTGGGTGGGCGTTCCCGGTCCAAAAAGCCTGCCGCAGCCCATTTTATAAAGTTCTTCCATATCCTCTTTTGGAATGATACCACCACCAAACACCAGAATTTCGCCCGCCCCTTTTTCCTTTAACAGACGCATCACCTCGGGGAAAAGGGTCATATGGGCTCCGGAGAGAATTGAAAGACCGACCGCGTCAACATCCTCCTGGATTGCCGCCTCGGCGATCATTTCTGGTGTCTGATGGAGTCCGGTGTAGATAACCTCAAATCCGGCATCACGCAAAGCCCTGGCTACTACCTTTGCCCCCCGGTCATGTCCATCCAGACCGGGTTTGGCAATGAGAATTCGCAGTTTTTTACCCATTTTTACCTCCTAAAACATCGGTGGTTCAGCATAAGTTCCAAATACCTCTTTCATCGCGCCACATATTTCACCTAAGGTAGCATAAGCCCGAACCGCCTCAAGAATTGGATACATCACATTGTCCTTGCCGGCACAGGCATCTTTCAAGTCGCTGAGTGTCTGTTTCACCCGGGTATTATCGCGGCGCTGGCGTAATTTTCTAAGTCTTTCCCACTGTTCTCTTTCCACCCGTTCGTCAATTTTCAAAATGGGAATTGCTAACTTTTCTCCTTCTAAGACATATTTATTGACCCCGACCACGGTCCGTCTCTTTTCATCAACCGCTTTCTGATAGCGATATGCCGCTTCAGCAATCTCCCTCTGGGGAAAGCCTTGCTCAATCGCCTTGACCATTCCGCCCAGCGCATCAATCTTTTCAAAATACTCATACGCCTGTTTTTCCAGTTCATTGGTCAGGGCTTCAACATAATAAGAGCCACCTAACGGGTCAATCACATTGATGACACCGGTCTCCTCGGCGATAAGTTGTTGGGTGCGCAGGGCGATCAGCACCGCCTTTTCGGTAGGAAGCGCCCAAGTCTCGTCCATTGAATTGGTGTGAAGGCTCTGCGTTCCACCCAAAACTGCCGCTAATGCCTGAAAAGCGGTGCGGACAATGTTATTCTCCGGCTGCTGAGCGGTGAGGGTGCAACCGGCGGTCTGAGTATGGAAACGCAAAAGCCAGGATTCCGGTTTCTTGGCTTTGAAAGTCTGGCGCATCTCCCTTGCCCAGATGCGCCTAGCAGCACGAAACTTAGCAATTTCTTCAAAGAAGTCCAGATGGGAGTTGAAGAAAAAGGAAAGTCTCGGGGCAAACTCGTCAACATCCAGACCGGCTCTAATTCCCGCCTCAACATAGGTCATACCATCCTTTAAGGTGAACGCCAGCTCTTGGGCGGCGGTTGAACCCGCCTCACGGATGTGGTAGCCTGAAATGGAAATGGTGTTCCATTTCGGGACATTCTTTGCGCCAAATGCCATAATATCGGTGATCACTCGGAGGCTGGGCTCGGGAGGAAAGAGCCAGGACTTCTGGGCAATATACTCTTTCAATATGTCATTCTGAATCGTTCCGCGGAGTTTTTCGCTTGGCACCCCTTGCTTCTCCGCGGTAACGATGTAAAACGCCCAGAGTACCGCTGCCGGTCCGTTGATGGTCATAGAGGTGGAGACTTCGCCTAATGGAATTCCGTCAAAAAGGGTTTCCATATCCTCCAATGAGGAGATGGCCACGCCACATTTGCCCACTTCACCATGGGAGAGCGGGTCGTCCGAATCCCGACCATAAAGCGTCGGGAAATCAAAAGCGACCGAAAGACCGGTCTCACCGTGTTCCAGGAGAAACTTGTAACGGGCATTGGTGTCTTTAGCGGTGCCGAAACCGGAAAACTGGCGCATTGTCCAGAGTCTCCCGCGATACATATTGTGACGGATGCCGCGGGTGAATGGATACTCGCCGGGAAAACCCAGGTCACGAAGATAGTCAAAATCGGCTAAATCTACTGGCGTATAGAGGATATTAACTGGAATACCGGATACGGTTTGAAACCGCTCCGTTTCGCCCTTATTAACACAACTCTCCCAGCGTTTTTTCTCTTCTTCAATCCGATTAATTTCATCTTTTCCCATTACTACACCTCCCTATTATCTTGACCGGAAGCAAATCTATAGATTTGTCCTAACTCGGGCAATACCAGCGTAATAATTCTCTCTGCCGCCTGATAAGGGGTCAGTTTTTTGTCAACAACTTCCCTTGTCAGTTGGTCCAAAAGTTTTTCTATTTCCTTTTGTTGATAGATATTTTGCCGTAATCTTTCCACAATCAACCGTTCAATTTCGGTCTTAATCGCCTTGCGCCGGCGCTCTACTAAAATCGCCGAACTTGTCAAATAACGACGGTGTCGCTCAATTTCATCAAAGAGAGCGGTTACGCCATTCCCCTTGGTGGCAACAGTTTTGATAACCGGGGGCAGCCAGCCATCGTTTTTTGGTTTCAACTCTAACATCATTTCTATCTCAAGCACCATTCGGTCTGCCCCCTCGCGGTCGCTCTTATTGACGCAGTATATTTCGCCAATCTCCATCAAACCTGCCTTAAGGGTCTGGATGGCATCGCCGGACTCGGGCACGAGAACGACGACGGTGGTATCCGCCGCTTCAGCGATATCCAACTCCATCTGTCCGACACCTACCGTTTCAATTAAGAGAAAATCCATGCCAAAGGCATCAAGGATGTCACAAACCTCTTTTGTCCGTCCAGCCAGTCCACCTAAACTTCCTCTGGTTGCCATTGAGCGAATAAAAACCTTTGGGTCGGTAAAAAGCGCCGACATCCGCACCCGGTCACCCAAGACCGCGCCACCAGAAAATGGCGAACTTGGGTCAACCGCAACGATACCTACGGTTTGACCTCTTTTCCGGCATTCCAATGCCAGTTTCTCTACGAGAGTGCTTTTACCGGCACCGGGAGGACCAGTGATGCCAATCCGGTAAGCCCGACCGATGAGAGGATAAATTTCATTGAGAATCTGAACCGCGGCTTTAGAATTATTTTCAATAAAAGAAATCAACTGACCACAGGCGCGGCGGTCACCGGCGCGAAACTTCTCTAAAAGTTTTTCAATAGTCAATTCCAGCACGATTTACGACACCTTTTTGAAACGGGTGTTTTATCTCTTTTATTTCACTGACCAAATCGGCCAATTTAATTATCTCTTCTTTTGCCCCTCTACCAGTAAAAATTAGTTCTATATCCTTTGGGCACTCTTGAGCAAGTTCTATCACATCTTTCAGAGGCAAAAGTCCGTAATCAACCGCCACATTAATTTCATCCAATATCACCATTTGATATTTGCCCGAGCGAATTGCCTCCCGGGCGAACTCCAGCCCCTTCTTTGCCAGTGTTAGGTCTTCTTGGCTGGGATTGCCCCTTTGGACAAAGGTCTTTTGCCCAAACTGGTAAACTTCTAAGCCAGGGATGTCCTTTGCCGCTTTAATTTCGCCGTAATTACTATCACCTTTCATAAACTGAATGATTAAAACTCGCCAGTTATGCCCGGCGGCACGGAGCGCCAGACCGAATGCGGCGGTAGTCTTGCCCTTACCGTTGCCCGTGTAAACCTGCAGCATTTTTTTAGTGTAAGAAAATGCGGTCTGAAGTCAAATAATTGGCGGCGGGCTAACCAAGATCCGGGTTAATTTGCGGTCCGAGCCGGACTTTAAAGAGAAGTTGCATCAGGGCATTCCAGGTTTTGAAATAGAACACCTCTCGGGCGATTGGTCCGGAACTTACGGATAAAGCAATCGGACCCTGGATGCCCTGAGACTCAATCATTATCCGCAAAATCATATGGGCAACAGCCCAGCCAGTGACAAAGCCAAAAACAAAACCAAGAAAGCCGTCCAGCGACTCAAAGGACCATTGGGTCACACCGAAAAACCAACGGGCAAAGATAAAACCGAGCAAAGCAAACCCTATAAACAGGACAACAAGAGTGACCGAGGTTGTTATTCTTAATCCTCGGGCAAGGGCGGGGGCAAAGGAGGTTGCCGCAACCGCTGAGGCAACAACGCCAAACATTTCTACGAGTGTCAGACCCATTCCCCCGGCCTTGGAAGTGCGAATTGTCTGGATTATTGCTACACCTAAGACAACCGCTAAGGAAAGCCAGTCAACCCAGGACATCAATCAATATCTAAATCTTCACCTGTTTCGCCCAGATCTTCCTCTTCACTTAGTCCCTCGTCCTCAAACTCATCCAGTCCTTCTGCACCAAAATCCTCATCACCTGGTCCGAAATCCTCAAAGTCGCTTTCAGTTTTTGAGCCACCAATCACCGTAAACCTACCGAAAATCTGATGAACCTTTGTTCCGCCGCAATCCGGGCAGGTAGGATTCAAGCCGGCTTCCTTCTCCGCTAATGTGGCAACAATGTCAAACCTTTTACCACAATTCTCGCATTTATACTCATATACTGGCATATAACTACTCCATCATTATTATAATAATAAAGTGTCTTTTGTCAATAGTTTGTATAATTCAAATCCCTGTGCGACATTTTGGTTTTCTCCAAGCCAGTCGGGGCAGTTTATGAATTGTTCTAAGGTAATGAGATTGCTTCGCTCTATGCATTCACACAGCGACCGCTCACAATGAGGGCGGGCGAATAGTAATGTGTATCCTCACAACATCCGTCATCCGTCAGCCGTTACCCGCCTGGTTTACCTTCATCTCCATAACTATCGCATCCTCACCGTTTTCGTAATATCCTTTACGAATGTAAGTTGGCTCAAATCCGAATCGGCGATAAAGGCGCTGGGCAGCGATGTTTGAAACCCGGACTTCAAGAAATATATTTTCGGCACCTTCCCTTTTGGCAAAATCAAATACCTCCTTCAGCAACCTTGAACCGATGCCTTGGTTTCTCATCTCAGGCGCAACCGCAATGTTGGCAATGTGCACCTCAATCCCACCCCAGGCGACAAGATAACCTACAACCTTATTCTCATTTTCAGCGACTATAGAGAAGGCATCCGGTCGGTGAAGGTCGGAGAGGAAGAAGGAGCGACGCCAGGGGTTGGGAAAACTTCTATTTTCTATTTCCATAATTCGGTCAAGGTCTTCCTCCCTCATCCGGCGGATGGTAACCATACTATTTAATTAGAACCGCTTTGGTAATTAAAACCGCCGATTGTGCTCCTTCAGGAAGAGAATGGAGGCGGATAAAATAAACACCGGGTGCAAGCGTCTTACCGTGGTTGTCTTTTCCATCCCAGATAGCGGAATGGGTGCCAGGGGGAAACTTGCCTTTAGCAAGAGTTCTGACTTCTCTTCCAGTGATATCAAAAACTGTAAGTTTGACCTCTGTTTTAATAGGCAGGCTGAAGTGGACTACTCCTCTGTCTCGTAGCGGGTTTTGATTAAGGTGTAAAGTTAGTTTTTTAATTCGCGCATCCATTATTTCCTCATAGCCGGTGTAAGGCTCGCCACTAATAAACTTAATTGCCCGATTGGGAACGATTCCTGCGGCGCCACGATGGTAATTGGTATTATATAGATACTGAATCGCTATCGTTTTTGTCGGGTCTTGAGTTCCGACGGTGCTTGAGACGTAATAGTTGGCGCTGAGATACTGGAATATTATCTGATTATCACCGGTTGGCGTATTAACGGTTGTGTCATAGATGATGATTTCAAACTTGTCCCAATCACCAACGCCGGTGTAATAGACCGAATCCCACTCAACAATGAACCGGTGATTAAGACTGTCATAATAATACCAGACGCCACCTCCATAATATGGATAAAGGTCGTCCCAGTTTGCCGCAAGGAGTGGCGGCATATCAGAGTTGGGTAGAGTTGTGTTGTTGTAGGTGGTGTTGGTGGTGTAACCCGGGGCTAGCCAGCCGTTGGAGCAGACAGAAATCTGGTTGTAAATCTCACCATAGAAGATAAAAGGTCCGAAACTGAGCGGCAGGTTCACCTGTTTTGTCTGGTCGTCACTCAAGGTGAGTCTTGTGCCTAAATTTCTGATTTCCACCCAGGAAAACTCAGGATGCTGATTATAAAGGGTATCAACGTCATCATAAGCCCAATAGACCGGTGGCTGGGCATTGTCCGGAATCGGGTCAATAGTTCTGATTTCGCCAACGACAATGTTAAAGACTAAGGTTTTGCTATACCCGTCAAGAGCACTAATTTTGAGGGTGCAAGGTATCGGGGTCTCGGGCGGTATTGTGCTTTGGGTATGAAGGGTAAATGGGTCTGAACTGTTTTTCTTAATAGAGTCTTTAGGGATAAAGCCAAATTGAGCCAGTGAGTCGGTAACCTGGAGCCGGTTATCGCCGGAACGCAGCTTTCCGGAAACCGAGTAGCCATTACCTAAACCGATGTTCTTTAATGTTACAAATAACTGGGCGCTTTCCCCCGGGTCAAGTTTGCCATCACCATTGCCCCCTGGTGGCGGGTCATTAATCGTATTGGTAACATAAACCATAACCGGCGTTCCAACATAAAGGGTAATGTTTGAGTTCCAGACCGAATCAAGTTCATCCCGGCATTCAAGAGAAAACTTCAACTGGTAGCCATTGGTGCAGGAAGGGGCGACATAAAATCCGAACCCGTCCGGACCGGTAAAAGCCGAGTCGCCTGCCGGAATATCACCAAATGCCTTTGCCGAGTCGGTAATTGTTATCTTCGGGTCTGAGGTGCGGAGTTTACCGGTAACCGAGTTTGCGACCATCATACCCCAGTTCTTTACCCAGACAGGAAGTTCTATTGTCTCACCAGGGTTGATGATACCGTCACTGTTGCCAAGAGAGTCGTTGATGAGTGAGCGCCGATATAAGACATAACCGGAGTTGGGGGCAATTGTAATCGCTGAGCCGAGATAAGGTCTGAGGTTTCTACCGGTAACGGTAACATATAGCGAATCACCCGGCTGGGTTGTCTCAAGGTTAAAGGTAACTTCACCTGAAGGGTTGGTGTGAGCAACATAAAATACGGTGGTGTCCTGTTCCGACATCACACAAACTTGAGCATTTTCAACTGGGGTGTTATTAGCGGTTACCGTAACCGGGAATTGAAAAGAGCCGATGGGCACAACCGCCGGATGTTCTACGGTAAGTTCCTTTGGGGTCTGGGACCAGATATTCAGTTCTGGCTCACCGAAGTTATTAAACATATATATCTCCTCTTCGGAAATGTCATCAGGAAGGGGATAGGCTTGAAGCATAAAAAGTTTTCCCGCCTGGGTGCACTGGGCAAATGTATAAAAGAGGCTGTCAACATAGGAGATAAATGTTCCGGCAGCCAGCGAGTCGTTATAACCGGAGTAACTCACCTCCGAGGCACCAAAATAGCCACACCCACCCTTCTCCTCACCCGCCTTTAGCCAGGCTTCGGCATGGCAATCCTCCGTCTCATCAAAGTTGCCGGAAAGGCAGGTTGGGGCAATAACCATTGGTAGCATTCTACCGTTGTTTAAGGCAGAGACATTGGAGTTGGTCCAGGAAGGGTCAACATTTGCCCAGGCAGCCACATCACCGTGGCCGCGATAGAGCATCCAGGCTCGGCCTAAATTTAAAGAGTCGGTAAGCGCCTGAGCGGTATTCAGACCCCAGCGCTCAAAAAGGGTGTCAAACTGGGTAAATGGGTTGTTCATAACATAGTTTCTGATTCTTATCACCACGGTCCAGAAACGACCGCTTCCTTCATAACCGGCAAGGGCACAAACCTTTTTAAACCATTCCGTATTGTCCAGATAGGGTTCCTTCTCATACTTATAAAGTTTATTGAGCATCACCTGTGCCTCGGTCAAACTTCGGGCGCAGACCCGGGCAATCATCAGGTCGGCTAAGATGTCATTTCCCTCCTGTAAAGAGTAGTAAAGGTCCGAGGCATCAGTATTTCCTGGCCAGCGGTTACAGCGGAGATATTCCGGGGCATCGCCAATAAGAAGGACATAGTCGGGCGGATAGGTCCAATTGTTATAGGCATTATGAATATAGTTGTAGATGAGCGCCGTGTCATTGCCGCCAATTTCGGAAAGGGTTACAACCTCGGTGTGCCAGCCCTTGCGTCTTTTCCACCGGGCAAATGGCTCAACCGCACTATAGAAATTGTCGTTGACAATAATTAGATAACAGCCATTCTCTGCCTTCGGAGGCGAGAGGAAGCGGTAATTGGCGATAAAGGATTTGTAAAGAGGCTCAAAGGCAGGGGAGATTCTATGCCGGCGTCTTGTTTTAACATTGAGGGTTGAATATCCTTCATAGCGGAGTTCAACTTTGAGTTTTTTTGCCACCCTAAGTTCACCCGAAACCGGATTGAAACGCACCGGCTGAAGCACCAGTTGGACCAGACGAAAGTCACGCATAATCATCGGCGCACTCATACGCACAGATAACTCAGGATAGAACTCATTAGTAGAATAACGCTTCTCATCAATTACAAACTCCTGAAACCTTTGTTCTTCCGGTAATGGCGGCTGGGCAGGATAGACATTATACCCCTTGAGAGTAATAACATCCTCCTCTAACACCTTTATCTGAACATCTTTGTCATCAGGAATGGCGATGAGTCGGGCAAGAACTGGCAGTTGTGGTGATCCGACTTCGGTGAGAACTCCACCGCCAGAAATTCCGAGTTGCAGGGTTTGAAAAACCTTTTCCTGAACAGCAATATCTTCTACATAAAGTCCAAAAAGGTTGAGTTCAACCACAGTTCTTTGGGAGTTTGAACTCAGGACTTTGAAATCTAACGGTGTTTCTGGACTACCGGGAGTAAAAGGCGCCCAGCGTCCTTCACCGATTTGCAGATAAAGCAGCGCAAATAAAACAACTACAACGATTTTCTTCACTTTGCCTCCTTAATTAGTCTTCGAGCCTAAGATTAGGCTATTACCCGTTTAAGTCAATAAAAGCGTGAGCCGAGAAGGTCTTGCCAGTATCTTTATTCTCCGTTAAGATTTTTGATGATTGGCACGATAGTTAATACCGCTACGGTTATTGTCGGGAGTCTGGTCGGCGTTTTTCTTCACAGCCGTTTCCCAGAAAGATTGACAAAAATAATCTTTCAGGCAATCGGTCTTTTTACCCTGTTTTTAGGATTTGCTATGGCGCTCAAGACCCAGAAGATGCTGATTCTTATTTTCTCAATTGTCGGCGGTGCACTCATCGGCGAACTGATAGATATTGACCGGCATCTCAGCCGATTCGGTGAATGGCTGAAGGCAAAATTACGGATTAGCGGGAAGCATTTTACCGAAGGGTTGGTAACCGCATTTTTGGTCTTCTGTATGGGTTCAATGACGGTGCTTGGCGCGGTGGAGGAAGGATTGGGAAAGACACCAAACCTTTATTTTGCCAAGTCGCTCCTTGATGGTTTTGCTTCAGTTGCCCTGGCCGCCGGTCTGGGGCTCGGCGTGCTCTTTTCGGCAATTCCGCTCTTTATTTACCAGGCGGGATTGACCCTATTGGTCCGCCTGCTCAACACCCTTTTGACGGAAAGGATTGCCGCCGAGATGACCGCGGTTGGCGGGCTCATCCTTATCGGTTTGGGTATAAACCTCTTGGAAATCAAACGGCTCAAGGTGCTCAATATGTTGCCAGCGCTCCTTGTCGCCATTCTATTAACGCTTATCTTCAGTTAACAATTTCTTAGGTAGTATTGACTTTATTTGCCCTTTTTCTAAACTGGTCTCTATTATGAGCGGATTTACTCGCGGGATAAAACACTTTATCCGGGAATGGACACCGGTGATTATCGCCGTCCTTTTGATTCGTTCATTTCTGGTTGAGGCGTTTATGGTGCCAACCGGTTCAATGGAGGATACCATTGCTATCGGAGACTTTATGCTGGTCAACAAGTTTACCTACGGGGTCAAACTTCCCTTTACCGACAGGGTTCTCATACCTATCTCAACTCCCAAGCGAGGGGATATTGTTGTCTTTCGGTTTCCGGTTGACCCGGATATGCCGACAGATTCACTCTACTTCAATCGTTATGTCCGGATATTTCCCCGCTGGCTACCGCTTTTGCCGGTCTATTGGGACCGAAAGGCAAATTTCTTTACCTGGTATATTCCCCGCAACTTTATCAAGCGGTGCGTGGCGGTTGCGGGCGATACGGTTGAGGTGCGGAATAAAGAACTATATGTTAATGGTATCAAGGAGAATGCGCCCTATGTTGTTCACAAATTCTATTACACCATTCCCGGTCTGCCTTTAGAACTCAACGCCGATTTCCAGAAACTTTGGGAGACTCGCCGGTTTTACCGTTCTGACCTTTCTCCTTATGTCCGCGACAATTTTGGTCCGGTGGTTGTTCCACCGGGGCACATTTTTGCGATGGGCGACAATCGGGATAACTCCGAAGACTGCCGGTTCTGGGGTCCGTTAGAATTGCGTCATATCAAAGGTAAGCCTTTAGTGCTCTACTTCTCCTCCAGCGCCGCGCCCAATATCGCCCGTATCATCCTTTCGCCCTGGGCAATCCGATTTAACCGGATTGGTCGACTGGTGCGTTAGAAGAAGAAGAATAGGTTAAGGTTTAGGTTTACTTTCCTTAGCCTTAACCTCAGCTTCAACCTACCATTTAACCCTGTTCCCCGGGCAAATGGAATTTTACCATTATCCGGAGGAAGAGAAAAGAATAGTTTATGAAGGAGACAACGATTAAAACCAAAACGGTCCAATCGGCAAAGGGTTTGAAGCGGTAGATCACCGGTATAATTCGGCGCAAAAAACCTGGGTTAGAGTCCAGCGTCAGGGTATAAAAGAGAATCAAAAGGGCAAAGGCACAGCCGGTAATTTTACCGACAACATCAGAAGAAACCAGCGACCCGCGCATCTTTAACAGATAGGCGCTGCCGGCAAGGATTAAAATGTCGCGGAGCACTACCGCGCCAACAATATAAAGCGGTAAATTGCTGATGTATACCAAGGAGATTAAAACCAGCGCCACCCAGATTTTATCAACCAGATGGTCAAGGATTCGTCCGGTGTCCGAGACTTGATTCAGCCGACGTGCCAGATAACCGTCAAGGGCATCGGTGGACCAGGAGAAAAGCATTGCGCCAATTGCCGGTAACGGTTGGCGTCGGAAAAGAAAGAAAAGCACCACCGGAAGGAGAAAGAGCCGGGATATGCTCAAGATATTGGGAATGGTAAGAATCTTGGTACCGTTCTGAGTTCTGACTTGGGATTGCTGATTCACTACCGTTGACCGCCGGACCACTGCAATTTTTCTCTAAGAATTTCAAAATAACTCTTTCCCTTCGGTACCACCAAGCGGACACAAAACTCCGCTCGGGAGATGTCTATCCTGGTGCCGGCTGTCACCCGCCATCTCCTTTGACCATCCAAGTTCAAAACCGCTGACTGGGATTTATCAGTAAGTTCCAATGAAACTGTTTCTTCTCCAGGAAGAACGACCGGGCGGGCAGCCAGGGCGTGGGGGGCAAGCGGGGTCAGAATAATCGCCGACATTGTTGGATATACTACCGGACCACCCGCGGCCAGCGAGTAGGCGGTTGAGCCGGTTGGAGTTGCTACAACCACACCGTCACCAACAAATTTATTTACAAAATTTTTTCCGCACCAGACAACAACCTCAATTACCCTATTGGAATTTCCCATATTCAAGGCACAATCATTTAAGGCATAACCCAAGTGGGCTGATGGACGACGGCTTTCGGTTTTCGGCTCTCGGCTTTGCCAGCAGGAAAGAACCATTCGTTTTTCCTCGGAATGCTCGCCGCGGGCAAAATTTTCTATACCCGCACGCGCCTCCTGGATAGAAAATTCGGTGAGAAAACCAAGACCGCCAAGATTGACACCCATTAACGGCTTTTCACTCTTTCCTACCAGTCGAGCGGCACGGAGGAGTGTTCCATCGCCACCCAGCGCAACCACCAGGTCAGCCTGTAGATGGGTAAGCCGGACTGGATTGTCAATAATATCTTTGGGTGGCTCATCCACAAATCCCGGCTGATAACCCTTTTTCTTCAGCCAGCGATAAAAAGGCGGTACAAACCTTCGGGCAACTGTTTTGTTCCAGTTTACCACCAAGGCAATCTTCATTATAGTTAACTCCTAAGTGCCGATTGGTTTTTGATAAAGGCATAGCGCACCTTACCATAGAGGTCGCGTTCAATTTCCGCACTCGGTATCAGTTCTTTTACAAACTCACCCTGAGTGGAATCAATCTCCAGTGCCATTAACCCATTAGGTGCCAAAAGCGAAGGTCCGTCTTTTAAAAGCATCTTAAGAACTTTAACACCCTTTTCTTTTCCATCAAGGGCAATTTGTGGTTCGTAGTGCCGCACCCTTTTCGGTAAATTTTTTAGCCGTTCCTTAGGAATATAGGGAGGGTTGGAAATCAGTAGGTCTAACCCGTTAGCCGGCAGCACCGATTTTAATTCGGTGAGGCTGCCGGCTCGGAAAAGTATTATCCGGTCAAAAAGGTTATAGCGGTAAATGTTTTTCTCTGCGACCATTAACGCTTTCCTTGATATGTCAACCGCAAAGATTTTTGCCTTGGGGAAAATACGTGCCAGGGCAATGGCGATACAGCCGGAACCGGTCCCGTAGTCTAAGACAACCTCAGGAGAGTGTACCCTTGCCGCTGTCCGCAAAACCAGTTCTTCGGTCTCGGGACGGGGAATAAAAACCCTTTCATCCACATAGAGGTCAAGGTCAAGAAAAGGCGCCGAGTGCACCAGATACTGCACCGGTTCGCCCAATTCTGCCCGCCTTGCCAGTTCCAAGAATTTTCGGGCATCTTCCCGGCTGATTTCCTCTTTAGAGAGGTAAAGTTCGTGCCTTTTTAAATTAGTAATTTTCATTAAAAGGAACTCCGCCTCTTCAAGGGGAATTTTTGGGTTTTGGCTTTTGGGTTTTGGCTTTTGGGTTTTGGCTTTTAGCGCTTGTCTCATAGGTTTGCCTCTGCCTGTTCCAGCGCTTCAAAAAGGGGGTCAATTTCACCATCCAAAACCGTCTCCAGGTTGTATAAAGAGAAGCCAATTCGGTGGTCGGTTACCCGATTCTGGGGAAAATTATAGGTGCGAATTTTCTCGCTGCGTTCACCGGTGCCGATCTGTTTCCGCCGGGTGGCGGTAGTTCTTGCCTCCTCCTCTTTTCGGCGGATTTCACCCAAACGGGCTAAAAGCACCTTCATCGCCTTTGCCCGATTGCGCGCCTGAGACCGTTCATCCTGACACACCACAGTAATACCGGTAGGCAGATGGGTCAACCGAACCGCCGAACTTACCTTGTTGACATTCTGACCACCATGCCCGCCCGCCCGGAATGTCTCCATTTTAATCTCTTCCGGTTTTACTTTTAATTCCAACTCCTCTTGTTCCGGTAAAACCGCTACAGTAACAGTTGATGTGTGAATTCTACCTGAAGCCTCGGTTACCGGAACCCTTTGAACGCGGTGCACTCCACTTTCAAACCGGAAAAAGCGATATGGTGAAGAACCTTCTACAGAAAAAATGATTTCCTTAAAACCTCCCAAGTCACTCGGTCGTGAGGAAAGCACCTCTATTTGCAGTTTATGTCGTTCGGCAAATTTAGAATACATTCGGAACAGGTCAGCAGCAAATAACGCCGCCTCTTCACCACCGGCAGCGGCTCTAATCTCAACAATGCACCCCTTGCGCCACTCAGGCGGTTGAGGCATCATCATTTCCTTTAACTCCTGACGCAGGGTGTTGAGCCTTTTCTCTATCCGCGTCAGTTCTGTCTGGGCCAATTCCTTCAACTCCGGCTCCAGAGCACCTCGGGCTAACTCGCGGGTATCCTGCAACTCTTCTTCCAGCCGGCGATACTCCTCAATTCGGGATAAAACCTCGGACACCTCCTTATGCTCTCTAACTACTGTCTGGTATTGGGAAGGAGTCGCCATTATTGCCGGGTCGGTAAGGAGCCGCTCCAGTTCCACCCGCCGCCGCTGCCACTCTTCAAACCTCTGGGAGATCTCTTCAAACGAAATTGCCATATCTAACCTATAATATCACTTAAGGAAAGTAAACCGGGTGGGATTCCTCTAAAGGTATTGACTGGGTCATATTCATCAACACATTTTAATTATCCAGCAATTTTCCTGATTGTCAATGTTCGTCTTTTTAGATTTAAACTTTTCCATCGGTAAAATTTTTTGTCTTCGTTTGAAATGCTGTTGTTACCTTTAATCTTGTTTGGGTTATTAAAATTGTTTAAAGTTGGTTTTTTACCTTTCCCTTTAAATCGGCTCTTCAACCGCTTTAAAGCCTGCTTTTTAGTTTTGAAACAAGAGTTAAAACAAAAATCGGACCAAAGACCCTTGCTAAACCACTTTTTACAACCGTTTCTTTAGTTGATTTTCCCTTTGAACTTACCTCCGAGTTTACTAGCAAACTTAACACCAAGCCCAAAACCTATTCAACAAAGGGTTTTACCACCCTAGTGCTGGAGTGGACAGCCCCCCAGATAAACCGGTCTTCAAATTAAGTTATTTAATTACGATACTTAACTCAATTATAACCATCAGAATTTTGTTTATGTATAAATAAACTGTATTAATTCAAAAGTCAGAATTCAAATTGCAATAGTTAAAACGATTGGAGATTTGGCTTTTGATTTCCCTGTTTTGCTCTTCACCCCGTCATTTCCAACGAGCCTACGGCGAGTGGATGAATCCCACCGCTTGGGGCGGGCTCTGAAGGTGAAGGAATCTCTGGCAATGAGGTCAATAAGGTCTCTTTTAAGCCTTTGTGGTTGATGTTATGGGCAAATGGTGATGGAATTTTTACCTAAT
>JBDRUH010000034.1:0-15996 GCA_039801225.1 Caldifarciminota bacterium
AGAGATGGTCTGCCCCTGACCGATGGGTAATGGATGGTCCTCGTAAGATTGATGGATAAACTCTTGAGGCACAAAAAGATGCCTCGGCACCTTCAGCATCGCCTCCAGAACCCTCTTATCCTTTATCCCCCTGTTAACAATTTGCTCCTCCACCATCCTTTTTCGGGACTGGCTGAAATCATTAACCATTCAGAAAATAATACCTTGCTTCTCCTTGCGGTCAATTCACAGCAGAAAACAGGTTCATCCGACTAATCGGATTGGTTTTAGTTTTAGGTCCTTGGTTTCGGGTTTTATAAACCATAAACTGTGAACTATTGACTACAAACATTTTGGCAATGATTCGGATTTAGCAAAAAATCTCACCCTCGGTTTTGAAGTCTATCGTTACTTTTTACCTTGTTTTTCTTGTTAAAACCTGATGAATTTTCCTTTCTGCCTTTCCTTTTAAATCGGTTCTTTAACCAATTTTTAGCCCTCTTTTTAGTTCTAAACTTAGCGCTGAATGAAAAGCCTCTTCGGAAAACCTATTCAGGCAGCCTTCTAAAGCCATTCCTTTAGTTGTTTTACCTTTTGGTCTTAAACCAGATTTTAACACGAAACTTAACAAGAAATCCAAAACCGAATGAGGAAAGGGTTTTACCACCCTAGTGCTGGAGTGGACAGCCCCCCAGATAAACCGGTCTTCAAATTAAGTTATTTAATTACGATACTTAACTCAATTTTACCCATCAGAATTTTGTGTATATATAACTCCACTTAGCCTTTAGCCTTCCTTGGGTGCCCCTCGTCATCCCTCATTCCGAGTTTGCCGAGGAATTCCACTGAAGAATGATAAGGATAAGGTTAAGGTTGAGAGGTAGGCTGTGGTCCGTTGTCTTCACCTTAATCTAACCTCAACCTATTTCCGCAGGCTCGGGGCAGGCTTTAGCGAAACAATCCACTTCCCTCACCCCCGTCATTGCGAACCCCGAAGGGGCGTGGCAATTTCAGTTTTTTACAGCATAAATTGTGAAGGCAAACCTTTAGCCAGCAATAAATATGTAGGCTGCGAATCATGCTTGCTTTTCCCGATGCAAACCTGAAGGTTTGCCCTACATTTTGTGTAGCCTTGCATTTTGCCTCGCCTGGGGATTTGACTTATAGATTTATTTGACAGATTGAGTCCCTCTAAGTAAAGTTGATGTCTTGAGTAATATTGTCCAACAACTGCTTTCCGGTAATGAGGCGGTGGCACGGGGTGCCTGGGAAGCGGGTTGTCAATTTGCCGCCGCTTATCCAGGAACTCCGTCTACCGAAATCTTAGAGTCACTCGCCACCTATCCGGAGGTGTATTGCGAGTGGTCGGTAAATGAAAAGGTGGCGCTTGAAGTGGCACTCGGTGCGGCACTTGCCGGTGTGCGGAGTTTGGCGGCAATGAAGCATGTCGGTCTGAATGTTGCTGCCGACCCTTTGTTTTCCAGCGCCTATATCGGCGTGCGTGGTGGGCTGGTAGTTGTTACCGCTGATGACCCCGGTCTTCACTCCTCACAGAATGAGCAGGATAACCGGTTTTATGGATTAGCCGCCAAAATTCCGGTTCTTTGTCCCAGTGACTCTCAGGAGGCAAAAGATTGGACTCGCCTCGGGTTTGAAATATCCGAGGAGTTTGATATCCCGGTACTCTTGCGACTTACAACCCGAGTGGCTCATTCCCGGTCGGTCGTCAAATTGCCGACGGCTGATGGACGAAGACCAGCTGCCGACTTAGGCGAGTTCCAAAAGGAGTTGCCTAAGATGAATCTTCTCCCGGTGTTTGCTCGGGTTCGTCATATTGATTTAGAAAGGCGACTGGACAAACTTCAACGCTATTCAGAAACCACCCCTATAAACCGAATGGAGATACTGGAGACTGAATTAGGAATTATCTGTGATGGTGTTGCCTACCAGTACGCCCGCGAGGTTTTTCCCTCAGCCTCCTTTCTCAAATTGGGGATGGTTTACCCCTTTCCGCGGGAACTTGTGCTCAAATTTGCCGAGAAAGTTAAAGAAATTGTTGTAATAGAAGAGGTTGACCCGTTTATTGAACTGCAAACCCGAGCGTTGGGTTTGAAAGTAAGAGGAAAGGATGTTTTGCCGCGAACCGGGGAATTAAACCCGGCAATAATTCGCCGAGTACTCGGGCAAGAAAATTCGGAAGGTGACAGGCGGCAGGCGGAATCTCCAGTTGAGGATGTTCCTAACCGACCGCCAGCACTCTGCCCGGGCTGTCCCCATCTCGGACTCTTTTACTCTTTACAAAAACAGAAGGCAATTATCGGCGGCGATATCGGCTGCTATACCTTGGGCGCCCTGCCTCCTCATAATGCAATGGATACCTGCATTGATATGGGCGCCTCAATAACTTTTGCCCATGGTGTTGACAAGGCTCTTGGTGACGCTGACCCGAGACCCAGGGTGGCAATTATTGGCGACTCAACATTCTTCCATTCCGGAATCACCGGACTTATCAACGCCGTTTATAATAACTCCAATGTGGTGGTCATCATCGCCGATAACCGAACCACCGGTATGACCGGTCACCAAGACCATCCGGGAACCGGCAAGACGCTAAAGGGGTTGGAGACGGTGAAGATTGACATCGCAGCGCTGTGCCGTGCCTGTGGAGTTAAAGAATGTATCCGAGTTGACCCTTACCGGCTAAAGGAAACGAAGAGGATTATCCAAAAGACGCTCAAGGAGAAAAAAACAGCGGTAATAATCTCTGAGCGAACCTGTGCTCTGGTTGCTAAAGAGAAAAAACCACCGAAAAGGATAGACCCGGAGAAATGTATTGGCTGTCGCGCCTGTCTCTCTTTAGGCTGTCCGGCGCTCTCCTTCAGTAATGGCAAGGCTTTGATAATTGAAACAAGATGCAATGGCTGCGGGATGTGTGGAGAAATCTGCCCCAAGGAGGCGATAGGATGAATCTTTTGGTGTGCGGTGTTGGTGGGCAAGGGGTGCTTTTATTCTCCCGGGTTGTTGCCCATCTTGCCCTGACTATGGGTCTGGATGTAAAAATGAGCGAGGTTCATGGGATGGCACAGCGCGGGGGTAGTGTTACCAGTCACATCCGTTGGGGAAAAATTGTCTACTCGCCGCTAATTGAAGAAGGAACTGCCGATATTGTGGTAGCATTTGAACAGTTGGAGGCTTTACGCTATATCCATTTCCTTGCCAAGACCGGAAAACTCTTTTATGACCCGTTGCAGATTGAGCCCCTGCCGGTGCAACTGGGTCTGGTTGAAGGACTCTCCGAATCGGCTGTCAACTCTCGGCTCTCGGCTCTCGGCTGTTACCCAGTGCCGGCTTTTAAATTAGCCTGCGAGTTAGGTGAACCAAGAATCCAGAATACGGTGATGTTAGGCGCTATCTCCCATTTCTTAGAATTCCCCATTTCCCTTTACCAAGAGGTGTTGCGCAGTTTGATTAAATCTCAGCATCTTGAAATTAATCTCCGGGCGCTTACCGCCGGTAGAAACATTATCAGACCGAAGACTAAGGACGGAAGCCCAACTTCCTTAGGATGATTCAGGTTTGTGTGCTTTTTGCCGCCGGAATAAACTGCGATGAGGAGACGATATACGCCTTTGAGTTAGCCGGCGCCCGAGCAGAAAGAGTCCATATCAATCAACTCAAGAGTTCACCCCATCTCCTCAGGAATTATCATATTTTTGTTCTACCTGGAGGATTTTCCTATGGCGACTATATCGCCTCGGGTAAGGTTTTAGCCAATGAGTTAAAACACCACTTAAGAGAGGAAATTGAAGCCTTTCTTCAGCAGGGGAAACTTATTCTCGGCATATGTAACGGATTTCAGGTCTTAGTAAAATGTGGACTTCTGCCCGCTTTTGAGAAACCGTTTGAGCAACAAAAGGTTACTCTTGATACCAACGACTCTGGGAAATATGAGGACCGCTGGGTTTATCTTAAAATTGAGACCTCCCCCTGCATATTCACCAAAAACCTGCCAGAAATCATCTACCTGCCAGTAGCCCATGCTGAGGGAAAGTTTGTTGTTGACGGAGTCAGCACCTTAAAACGGTTGAATGCAAATAAACAGGTAGTTCTTCGTTATGTTACCGCCGAGGGAGGTGTAGCCAAATACCCAGAAAATCCTAATGGCTCGGTGGCAGGTATCGCCGGAATATGCGACCCCTCAGGAAAAGTCTTCGGATTAATGCCCCATCCTGAACGCTTTGTTATAAAGGAACACCACCCCCGCTGGCATCGGGAAAAATTGACAAAACCTGACGGCATCTGCATATTTGAAAATGCGGTGAACTATGCAAAAAAGAATCTCTAACGACAGCCGTATCGTCCAGCATCCAATTTTAGAATTTGACCGCGGACCAGAGGTAACATTTTATTTTGAGGGCAAGCCAATAAAAGGGTTTTGGGGCGAAACTATCGCTGCGGCACTGGTCGCCAACGGCATAAAGGTTTTCCGTTATTCAGAAAAGCACCACCGTCCCCGAGGGTTTTTCTGTGCGGTAGGAAAGTGCTCCTCCTGTCTGATGGTGGTTGACGGTAAACCCAATACTATGGTGTGTATGGAGCCGGTGCGCGAAGGCATAAGGGTGGAAAGACAAAAGGGACGAGGGAAGTTATAAGATAAAAGATTTATGAAGAGTGCGGAACTGGTGATTGTCGGTGGTGGACCTGCCGGGCTTTCTGCCGGCATTGTCGCAGGAAAATTGGGAGTCAAAGTGCTCCTCATTGATGATGGACCCCGACTGGGCGGTCAACTGATTAAACAGACCCATAAGTTCTTTGGCTCCAAAAGCCACTACTGTGGTATTAGAGGGGTTGATATCGCGATAGTCCTTGAAAACGAACTGCGTCAGAGCGATGCCGAAGTTATGTTAAATACCACCTGCATTGGACATTTTCAGCCGAATGTTTTAGGGGTCGTTAATGATGGAAGGTTTATCAAGTTGACCTATCAGGCGTTAATTGTTGCTACCGGTGCAACGGAAAATAGCGTTCTGTTTGAGAATAACGACCTTCCCGGGGTTTACGGTGCCGGTGCGGTCCAGACACTTATGAATGTTTATGGCGTTAAGCCAGGCAGACGGGTATTAATGGTCGGGAGCGGTAATATCGGTCTCATTGTCTCCTATCAACTTATTCAGGCTGGTGTTGAGGTCGTTGCGGTTGTTGAGGCGCTACCAAGGATTGGCGGCTATAATGTCCATGCGGCAAAACTCCGACGCCTCGGAGTGCCGATTTTTGTCTCCCATACAATCAAAAGAGCATTGGGAAAGGATTTCGTTACCGGTGCCATCATCTGCCGGCTGAACAAAAATTTCCAGCCGCTAAAAGGGACGGAAAAGAGGCTTAAAGTAGACACCATTTGTCTGGCGGTTGGACTATCACCATTAACTGAACTACTTTCTCAGATAGGATGCCAAATGGTTTATATTCCAGAACTTGGCGGTCAGGTTGCCTGGCATAATGATAATATGGCAACAACCGTCCCAAATGTTTATGTGGCCGGTGATGTAAGTGGTATTGAAGAGGCATCCACCGCCATATTAGAGGGCAAGATTGCCGGAGCCAGTGCGGCGAAAAGCCTTCTTGGTAACACGGTTAAAGTTGAAGTTGAAAATATTGTTAGGGAGGCACAGCAGGAACTTGCCGCCATCCGTCAAGGACCTTTTGGTGAAAAAGTAGTCAGGGGAAAGAAACTAATGCAAACCACCCGATAAGGCGGAATGCAGAAGACAGAAGACAGAGGAGGTAAGAGTGCAAAAGCCAAAAGCCAAAAGCCAAAAGTCAAAAGTCAACGGAAGACGGGGGACGGAGGACCAAATTGGTTCTATATTGTCTTGTTAGCCGGGCTGTTATTTATATTTTTTGCTGAGGTCATATTAAAAAAAGGTTTTTTCTGGGAGGACTTTCTTGAACAGAACTTTCCCTATCGGCTTTTTGCCGCGCGTGCCCTTGCTGAAGGTAAATTCCCTTTCTGGAACCCCTACATCTTTGGCGGTTTGCCCTTTTTTGCTGATATTCAAACCGCAATATTATTTCCCACCAATTTACTCCTGACTTTTTTTGTCCACAATCGCTGGCTGAGTAGTTATCTGTGCCAATTTGCCCTCATCTTGCAACTGCTTATTGCCGGAACAGGTATGTTCTTTTTTGCTCAGACTATCGGCGTGAACAAAAGAGTGGCATTTTTTATGGCTATGGTTTATATGCTGAACGGTCGTTTTGTCGTCCATATGAACCATAGTCAGATGATTCAGACCTTTACCTTTATCCCTTTGCTTTTTTTATTTCTTAGACAGGGATTTCTCACCAGTGGCATCGCTTCGGTTCGTAATCTGATCATCTGCGGTCTTTTATTAGGAATTGCCGCTTATGCCGGGTATCCCCAGGCGATAGTTATTATCCTGATTGGATTTCTAATTTTTGCGATATATCAAATCGCTCTAACACCGAAAAAAGCCGGGGCAATGATTCTCCGCCTGGGATTGGTAATAGGTATTTTTCTTCTGATTGCCCTTTGCCAGTATCTACCCACCTATTATCTCTTTAAAGAGTCAATCCGGGCAAAATATTCATATGCCGAAATCGTTGAAGGTTCTTTTCACCCCCTCCGGTTTATTACCTTCCTCATCCCCAATTATTTCGGGACCACAGCCCAGGGTGACTTTAGAAGCTATTTCGGACCCGGTCCCTATTACCAGTACTGGGAACAGATGGCTTATATCGGCATTCTTCCGCTAATTCTTGCCGGATTCAGTTTTTATAGAAACAGACGCCATTCTCCTTGGCTACCACTTCTGTTATTAATAATTCCACTTCTTATTGCACTTGGTCGGCATTTCCCTTTGCACATCTTGCTCTACAAGTTTATCCCATTTTTCTCTCATATCAGGACGCCAGCCAAGTTCTTAAA
This sequence comes from Caldifarciminota bacterium, assembly GCA_039801225.1. GTDB lineage: Bacteria > Hydrothermota > Tepidihabitantia > Tepidihabitantales > Tepidihabitantaceae > JBDRUH01. The sequence goes on from JBDRUH010000034.1 coordinate 6,926, forward strand.
CCTAACTCTGTTCGGGATTGTTTGGCTTGGTGGCATCGGGCTTGACAACTTATTGGATGGGAAACCAAGACCAAAGGTGGTAATTGTCTGGGGAGGGATGCTTTTTTTAATAATCATCGGCTCCATTTTATTTCTACCAACCCATTCCGGCGAGTTGGGAAGAAAGGTTGCCACCGGCAATGCCCTCAGGTCACTCCTCATTGCTACCCTGAGTGTATTGGGGCTGTGGCTTTACTTAAAGAAGAGACTAAAACAGCGGTGGTCTTTGATTTTACTGAGTGCGATTGCCTTTTTTGACCTCTTTTCTTTCGGCAAAAGTTACAACACAGGTAAAGTCCAACCGGAGTTATACTGGGATGAGAACTCGTTAGTTCGTTTCTTTAAAACTGCCGCAGAGAAAGATTTTATTAGAGTAAACACCCGCTGTCGCGAAGGGTTGATTCTGCCCAGGAATATGGGCTATGTCCAAGAGTTCTGGACAACCGACGGTTATAACCCATTACTCTTAGACCGTTTTGTAGAAGTAAGGGAAAATCTCAGTCCGGAGCGCTTTTTTGCCCTTATGAATGTCAAGTATTACACCTCCTTTGATGCTGAGAGTCAGCAGTTGAAAATTAATGAAAATTCCACCTACCTACCGAGAGCAAAGGTGTTCTATGATTGGGAAATTATTTCTGATAAAGAAAGCCTTTTCCGGGTTTTAAATAGTGCTGATTTCCCGCTTTTTACTAAGGTCATCTTGGAAAGCGAATTAGGAATTGAACCTGGGCGCGCGGATGACGCCCGAAACCGGGCGCCCGATTCGGGCGGAAAACAGGACACCGAGACGGTCCGAATCAGTTCCTATTCCATCAATGAGATTGATGTTGAGGTTGAGGTTGACCGACCGGCAGTTCTTGTGCTTTCCGAGAATTACTATCCGAACTGGCAGGTAACAATTGATGGCAAAAGAAGTAGGTCATTTCCTGCGAACTATTGTTTGCGAGGCTGCGCGGTGCCAGAAGGAAAACACCGGGTAAAATTCGTCTATCGGGAACGGCTCTTCCTTCCATTGCTGGCTCTTGCCATATTGACGCTCATTGGCGGCATCACCTTTTTGATAACTACCGGACGACGCCAGTTTACTAAGGATGCCGGGTTGAGAATAAAATAATAACTACACTTACTAGCCAGAGTCCAATAGCTATTAAGAGCGGCAGGTCGGTAAAAAGAACTTTTTCTGGTGCGCCGCCCTCTTCCTTACGATACACTAAATAAAGATAACGATATATGCCGTAGAGGACAAAGGGAACGGTAAAAATCAAACTGTGAGTTCCAAACTTCTGCACCGTTTCCGGAGCAATTGTATAGAGGCAGTAGGTAACGACCGTTGCTGAAGTGGCGACTGCGATCATCTGGTCCAAAAGCGTCTCGGAATAATTTGCTAAGACACTGCGATGATTAACCCCGCCGTCAGAAAGATACAATAGTTCGTGCCGGCGTTTGGCTAAAGCAAGAAATAATGCTAAAAGAATAGCACAGACAAAAAGCCACGAGGAAATTTCCACCCCCACCACGAATGTCCCAGAAATTGCCCGCAGGGCAAATCCCGCCGCCACCGTCATTACATCTAAAACTACCATCCGCTTTAAGCCAAATGAATATGCCAGTTGTAATAAAAAGTAGGTAACGACGCTCAAACCAAATCGCCAGTCAAGTAACCAGCCAATCAATAAACCAATTAATAAAAGAAAGGCTCCGGAAATGACCGCCGGTCCTGTTGTCAATCGTCCGGAGGCGATGGGGCGAAATCGCTTCTTGGGGTGGAAACGGTCGTTTTCCCGGTCTTTTAAATCGTTGACGATATAAACACTGCTGGAAACAAAACAGAAGGCGATAAATGCGCCAACGGCATGTAAAAGTTCAAAAGGTTCGGTAAACTTCCGAGCGAATATAACACCGACAAAAACCAGCAGGTTTTTCACCCAGTGCTTCGGTCGCATTGAACGGAGAATCTCTAAAAGCATCGTAAAGAAACTTTTACCGGAAAGGCTTCTAATGTCAAGTCAGGGGCAGGGGGTGGTTAATTGTAATATCTCGGCGGCTATTTTTGCCATTGCTCCTGGTGGTCCAAGCAGTTCTTTTACCCGGGCAAGACCGGCACGGATTTTTTCTCGGTAGACCTCATCAGAAAAAAGCCGTTGAGCCGTTTGATAAAGTCTTTCCTCATCGGGCGAAAGAAACTCCGGAATTACCATAGAATCTGCCACTATATTAGGAATGGAAAAATACCGCAGTTTCACCATAAGTCTGGCAAGGAAACGACCGGGTTGGGTAAAGTGATAAGAGGCAACCTCTGGAGTTCCCAATATCGCCGTCTCGGCGGTAGCGGTTCCCGAGACTACTAAGGCTAAATGAGCATGACGAATCACCTCATACCGTTTTTCCGGCGGGATGCGAATTACCTCTTGTCCTTCGGCTAAATTGCCAAATCCTCCAATAACCACTCCTTTTAGTCCTAAATAGCGTCGCTTGAGTCTATTGAAGATACGCAGAAAAAGCGGCTGGTGGAATTTAGTTTCCGCAGAGCGTGAACCCGGTAAAAGAACGATATACTTCGTGTCGGAGTTAAACCCCAAAAAAGAAAGAACCTCTTCTCTTTTAAGAGTAGACTTTACCGAGTCCAGTAAAGGATAGCCATAATAAACCGCATCTATCCCAAGAGAACGGAGTAACCTTTCCTCAAATAAAAAAAGACAGAAAACCCTATTCACCGCCTGACGAAGAAGTTTTACCCGAAAGGAACCCCACGCCCAAATTTGTGGCGCTGCCAGATAAACTACCGGAATACCGAGTTTACGGAACTTTTTTCCCAAGAAAAGATTAACGCCGGGAAACCCGATAAGAACTAAAACATCCGGGTTTAGTTGCTGGACATAAAAGAAATGATGCCGGAGGAGCCGGCCAACGCTGAACATCCTTCTCGCCCCTTCCCATAAACCCAGTGTTGGACCAAGACCATAACTCACATCCAATTTCACCACCCGAACCTCAGGATTTAACTTTTTAATCTCTCTCTCTAATAAATCGGCGAAAAGAAAACCCGAGACCTCTCCCGCAGATATAAGGATACACCGAGAGTCCGCAGTCCGGAGTCCGGAGTCCGTAAACCGGAGGACGGTGGGCGGGCGACGGAAGACGGAAACAATGGTCACGAAGAAAATTAGATAACTCTCAGAGCCAAAGTCAATGTTTGACGGATAATGGGTAATTTGTTACATTTAGAAACTATATGGCATCATATTTTGCCAACGCCGATTTTGATGCTGCTCAGGTGGTAGTCAGAGGAATGCCGCTTGACCGCAGCAGTTCCTATATTCCCGGAACAAGATTTGGTCCCGCCGTGGGCAGACTCGGAACCGACAATATTGAGTCTTTCAGCCCTTATCAGCACAAAGATGTCACCCAGGTTAAAATTTACGATGCCGGCGACCTTTCGTTTACCTTTGAAGCCCTAGAGACGCCCGGTCAACTCATCGGCAATTGGACAAAAGAGATTTATCAAAGAGGGAAAAAACAAATGGCGGTAGGTGGGGAACATACCATAACACCGTTTATCATCGCCGAAATGGTAAAATTTTTCCCTGAAATTCATATCATCCAGTTTGATGCCCATGCCGACCTGCGCGACGATTTTTTAGGTGAGAGGTTCTGTCATGCAACCGCGCTCTCTAGAACAATTGACCTAACAGGTCGGGAAAGGGTGTTTCAACTTGGTATCCGCTCTTTTGCCCACCCCGAAGAGATGACGGTTCGCAATATGTTTCCATTTGATGTCCTATCCCCGATTTCCCAGATTCGGGAAGTGGTCGGCGATAAACCGGTTTATATAACCCTTGACCTGGATGTCCTTGACCCCGGTGTTCTTCCAGATGTCCAAACACCGCAACCGGGTGGCTGTTCCTATCAGGAACTGGTTCGGGCACTTGTCCGACTCAACGGTCTTAATATAGTCGGTGCCGACATTGTTGAATTCTGCCCGAGAAGCATAACTGCTGGAGTCGGCGCCACATTGGTTGCTGAACTAGTCCGGGAACTCATTCTGCTCCTTTCACAGTCTTGAACATAAAGGAGGTCTCACTCTATGTGTTGTCGTGCCTGTCCGGGGTATGAACTTTGCCGGACGAAAAAAGAGGCTTCTAAGGGTATGTCCTCAGAAGAGGAGTGCTGTAACCGTTGCCCTTATTTTGACTCCTGCATAGAAACTCCCCTAATGGACAATCCCAAAACAAGAGTTACTAACCGTCCAAACAGACGGAGGGGATAAGCTGTAACCATTGCCCTTATTTTGACTGCCGACTCCCCAAAAATCCTAATTATCAAAACTTTTTGGATTTAGAGTTTCTCCTCCAGCAAGAGCCCGCTACTGTTTCTGAATCACCGCCACTTTTTCGGTATACGAGCCCATGCCGCTGGTGGCGACAATGATATAAAGTCCATTTGTCGTCTTATTAGGATACCAGACCGCTCGTCCCGTACCGGGCATTACCGGCAAGACAGCCACTAACTTGCCACTTATAGTGTATACCCGCACTTGGGCATCTTTGGGTAACCCATCAATTATCACCCCTGAATGTTCTTTAGTGATAAATGGATTGGGATAGACTCGCAAGCGGGCTGTTTGAGTATCATAAGGAGTAGCGAAGTTAAAAAGGGAAAAGCCCCGGGTGGTGCCAATCCCCGCTAGACCCTGGTAAACATCTAAGTCCAGGGCGGTATAAAAGGCAGAAAGCCCTTGAGGGTTGGGAAGAATTCCTGAATTTTGCGGGGTATAGTTGGTCCAGCGTCTAATAGGAACATCAAATATTGACAGCCCTAAATCGGAAAGAAACCAAACCCGACCGGCGTCATCCACCCTAACCCGGTAAAGGTCGTTAGACAAAAGGGGGCTGTTTGCCGTGGTATAAACCTGAAATTCCTTGCCATTCCAAACCGCACCTCCCTGAGGAGTTGCTACCCAGACATTGTCACTAAAGTCAACCGCAATAGAGCGAATCTCGGTGGAAGGCAGTCCAGCGATATGCAGAGTATGACCGTCATCACTCGGGTCAAAAAGAGTGCCGCCGTAGTCAAATTCCTCAAGTCCGTTCGTCAGCCCCAGCCATACCCGATTCTTGGAATCAAAAGCAAACTCGTAACCACCGCCCGGCGGCGGGACAAGTTCGGGCAGAACAAACTCCGCCTGTCGGCCAGTAGAGTCAATGGCAATAATGCTACCGTTCTGATTGAAAACCCATTTAGTATCAAATCGGTCAAGACCAAAAGCCATTATGATATTCTTCTTCCCCGACCAGGTAATAGACTGCCAACTATTGGTCGCTGGGTCAAACATACTTACCCCACCGGGCCAGAAATGGCTAAACCACAACCTTCCTTTAGAGTCGCACCTGATTTGCAACGCCCAGGACAGGGGTGATCTAATAATCTGAATGCTCCCGTCATCTGGTAATAGGCGCGTAACCGAGTTGGAGTGGTGACCGAGATATACACTCCCATCTTTGCCAAAGGTACAATCACTTATAAGACCGGAATAAATACACCCGAGCGCTACTTGGCGCCATGATTGACCGCTTTGTAAGTAAAACAAACCCTGTCCGGCCTCTTCACTGCCGCCACCACCAACCCAGAATGTCTCCTGTACCCATAATGATTGGGCGGCTTTGATAAAAAAGGGTTGTGCGGCACCGGTGGTATCAACTTTAAAAACCGTATCAACGGTGGCGAGATAAATAAAGTTATCATAAACGGCAATATCCTTTACCTTCTTAACCGAAGGAAATTGCCAGAGCGGTAGAAACCCACTCCTCTCCCCTATTGCCAACCCGGCTTCAGTTGCCAGAATTACTTTTTTCTTAAGAAAGCCAATTGCTAAAACCGAATCTCCCAAAGGGCGGCGAAAGCCCTGCCAGCGAGAAAAACTGGTGTCAGCACAACTTACCCCCTGATTTGTGCCAATCCAGCAACAGGAGTCAATGACACCGATGGCCAGGACTTGGTCGCTTAAAAGTTCCTTCGTTTCTCCAACGGTAAAACGACGTATCCGGTCATCAGAGAAGTCAAGGGGTGTGCCCTGGGTTTCAATAACAAATAATCCTTGTTCAGTGCCAAGAATAACCCTGCTCCCGGCAACCGCAACCACCCTGGTGCGTTGGGGTAATTCATAAAGAGAATATCGTCTCACTTCACTTAAATCTTTTCCAATCACTACTACACCGGCACCGTAAGTTGCTACCCAGAGGTTGCCTTCACTATCCTGGGCGATACCAAGGCATTTGTTAACGCCCAACCCATCGGTATGCAATAGAACCTTTTTTACCTCTGGTTCCGGTTTGGTCTGTAAAATAACAACTCCGCCGGCAGTGGCAAGGAAAAGATTGGAATCGTTGCCACAGATGTCATAAATAAAACCAAAATTGGTATAGGTCTGCCACTTACTCGCTTGAATAACTGAGCTAGCAATGATGAGCAGTAAAATAAATCGCTCTTTTGTCTTTTGCATTTCGCTTTATGATAACGAAGAAGGCAAATAAGTCAAATTGCAAAAGTCAAAATGATTTGAGATTTGACCTCTGGCTTTTGCCTTAGTAAGCACCTTTTCCACTGAGTACCGCCTTTAGGGTGCGCATCACTATGGAAAAGTCAAGCCAGAGCGACCAGTTGCGAATATAATACTCATCAAGGAGGATTCGTTCCTCAAATGGTAGTTCCGCCCTTCCGGAAACCTGCCATAGACCGGTCATCCCGGGTCGGACGCGAACTATCGTCTTTACATAATCACCAACCCTCTTCATCTCCTCGGGCAAATAGGGTCTTGGACCAACTAGTGCCATCTCGCCGCACAGGACATTGAAAAGTTGGGGCAGTTCATCAAGGCTGGTGCGCCGCAAAAAACGCCCTATCTTTGTAACCCTGGGGTCATTGGTAATCCGGGCATATCGCTCCCATTCCCTCTTAATCTCGGGGTCTTTATTCAAAAGTTCCGCCAGTCTCTCAGACGCATTCTGATACATCGTCCGAAATTTAATACAGGTAAAAATTTTACCATCTTTACCAATCCGGGGCTGTTTAAAAAACACCGGTCCGGGTGAAGAAAGTTTTACTAAAAGGGCAATAATGCCAAAAATAGGCAATAGGAGAATTAAAACCAACACCGTGAGGACGAATTCTATTACCTCTTTTGTCCAGATGTTCAACGGTCTTAAAAGATTATAGCGGTATCTTAAAACCAAAAGGTCACCAATCTGTTCTATCTCTCCCAGAGACCTCATCAGCAAACCTTGGTCTAAAACCATAATCATTTCCGCAAAATTTCGCTCGGCATAATTGAAAATTGACTCTAACTCCGTGTTATTGAAAGATTCCCCTAAAACAACTAAAAGTGAACTTGGTGAAATATTTACTCGCCGTAAAAGAGTTTGGATGTCTTCTTCCGGAGATTTTCGGTTGACAAACTGGAGCGCCGAATATCCTAAGGTAGCATGCCGGTTTAACCTTTTAACAAACTCCGTTGCCGCCTTTTCATCTCCCAATATGATTAACGGTTGATAGAAAAGTCTTACTCTAATAAGCGCCCTTTTTAGTATCCTCCGCACCGTTGGGACTAGAATTATCCCAAAACCGATTGCGAAAAGAACCACAAATCGGGAGACAATCCAGAGGCGAACCATAAACAAAAAGATGGTCAAAAGGGCACTGGCAACGACCACACCTCGGAAGCAATGCCGGCGCTCCTCCCATTCGGTCAATCGCTTGGTATAAAGCCCTTCATATGCAAAGACAAACGGATAGAGTAGAAGGAAATAACTCTTTTCTAAAAGTACCTTTACGGGAATCTCCCCGGGAAAGCCACCCGCGAATAATCCTCGCAGTAAATAACCTAAAGTAAAACTTGCCATCATTGTGAGAATATCGCCCGCCACAAAAATCGCCATCGCTAAAATGGCTCTTAACCGATTCACATCTCACCCACTCTTTCTGCGGTTGGAACTTTGCCAGGAGTATTCAAACTCACCCAGTCCCACCATTCCTAAGGCTTCAAGAAGGAATAGATAACCGGCAAATAGAACTGTAAAAAGACCTCGCAGGATTAGAGGCTTTCTTTGAATAAAAAAAAGATATAACGACTTTATCCGGTGAAATTCACTGAAACGGCGCCTTTTTCTCCGCACTCCGCCATAGTAGTGGCAAATCCTTGCTCTTGGCTCAAGGAACACCCGCCATTTCTTTTGGTGGAGACGAAGGCAGATGTCCAAATCCTCAGCAAACATAAAAAACCTTTCATCAAAACCACCCACCGTTTCAAACGCCTCACGCCGGAAAAGCATAAAAGCCCCAATCACACTCTCCACCTCTACCGGCTCCTTCGCCTGGTCAATTCCCAGGTAGAGAAACTCTTTAGCCAATGGATAACCCGGGAAAAACCTAAGTAAAGGTGAACGTCTTCCGGCAAATAGGTAGCGCAACTTCGGCAGACGCCGACAGGAAGGCTGGGGTGTACCGTCAGGATAAATTAACTGCGGCGAAACCACCCCAACATCCGGATTATCTTCTAAAAAACTTAAAAGTCTCGTCACCGCACCGGGAAGAAACTCAATATCCGGATTTGCCACCGCCAGATACTTCCCTTGGGCATAACGCGCCCCGCGATTTGCCGCCGCCCCATAACCAAGATTCTGAGAAAGTCTCAAAAGTCGCGCACCGTGGTTTTGGCATATCATCTGAACTCTATTATAGTCTTGGGAGGCGTTGTCAACAACTATTACTTCTAAATCCTGTTCCGGTTCTGTCTGTTTAAATGTAGAAATCGCCTTATCCAAATAAACGGTTGTGTTGTAATTAATGAATATTACCGAAATTTTGGCTGACAACGTCACTCCGTTATCCGACCTCGGCTGGTGGCCATTTTCCGCCTGCCGCTCGCGGTCAATCCACTACCTGCCGCAAGATAAATAAAAGGCATTGCTGGCAGTCTGAATCTACCGTCCGCTAATGGTGAGGCGGAAAAAATGAAGTAACAGCCAGTTAATAAGAGA
>JBDRUH010000035.1:0-15979 GCA_039801225.1 Caldifarciminota bacterium
TACCCTAACTGAGGTAAAAACGCCGGCACAATTGCGGGCGTTCATCCAATTACCCTTTTGCCTTTACCGAACTAACCAGAACTGGGTGCCACCGTTAAAAAGTGATGTGGCGGCATTACTTGATTTCCATCATCACCCATTCTGGGAGCATGCCGATGGCACATTGTTCCTTGCCGAAAGGGAGGGCAAGGTGATAGGCAGAATCAGCGCCCATATTGACCACAACTACAATAACCTCTGGAATGAAAAACTGGGCTCTTTTGGCTTTTTTGAGTGCATTGACGACCAGGAGGTTGCCAACGCCCTGTTTGATGCCGCAGCGGAGTGGGTGAAACGCCGGGGGATGACCGTCTTGCGCGGACCGATGAGCCCCTCCTCCAACGATGAGTGGGGCTTTCTCCTTGAGGGTTTTGATAAGCCACCGGTGATTATGATGCCCTATAACCCGGAATACTACCTCCGGCTGGCAGAAAACTGGGGGCTGAGAAAGGCAAAGGACCTGTTCGCCTTCATTAAATACGCCGACACCCCGATGCCGGAGCGGCTGAGCGCGCTGGCAGAAAGGTTGCGTCAGAACCCACGGATTACGGTGCGACCGGTTAATATGCGCCGGTTGAAATCGGAGATGGTGATTATCCGCGACCTTTACAACTCCTCCTGGGAGAAGAACTGGGGCTTCTCGCCGATGACGGAAAAGGAGATGGACCTGCTCGCCAAGAACTTAAAGACCTTTGCCGACCCGAATATGGTTCTTTTGGCGTTTTACGATGGTAAGCCGGCTGGTCTGTCAATTACCCTGCCGGATATGAACCAGGTACTCCGGCACCTGAATGGAAAACTGGGACCGCTCGGTTTGTTGAAGTTTCTCTATTACCGGCGGCAGATTACTAATGCCCGGGCGATTGTCTTCGGGTTCAAGGCGGAGTTCCGGCGGCTCGGTTTGCCGGTCTTGCTCTTTTACGAAACCGAACAGTATATGCGAAGGAAAAATTACCGCTGGTGCGAACTGTCCTGGAATCTGGAGGACAACCGACTGATCAATGAATTTGACCAGGAACTGGGCGCCAAGATTTATAAGAAATATCGGGTGATGGAGAAGCCAATTTAGCCCTACTCCCACTCAATTGTTGCTGGCGGTTTTGAGGAGATGTCATAAACTACCCGGTTAATACCTGGCACCTCATTGATAATCCGGCTGGCAACCCGGGCGAGTAGTTCTTCGGGCAGTCTTGCCCAGTCTGCGGTCATCGCATCGGTTGAGGTCACTGCCCGCAGCGCCACCACATTCTCATAGGTGCGCCGGTCGCCCATAACCCCAACTGAGCGCACCGGCAAAAGCACCGCCAGTGCCTGCCAAACCCGATGATAATAGCCAGAGCGGCGTAGTTCGGAGATAAAGATATGATCTGCCATCCGTAACATAGCCAGCCTTTCCGGTGTAACCTTACCGATGATGCGGACCGCCAGACCGGGACCAGGAAAGGGGTGACGGGCTAAAATCTCCTTTGGTAAACCCAGCGCCTTTCCCAATTTACGCACCTCATCTTTGAACAGTTCTTTTAACGGCTCAATCAACTCAAACTTCAGGTCTTTAGGCAGACCACCGACATTGTGATGGGTTTTGATCGTCGCTGAGGGACCACCCAATGCTGAACGAGACTCAATTAAATCCGGATAGAGTGTGCCTTGAGCCAGGAAGCGAATTGGTCCGAACCGCTCCGCCACCTCCTCAAACACCCGGATGAAGAGATTGCCAATAATTCGGCGCTTCTCTTCCGGTTCGGTAACACCACGCAGTTTCTCAAGAAAACGGTCTGCCGCGGGCACAAACCGCACTGGCATTTTCTGGCGCAGGGTGGTGAGCACCCATTCTGGCTCACCCTGGCGCAAAAGACCGTTGTCCACAAACACCGTAATTAGTTTTCTACCGAGCGCCCGATAAAGCAGGGTTGCCATCACCGTGGAATCCACCCCGCCCGAAACCGCACATAAAACCTTCTCCCTGCCCACTTGCGCTTTTATCTCCGCGGTCTTTTCGGCAATGAACTCCCGCATCCTCCAGTTTGCTTTTAAGCCCGCCACCCGGAAAAGGAAATTGCTTAGGATTTTTCTACCCAGGGGCGTATGCTCAACCTCAGGATGAAACTGGAGTCCATAAATCTTTCGGTTTTCATCCGCCATCGCCGCAATCGCCAGCCTGCCGGTCTTACCCAGTTTAACAAAACCTAATGGTAGCCGGCTGACCGAGTCGCCATGGCTCATCCATACCAGAAACTCCTGGGGAAGACCTTTAAACAAAGGAGTCTCCTTTACCCGGTGGAGTTTTGCACCGCCATACTCTCTAATACCTGCTGGTTTTACTTTACCTCCTAACAGGTGGGCGGTAAGTTGCATACCGTAACAGATGCCAAGAATCGGGATGCCGATGTGAAATATTCCCGGGTCGGGGAGGGGCGCATCCGGTGCTGTTACGCTTGCCGGACCGCCGGAAAAGACAATCGCTCCCGCCCTCTTTCTCAATATATCTTTGCAATCGGTGGTAAATGGAACGATTTCCGAGAATACACCCAGTTCTCTGATGCGTCGGGCTATTAACTGGGTATACTGCGAGCCAAAATCAAAAACTAATACCCGGTCCAAGAGTCAACGAGGATTGTTGGTTGATAAACTGTCACTTAGTAGCACATCGCATACTCCAGAAGCCTTGCCATAAAGAAGGATACATTGACGGTAGATATCGCCGGAAAACCTCCCTTTCTTTTCGGTGCGCCACTGCTCCACGGTTACCTTCAGGTCGCGAATTGTTGCCTCCAGTGCCGGGAGTTGGCGTTGTAATTGCAATCGGAGCCAGGGGCTTGCGGTCTCCATCCGTTTCCGGATCTGCTCCACCTTACTTTCCAACTCCGCAATTCTCTCCTCATAAGCCTTGATGGTATCGGCGCCAACTTCAAAGATTATAACCCCCGCCTGTTTCGTCCGCTCCCGGGAAAAGTTGAAAATGACCGCACCGGCAAGCACTGCGACGACTATTAACAGAAACCAGAAAAGTGCCTTCACATTTACCTCCTATGAAATAACGATGTTCATTACCCGGCCGGCGACATATATCACCCGCTGGATTTTTTTATCGGCAATAAACTCCCTTACCGCCTTGTCGGCAAGCGCTACCTTTTTTACCTCCTCCTCGGTTGCCTGGCGTGGTACTATTACTTTTCCCCGAAGTTTACCATTAATCTGCACCGGTATCTCCATCGTATCAAAGGAGAGAAAGTTTTCATCCCACTCCGGTAGCCTTTCCGAAAAAATTGACCCTCTATCAGGATAAAATCGGTGCCACAACTCTTCAGCCAGGTGGGGGGCAAATGGCGCCAGAAGAAGGGTAAATCGCTCTAGGGCAAACCAATAAACCGCTGAACTTTTATCCGGAAAGAGATATAAGACATTGAGAAACTCCATCAGGGCGGCAATGGCGGTGTTGAACTGGAAATTCTCGGCATCTTGCACCACCTTCTTGTGGGTCTGGTTCAGTCTGATGTAAAGTTCTCGTTCCTTTTCCGCCAACCGCTCGGGCGCTACACCAATGTCCGAAGGCCGAGGACCGACGCTGTTAAATAACCGCCATATCCGAGACAGAAATCGCTTGACACCGGTTACCATCTCGTCACTCCACTCTAAGGGCTTTTCCGGTGGTGCCGCGAAGAGCACCGCCAGCCGGGCACAGTCGGCACCGTGCTCTTCAACAAACGGACCCACCCAGACTCCATGCCGCTTGGACGAGGACATCGTCTTGCCTTCTAAGGATACCATCCCTTGAGTATGGAGGACCTGGCAGGGCTCTTTTACCGCTACCATCCCCATATCGTGCAAAACCCGGGTAAAGAATCGGAAGAAAATCAAATGTCCGCAGGCGTGCTCAATCCCGCCGATATATTCATCTATTGGCAACCACCTGTTTGCCTCTTCGGGCGCAAATGGCAACCGTTCATTATGAGGGTCGGTGTAACGCAAATGATACCAAGAGGAGTCAACAAAGGTGTCCATTGTATCCGGGTCCCGCTTTGCTGGACCCAAGCATTTCGGGCAGGTGGTATTGATAAACTCTTCAACCCCGGCAAGAACCGATTTACCCTTCGGTTTGTAATCCTTTACAGTGGGCGGTAAAAGGACCGGCAGTTGTTCATCAGGAACCGGCACAATGCCACATCGCTCGCAATGAATCATCGGAATTGGCGTTCCCCAGTAACGCTGCCGGGAAATCAACCAGTCCTTAAGGCGGTAAAGAACCTTGCGCCTGCCCAGCCCGCGCCGTTCCAGATAGTCAATCATCCGGTTAATTCCCTCTTCGGAGGGGGTGCCGTCAAACTCACCGGAATTGACCATTATCCCCGGCGCGGTGTAAGCCTCGGTCAGCTCATCGGGAAGAAGTTTTCGGTCTGGGGGTGTAATTACCACTTTAATCGGCAGGTTATACTTCCGGGCGAACTCAAAATCCCGCTGGTCGTGCCCAGGAACACCCATCACCATTCCTGTCCCATAGCCGGCGAGAACGAAATCGGCAATGTAAATCGGCAGCCGCTCCCTGGTTAACGGGTGGAGGGCAAATCTACCGGTAAAAACCCCTTCCTTTTCCTTACCCGCGGCGATACGCTCAATCTCCGGCTGTAAAAGCACTCGGGCGCAAAACTCCTTCACCCTTTGGGCATAAGGGGTATTTTCCGCTATTGACTCAGCCAGTGGCGCATCGGGCGCCAAAGCCAGAAATGTTACGCCGTAAAGCGTGTCCGGACGGGTGGTGAATACCGGTAGCGGTGTGCCATCATCCAACTGAAAAACCACCTCCACCCCCTCGGACCGTCCGATCCAGTTTCGCTGCATCGTCCGAACGCTCTCGGGCCAGCCGGTGAGTTCGTCAATCCCGTCCAAGAGTTCCTGAGCATAATCGGTAATTTTAAAAAACCACTGGGTCAATTTCTTTTTCTCAATCGGTGTGGCACAACTTGAGCGATAGCACTTACCATCAGCGGTTACCTGCTCATTTGCCAATACTGTTTGACATCTCGGACACCAGTTAACATAAGCCTCTTTCCGGTAGGCGAGTCCGCGCTCGTAAAATCGCAGGAATAACCACTGATTCCAGCGATAATATTCTGGCAGGCAGGTAGTAACCTCCCGGTCCCAGTCATAGCCGATACCCAATAGTTTCAAATTCCTTTTACAGAGATTGATTGAATCAAAGGTCCAGACCCAGGGTGGAATATTGTGCTCAATTGCGGCGTTCTCCGCTGGCAGACCAAAAGCATCCCAGCCAAATGGATGTAGGACATCATACCCCTGCAACTTCCTCAGCCGACAGATACAATCCCCGATGCAGTAGTTACGGGCATGTCCCATATGCATATCGCCCGATGGATAAATAAACATTACCAGAACATAGTATTTCTTCTTTGGGTTTGGTGGTGTCTGAAAAACCTTCTTTTCCTCCCAGAACTTCTGCCAGCGTAGTTCAATTTCTCTAACTGGGTATTCACTCATATTTTCACCTCCTGAATTGGCTGCGTTGACCGGTTGTGGGAGGAATCGAGCGTCTTTTGCCCAATGCCTACCGTCCACATATCAATGAGCACAAAAGGCTCGGGATGTCCGGTAAGAATCGCCACATCAATTAAATAAAGTTTTTCCAGTGCCCGGTTTATCCCTTCTTCACTCCAGAGATTAAGCGCCTCTTGTGGCGCCCGCCATAGCCGCCCAATTGACCATTCTCCGGTCTTCACTCTTAAAAGGTCAATCAGCGCATGAGTTAGCCAGGCGATTATTGTCACCGGCTCCTCACCCAACTTCTCCAGTCGGCGGAGAACCTTCAGCGCGGTAACCGTGTCCCGCAGGGTTACCAACCTCACATACTCCCCTAACTCAAATGCCCGACTCATTCCCGCATAACGCCGGATCGCATTCTCATCAACCGTCTCACCGGCGCTAAAAATTACACCCAACTTCCGCAGTTCCCCTTTAAGCACACCAGTATCTTCACCGCAGGTTGCCACTAAAAACTCCAGTACCTCCGGTGTTATTCTCAAGCCCAACTCCTTTGCCTGGACCTGTAAAAACTTCACCAACCCCTCACCCTGAGGTGGCTGACAATCCACAATCGCGCTCTCCTCGCCAACCCCCTGCAGTATATTAGCTATTCGCCTGTTCAGACCTCCCCAAGGTGTCCGGTAATCCTCGCTGTAGAAAACCACCGCTGTTGCGCTATTAGGGGTATGTTTCAGACCGGTAAAGAGTTCACTATTCAACTTCTCGGAAAGCACCTGGATATCCCGGATGACCATTAGCCTTCTTTTTGAACTGAAGGCTGGTTGCCGGGTGCGCTGAATCAAAAGCGCTATCGGCAATTCGGCACCGATATCTTTACCATAGACCGTCTCGTAGTCAAACGCCTCCATCCCTGGGGAAACTAATTTCTCCTTCAAAATTTGCACTATTGCCTCGCCTCTCTCCCGGTCTTCTCCTAACAGGAGATAAACCGGGCGAATTTTCCCAGTTGCAATCTCCTTGATGATACTCTCTGGCGAGTAAAATTCTTTCTTTTTTTCTTTTACCACTGCCACAATTTTAACCAGTATTCAACTCCGGTCAAGCCTCAATCTGCTGGCGGCCGCCAGCCGTCACGGGACACGAGCCACGGTAACGGACTACGGCGTTCCGCTTGATTTTCCTTTGAAATTGGTTAGATTTTATCCTAAATGAAGCAAGCCAATAAACCCCGACTTTTTTGCGATGTTATGCTGGGCAAACTGGCGCGTAAGTTGCGCCTTTTAGGGCTGGATGTTCGTTACGAGCGAAATTTGAAAGGAATGACCGCCTATCGTCAAGCAAAGGCTGAAGGCAGGCTGTTTCTTACCCGCCAGCACCGTTTTCGCAATATGCCCGATGTTCTTTATGTCAACAGCGATAAAATTGCCGAACAACTGGAACAGATGAGTCGGGTTTTCTCTCTCAAGGCGAGCGAAGAGGATGCCGAGAGAGGCATATTGACGAGGTGTTCAGTTTGCAATGAGTCTTTAATAAAGATCACCCGGGAGCAGGCAAGACCCGGAATCCCATTTTATATCTATCAGATCCACAATAATTTCCGCCGGTGTCCCAAATGCCAACGGATTTACTGGCCGGGTAGCCATATTCAGGAAATTCTAAAGAAAGGAGTTTAATGACGGTGGTAATTGATGGTAAAAGTTTAAGTATAGAAAGTTTAGTCCGAGTTGCCCGGGAGCGGGAGAAGGTGGAACTTTCTCAAGAGGCCCGGGAGCGAATTGCCCGCTGTAGAAGTTTTGTGGAAAAAAAGATTGCCGAGCGGGCGGTAATGTATGGGATAACCACCGGCATCGGTGAACTGTCCGAGGTAATTCTCACCCCGGAGCAAACCCGACAGTTTCAAAGGTATTTAGTTTATTCCCATTCTGCCGGTTGCGGTGAGCCGTTACCCGAGGAGGTAGTCAGAGCCGGGATGTGCTCGCGGGTCAATGTATTAGCGATTGGTAATTCGGGAATCAGATTGAAGGTTGTGGAAACGCTGGTGGAAATGTTAAATAAAGGTGTAACGCCGGTGGTTTTTGATCGGGGCTCGGTTGGCGCCTGCGGCGACCTTTCGCCGATGAGCCAGATGGCTCTGGTGCTTTTGGGTGAGGGTGAGGCGTTTTATCAGGGGAAACGGCTGAGCGGTGCCGAGGCGATGAAAAGGGCTGGTATTGAAATAATTGAGTTTGAGGCTCGCGATGGTCTGGCAACAATCAACGGCTCAAATATGACCGCTGGTATGGGCGCCCTGCAACTTTTTGACGCCAGCCGATTCTTTAAAACTTCCGAGATTGCTGCCGCGCTAACATTAGAGGTCCTCAACGCCAATATGGCGGCATATGACGAACGGATTCACAAAGTGCGGGGCTATGCCGGTGCGGTCACCTGCGCTGAGAACATCAGGCGCCTGACAGAGGGGTCGGAGATGCTCAAACAACCGGGCAAGAAAGTTCAGGACGCCTATTCGCTTCGCTCCACTCCCCAGGTGGTGGGTGGTGCCAAGGATGCGCTAAAATGGGCGCGGCAGATGTTTGAAACTGAGTTAAATGGCGTCGGTGATAACCCGCTCTTTTTCCCGGATGATGAGGCATATCTCACCGGCGCCAACTTTCAGGGGACACCTTTGGCACTGGCGCTGGATTTGGTTGGCTCGGCAGTAACGATGATTGCCGTTCTTTGCGAACGCCGAACAAATCGGCTCTTAAATCGCAACCTTTCAGTAGGGCTGCCGGCTTTCTTAACCAAGGGTGCCGGAATGTTTTCCGGTTTGATGCTCACCCAGTATACTCAAGGAATGCTTATCTGCGAAAACCGAATTCTCTCCGCGCCAGCCGCGACCGGCTCAATTCCCGCTGCTGCCGACCAGGAGGACTTTGTCTCAATGTCCTTTACCTCAGCCCTGAAGACCCAGCGAATTCTTGACAACGCCTGGTATGTGGTAGCGATTGAACTGTTAGCCGGTGCCCAGGCGGTTGAGTTCCGTAAACCTTTGCAGTTAGGTAAGGGGACAAAGGTGGTTTACGAACTTATCCGTCAGGAGGTGCCGAAATTGGATGAAGACCGCCCTTTGCAGTATGATATCAACCGCCTCACCCAACTGGTGCGCTCCGGTAGACTCTTGCAAGCGGTTGAGGCTGAAGTCGGTCCTTTGCAGTAAGCAAGGAGTTACTTTTGGGTGAGTGATGCGGTTGCTGTAAGAGACCTGGTTCGCACCTATGGGACGCTCCGGGCGGTTGATGGCATCTCCTTCACCATCCGTCCTGGTGAAATCTTTGGGCTAATCGGACCGAACGCCTCAGGAAAAACCACCACCCTGCGGGTAATCGCCACACTTTTGAAGCCAACATCAGGTGAGGTAAAGGTCTTTGACCTGGATGTGGTAAAACAGGCTAATGCGGTGCGACGGCTCATTAGTTATCTGCCCGAAGAGGCGGGTGCCTATAAAAACCTTTCTGGCATTGACTACCTTAGGTTTATGGCCACATTCTACACCAAAGATACCGTTGAACGGGATAAAATGGTTGAAAAGGGAATGGAAATAGCCGGTCTGGCGCGCCGGATTAAAGATAAAGTTGCCACCTATTCCAAGGGGATGGCGCGAAAACTGCTCCTGGCGCGTGCCTTAATGGTAATGCCAAAACTGGCAATTCTTGATGAGCCAACCTCCGGCTTAGATGTTGAGAACTCAATGGAAATCAGGGAAAAGATCAAAAGTTTCTCCCGGGATGGCACAACATTCCTCATCTCCTCTCACAATATGCTTGAGGTTGAGTTCCTCTCCGACCGGGTTGGAATCATCCGGCAAGGGAAAATTATCGCCTTGGGCACACCAGAGGAGTTAAAGTCCCGCTATAACGCTTTAAATCTTGAAGAGGTCTTTGTCAAAGTAGAAGTATGAGGGTTCTCGGCACAATTATTGTGAAAGAGATGAGGGAATTATTAACCCGGAAGATGCTTTTGCCCTTTGTGGCGATAATGGTTCTCTTCCTCTTCATCGGCAGGGCGATCCGCGGGGAACGGGCAAAGTCATCAGCACCCCAGCCGCTCTTGGTGGTCGTGCACGACACCGCCAGTATCATTGACACCCTTATCAGCCGGCTGGAGAAGAGTGGTTTCATCATCACCCGGACCGATGCCTCAAAAGACGCGGCGCTGAAGCGGGCACAGGAGGAAAACTTTTCTGCCTTATTGGTTTTTCCCGAGAGCATCGCCCAGCAACTGGCAAAAGCCGAGTCAGTTACCATTGAGGTTTATACCATCATTAAAGGTTTTTCTTTTGCCCGGGTCATCCGGAGCGTGAAGATTAAATCCACTTTTAACCAGATAAACTCCGAACTATCTCAAAAAACTCTGCAAAACCTCCTTCCCAATCTGCCGGTAGAAAACATCCAGCAGCCGCTCAAGACCGGTGAATTTGTTGTTCTGAAAGGACGGGTCGCCAAAGGCACTCCGGAACTAATTCAGGGGCTGATAATCTCCCAGACCTTTCTCATCCCGATTATCTTTTTAATGGTAATCATCTATGCCAGCCAGATGATTGCCGCATCAATCGGTCAGGAAAAGGAGAATAAAACCTTAGAGACTCTTCTTACTGTTCCGATAAACCGGGTAGCAATTGTGATTGGTAAGATGCTCGGTGCTGCTGTTACGGCAGTGGTTATCTCGGCAATATTTATGGGCGCACTGGTTTATTACGGCACCGCCTTTTCCGAAATAGACCAGCAAACTCCTTCCTCAACCAATGTTGACCCTAGTCTACTATATCGGTTGGGGTTAAATTTTACCCCGGAAGCGCTTACCATTATTGGTCTTACCCTTTTCCTGGCGATTCTTGCCGCGCTCGCCCTCGCTACCCTCCTTGCGGTCTTTGCCGATGATGCCAAAAGCGCCCAGGCGGCAATCACCCCTTTAATGCTTCTTTGCCTTATCCCTTACTTCTTCACGATGCTCTTTGACATCAATACCCTTTCCCTGCCTTTAAAAATTCTTCTCTTCGCCATCCCTTTCTCTTACCCTTTTTTAACCCCTCAGGCGCTCATCTTCGGAAATTATCCTTTGATTCTCTTGGGCATCGGCTATATGCTTTTCTTCTCGGCAACAGCCATCCTCATCACCGCCCGAATCTTTGCTACCGATTACCTCCTTACCGCCCGGCTCCGTCTCTGGCGTCGGCGGTAAAAGTAAATTCCTTTGGGAGTTAAACTTGGGAGAGTATGGGTAAAAAAACAGGGTCCGAATGGACCCTGTTCCTATGGAAAAACGATTCTTCAGTTGCTCACAACTACCCTTACGCTCTCCTTACCTGACCTTAAGATATAAACACCGGGCTGAGAAACCGGAATAAGGTTTGCGCCTTTGGTAACTGAGAATTTGCCAACCGCCCTTCCGGAAGCGTCAAAAACCTTAACCTGAGCATCTTCAGCCGACTGCAGCGCGATTGACTGTTTGCAGGGGTTAGCAAGAACCCGCAGCGCCCCTTTGCTGGATGTTGCCCTTCTTCCTTCTTCTATCCCGACAATTTCCGACTGCTTGAGAATTGTGCCCACGGCACCGACCGCATAGCCAACGAATAACTCTGCCTCAATCGGATAGGGTGGCACAAACCAGACCCCGCGTAAATTCATCTCTGTCCCACTAGGCTGGGGGTTCCACAACGGCCCACCTTGATTTACAAATATCTGCCCACCAGCGCCAACCACATATGCCCGATTCATATCTTTGGGGACAGAGACCCCATAGAATATCTGGTCCTCAGGTAGTTGCGCCCTGGTCCAAGTTTTCCCGGTATCCCGTGTGGCAAAGACAAAAGAGTCGCCAACGATATAGCCTGAAGAGGGGTCGCCGGGAGCGAAACAGATACCGGTCCAGTTGGGTGATTTGCCGACACTGAGTAACTCAAAACTGGCACCGCCATTAAGCGTCCGGGCAGCAAATCCGTTTCGCCCTAACACAAAACCGATTTGTTCCGTGGGAAAGTGCACCATATTACCCATCGCCATCGGCCAGGTGCTCAGTTCATATTTCACCCAGGATTGTCCGCCGTTGGTGGTTTTGAATACCCTAGTACCGCCATTCCTTCGGCAACCGGCAATATAGCCAACATCACTACTGGGAAAGTGAACACCAGCCAGGTCAAGGGTCTCTGGAGCGGCACCGATATCTATAGATGTCCAGGTTGCACCGCCGTCGGTTGTTTTCCGCACGCTATTGAAACCACCCACGATAAATCCGGTATTGTTGTCGGTAAACCAGACCGAAGCCCAGGTCAAAAAACCGCCTGGCGAGATATCAACCCATTCTGCTCCAGCGTTGGTAGTCTTCAAAACGGTGCCCATCATTCCAACCGCATAGCCCACCGTGTCATTTACCGGAAAGTGAACTGCACTGAGGTCGTTTGTTGTACCGGAGTTCAGGGGAACCCAGGTGGCAAATAAGAGGGTGCCAGGGACAAGGAGCAGGGTGAGAACTACTGAAGAGACGCGCTTTTTAAAAAACATTCTTCCTCCTTTTTAAAGCTTACCTCTTTCTGCGCCACCCCTTTTTAGTTCGCAGCGCTTGGCTTCAAGTTCTAAACCAAGAACCCAAAACCAAAAACTAACAACTCTTTCCACAGGAGTGGCGCTTAACATTGATAACAATATACTCAACAATTCCCATTTGTCAACAAGTTGCACATTAAATAAAAAGGGGCGACCAGATCTGGTCGCCCCTTTCTCTTACGGACCTGGCGGACTGATGGTGAAAACCTGTTCACGAATCGCCTCCAGAACCGGCTGCGCCAGACCACGCGCCACCCACTTCTGCATCAGCACATTCACCTCCCGCATCAGCGAATCGCCGGAAATACCCTGTCGCTGCAAACGCCACAACTCCCGGGCAAAGTTCAGATAGAACGGATAGTTAATCGTCGCAACACTTTCACCATCAAGCACCTGCTTCACCTGTGTCTCCAGCGCCACAATCTCAGGAAAGGTAGCCTGCATATTCGCCACCATCGTTGAGCGCAACTCCTCAAGAATCGCCTTGATTCGTTCTGGAGAGGTCTTAGCGCTCCACCTGGCAATCCGCTTCAAGAGATTACTCATTTTAAACACCTCCTTTCTGCGGCAGATTTTCTCTAGCGCCGTCCTTGCCGCATTAAGGACGGTCGTTTTTCCTCTCCGACCATTAAGACCCAAAAACGGGAAAATATTAACGGGTGAACTTGAATGGGCTATCAGCCCTTGCTGTAGATTTTACTCAGGATGCCAAATAACCGATTAGAGCGGTTGGTCTCTCCTCTTTCTCTTAGACAACGCCTCTTTGTAGGGCAAGGCTTCAGCCTTGCCTCCCTTTTTCTCTATGGAACCTGCCCGAATCGGGTAGAGGATGGACGCAAACCTAAAGGTTTGCCCTACAGCCCATTAAAGGCAAAATTCAGTTTATCTTGTTATAAGTATCGCCTTTCCGCCAATGTTAGCCCCTTGCTGTTTCAGCCGTAGGATATAAATCCCTGCCGGAAGCGAATTGATGTTCACCGTCCATTTCTTCTCTTTGTCCGCGGAAGAGAGTTCCAGTCTCTTGACCAGTCTACCTGCCCGGTCATAAAGTTCGCATAAAACCGGTTGACAATTTCTGGTCTGGGCATAGGCGGTAATAGTTAAGGTGTTCCGACAGGGATTAGGTTTCACTTCAACCCGCCCGAGCACCGCTGCCATTTGGTAGCC
Source organism: Caldifarciminota bacterium (assembly GCA_039801225.1). Lineage (GTDB taxonomy): Bacteria > Hydrothermota > Tepidihabitantia > Tepidihabitantales > Tepidihabitantaceae > JBDRUH01. The sequence goes on from JBDRUH010000035.1 coordinate 13,281, forward strand.
ACCAATTCCAATAGGTGGAGCAGAGGCGAAGATTCCAGCGCCGTTCGTCCCGGCAAATACCCTTGGATTCGCACCACCCCGTACCGCTATTGACAGGATATTGACACTGGTCAGCCCCTCGTTCACCTGCTGCCAGGTAATACCGGCATCGGTCGTAAGATATACCCCAGAACTGGTGCCGGCATAGATGACACTTTCATTTTCCGGTAGAACACCCAGCGCCCGCACATTAGTGAAAGAACCGATAAGAGTCCAGGTAGTTCCACCATCATTTGATTGGAAAACACCCTGACTGGTGCCGGCATACCAGCATTCACTCCCGGCAATAAGAGCGTAAACCGCGCCAATAAGTCCATCCCCGGTATGAACCCAGGTGGCGCCGAGGTCGGTGCTCTTAAGAAGCAGTTTGTAGGAATAAAGAGAATCACCGCCTATTATGATGTGGTTGGGGTCAGAAGGGTCAATTAACAACGCATTGGCGCGGGCGATAGAGTCAGGCAGAGTGTCAAGGAACCAGGTGGCACCACCATCGGTCGTCCAAGAGGTTTGAATCCGATAGGCACCATTAATATAACCATAGCCAGCGGTAAATATTATGTCCGGATTGGTTGGTACTACTCCTAATGCGGCACCATCAGTGAGATAACTTGCTTGTTGTATCCAGACGGACCCGCCGTCTGTGCTCTTAAAGAGCTCGGCGTTTCCTCAACCTGACCCCTCCAACGCCCAGACCGTTGCCGGGTCAAACGGATGCACCGCCATTGCGCAGATATTACCGCAGGAAAGGAACTCCGGACACCTTTCCCAGGTGTTACCATTATCAAACGAGCGATAGACCGCATTGTCCTGACATTCGGTGTAAATCGTATTGTCATCCCCGGCCAGAGCGAGCACCTTTATTTTGTTAAAAGAGAAATTGCCCGATATCTCCTGCCAGGTATTACCAAAATCGGTGGAACGAAAGATGCCGGCTTTTGTTCCACAGTAAACCGTGCCACTTGTCATTGGGTGAGGCAATAACGCATACAATAAACCACCATATATTCCGGTGCCTATCTCAACCCAGGTTGCACCACTGTCGGTGCTTCTATAGAGCCTGCTACTGGTGGTGGCATAAAGTATCGCCGCAGTCACTTGACCGGTGCAGCGTCGTTGCGCCAATCCCGCGATACCCACCGACATATATCACATTGGTGTCAATTGGGTCAACAGCCAACGAATAGCCATAGGAAGGGGCGGCGGTGTCACAGAAAAAAACCTGCCAGTTAACCCCGGCGTTAATTGAACGGGCAAGCACCGTCCGATAAACACTGCCGGCGTAATTATAACCGACCGCATAGAGGACCTCGGGGTTAAGCGGATTAAATCTCAGCGCCCGAAAATAGTTGCTACTCGGCAGAGAATAGACGCTCCAGGATGCGCCACCATTAGTGGTTTTATAAAGCGCGGCGCCGGTAAGGGCATAAACCACCTCCGGGTCACTCGGGTGAACCAATATATTCTGAGGATAGGTTGGAATCTGTCCTGAGGTAAAAAACCAACTTTCTCCGCCATTGGTTGACTTTACCAAATTGGCCGGACTGGCATAAGGAGCAAGGTAGATTGTTGGCGGGTCAGCAGTGGCGATGCCTCCAGAATAGATTGGACCGCCATTTGGTCCAATTGCTGTCCAGGCACTAAAACCGACAGCCACAACCACTGGCATTAACACAATAAAGGCGCGCATCATTTTACTCCTTTGAGAAAAATTAACCGATAATTCGCCACCAGTCAATACCAGTAAATAGAACCCTTTTCCCGCCTCCTCACAAACCGCGGCTCCTATCTTACCGCTCTCTTTTATAAGAAACTCCTCCCACCTTCATTCTCTTCTTCCTATCCGAGTTCCACCGCTAATCCCTAAGGTCAAACATCTCAGGACGAATATATAAAGCCAGATGGCGCGCCACGGCGCGCCATCTGATGGTTCTAATTCCAGCGTCAACTAATGGAGGACGACCATCTTCTCTTTCACAAAGAAATCACCGGCACGGAAATAGCAGAAATAGACACCCTCAGCCGTGGGCAATTTACCTTTACCAACATCCCAGTTGAAATTATAAAAGCCCGGTGAACGCTTGCCATTCATCAGCACCTTGACAACTTCGCCGGCACTGTTTAAGACCTTAAGGTCAACATTTGTTTCTTGTGGCAGATAAAACCTGATATTGACACGGGATTTAACCGGATTGGGCTGGATTACGGCAAAAGGTTGGGATGGATGAGAGTTGAAGGTTTTTTCGGTTATTGCGCCTGGCTGCTTGATTTCAAAGACATCACTTTCGTCATAGGCTTCAGGATTGTCAACATTACTGATCTTCACCTTGCAGTTGGTGCTCGGGGTATTGGGAATGTCCCATCGGTAATAACCGTTGTTATTCGTATTTGTAATAATTGAACTCCAAGTCGCGCCGCCGTCGGTTGAATACTCAATCTTTGCATCGCTGAAGACACCAGTCCAGTTCCAGGTGATATAATACTCCCTGCCCACTATCCAGATATCATTTGCCCTTGGAGAAGTTACGGTTATTTCCTGCGCTGCGATGGCAAAGACATTACTTTCGCCATAGGCTTCAGGATTGTCAACATTACTGATTTTCACCTTGCAGTTGGTGCTCGGCGTATTGGGAATCGTCCATTCATACTGACCATCATTACCG
>JBDRUH010000036.1:0-15488 GCA_039801225.1 Caldifarciminota bacterium
TTTGTCGTTCCGCTCTATGCGTTCAGCAGACAGAAACTTGAAGAAAAAGCAAAAGAAGAAAACATCGGACTGGAACAGGCGCTGAACAAAACCATTGAAGAGTTAATTGTTGAACCGCTTAATAACTTATTAGGACTTTAGTCCAACCAGGAGCCATTTCTCAGTGCATCTTAATGCCCAGAGAGAAGGAAAGGGCGCTGAACCAGTTTGAGGTGTAGCCGCTGGCATCGGGATTTTCCGGGTTTTTCTGCTGACCTTCGGCACCGCCGCCGAGATAGCGCAGGTTGACAAACCCGTCCAGAAACCGGCTGAACCGGGCACCGAGCCGGACCGAGGCATCAAGGATCGCACCCTTGAAGGAGCTTTCCACATTGGCGGAACCGGTGATCCCTGAACCCTGGGCATAAAAGCCATCTATCTCAGAACCGAGCCAGACCGACCGGTTGAGCGGCAGTTGCAGTCGTGCCTTGAGAATCGGCACCGGTCCCAGGTTCTGATATACCCGTTGATTTGCACCATCCAATGAGGCGAAGATAATGCTGGCATTGCGCAGTTGCAGTGAAAGTCCGAATCCCAACTCCTTTTCCGGACTGGACCAGAGGTCGTAGAGCCAGGAGAGACGGTAGAAATCAAAGCCGTAGCGCAGGCTCATCGGTGTACCGGCATTAAAGGTGTCGGTGTCCACAATTAGCCTTTCGGTTAAGGTTGTCACGGTGCGCAAATCCAGCGGTTGATAAAGGGCGATGAGTGTATGGCGGGGTTTGAGGTGCAGTTCAAATGAATACCTTTCAAACGGAAACAGGATATTCTGCCTGCCATATTTTACATAATCAAAGACTGTGCCGTCAGGTCCGAATTTGATCTTGTGGTTGCGGAATCCGAATGCACCCGCTTCAATTACCCCCTGCAACTCATAGTTGTGGTTTGGGTCGTTTATCTGGGCTGAGGTGATAAGAAATAAAATTACGAACATCATAATTGTTTTTTTCATTTTCAACTCCTTATGATTTTTGGTGTTACTTAGTTGTCAATTTTGACCACCCTGAATATAAAAGGTCAGAGGCAAGTGTCAAAGGGTGGTTTAGAATCGCAGAAGAACCCCGCCCCAGGTGAGTCCGGCGCCAAAGGCGACCATTATTACCCGGTCGTTGGGCTGAATTCTTCCTTCCCGTCGGGCTTCATCCAGAGCGATGATGGTTGAGGCAGAGGAGGTATTGGCGTATTTCTGGATATTGACATAGACCCGGTCCATCGGGAATTTCAAAAGTTTCGCCATCGCCTCAATAATTCTTAGATTCGCTTGATGGGGAATGACAAGTTTAATGTCCTCTGCTCTTAGTCGGGCGTGCTCAATCAGCCTCTTGACCACATCCGCCATTGAACGCACCGCCACTTTGAATATGGCATGGCCGTTCATCTTCAGGTAGTGCAGGCGCTGTTGCACCGATTCTATTGAAGCGGGAATGCGTGAACCGCCTGCCGGCATATACAAATCTGAACCGTGGCTTCCATCAGCGGCAAGGTAAGTGGCGATGATTCCCTGACCGCGATTAACCGTTGCCTTGAGCACGGCGGCACCAGCGCCATCAGCAAGAAGTACCGCGGTGCTGCGGTCGGTCCAGTCGGTTATTTTGGAAAGGACCTCAACGCCAACAACTAAAACAGTTTTATAGGTGCCGGTGGCGATGAACTGGCGGGCGGTAGCCAGGGCATAGATAAAGCCGGAACAGCCGGCACTTAAATCCATTGCCGCGGCATTGCGGGCACCCAATTTATCTTGCAGGATACAGGCGGTTGATGGAAAGGGCATATCACCGGTAACGGTGGCAACAATAATCAGGTCAATCTCTTCCGGTTTGACACCGGCATCAATCAGCGCCCGGCGCGAGGCACGCAGGGCAAAATCGGATGCGGCTTCATCTGGCGAGGCGATGCGGCGTTCTTTCATACCGGTGCGTTCGGTAATCCATTCATCAGAGGTGTCAAGGATTTTCTCCAGATCATCGTTGGTAACTACTCTTTCCGGCACAGCAAAACCGGTGCCGGCGATGACCGCACTATATGAAACCTTTGGTGATGCGGCATCATTCTTTAACTCCACCTCAGGCTGGGAAACAGAACTAAAATAATTCACAGTGTTAATTTTATCTTAACATCATCAAAAGTCAACAAAAGGCGATAGGGTAATCCTAAACCGGCGTCCAAACAATAAACCCTGCCTTTATCCGGTGAAATTTGAGCGGGTTCATATGCTTGCCATCTGCTGGGATTTGAGGGTAGGTGTTTTAAGAAAGAGGTCCTTTTGGCGGTTTTTAGCATCCAAAAATTCTACCTATAGGTAGAAAAATTTTAGGGTAATTTTAAAGGGTTATTTCCTTAATTTTCAAATGGTTAGCAATAAATTATAAAATTTTAGACCCCAGCCCCTATACTGCTCCCTTAATTATTTTTCATATTGCCTTTCAAGTTACAGGAAAGATACCTTTAAAGGGTGCATAAAAGGTTATGACGATGAGAGTTTTTCAGGTCACTTTTTGTGTTGCAACAGAGGTCGCATTGCAGGTTGAATAAGGGCTCAGATAAAAGGTCATTTTAAAGTTTGCCAAGAATGTTATCTTTCAATTGGGGGTTAAGAGGAACACAGTTGAAGTTGGGGTTTGGATTGAAGGGTAAAGCCGGCAAGGGTTTTGGTTTCGGGTTGAGTAAGATGGTGGAAATTTATTTGTTATTTTTCTCTTGACGGGGCGAAATTTGTCAATAATATTTATAGATAGTTTATTAAAGAAAGGAAAAGTTATGGCAGAAAGGGTTAAACTGGCAATTAATGGCTTTGGCAGGATTGGACGGGTGCTCGGTCGGCTGGTAGCGACCCACCCAAGAATTGAACTTGTGGGTATTAACGACATCACCGATGCGGCAACACTGGCGCACCTTTTGCAATACGATTCGGTTCATGGTAGGTTCAAGGAGAAGGTGAGCGCTGAGGGTGATGAGTTGGTTATAGCTGGTAATAGGGCAAAGGTCTTCACCATAAAAAATCCTTCGGACTTGCCCTGGAAGAGCCTAAATGTGGATATTGTCTTGGAATCAACCGGTCTTTTCCGCAGTTATGATAAGGCAAGCGGTCATCTTGCTGCCGGAGCGCGCAAGGTGGTAATCTCTGCTCCGCCAAAGGGTGAGGGGATAAAATCAATTGTGATGGGAGTGAATCAGGAGATCTACGACCCGAAAAGTGACCATATTATCTCCAATGCATCTTGTACAACCAACTGTATTGTGCCGGTGGCGAAGGTGCTGCATGAGCGGTTCAGAATTGTCAGGGGTTATATGACCACAGTTCATGCCTATACCAATGACCAGCGGATTCTGGATTTACCACATTCTGACTTGCGCCGGGCAAGGGCAGCAGGTTTATCAATGATTCCTACTTCAACCGGAGCGGCGAAGCTCATCGGTGTCATCTTTCCGGAACTGAAGGGCAAAATTGACGGTATGGCGATAAGGGTGCCAACACCGGATGTTTCCATTATTGACCTTGCCTGTGTGGTGGAGAGGTCAACGACGGTAGATGAGGTAAATCAGGCGTTTAAAGAGGCAGCAGAAGGTGGTTTGAAAGGGATTATTGAGTATTTAGATAAGCCCTTGGTTTCGGTTGATTTGGTTGGCAATCCTCATTCAGCAGTTTTTGACAGTGGTCTAACCGCAGTCGTGGATAACTATCTGGTGAAGGTTTACGCCTGGTATGACAATGAGTTTGGCTATGCCTGCCGACTGGTTGATTTGATAGAGTATATTGCTGAACGGCTTTAGAGAAGGGTATGGCGAAGGTCTCAGTTCGGGAACTGCCGGTTGAAGGCAAACGGGTTTTTGTCCGGGTTGATTTTAATGTTCCTTTAGACGAGAATGGTAGAATAACTGATGACTTCCGGATAAGGATGGCAATGCCCACGATTCGGCTGCTGTTAGAAAGAAGGGCAACGGTGGTTTTGGGTTCTCATTTAGGCAAACCTAAAGGCAAGCCCGACCCTAAATTAAGTCTCAAGCCGGTGGCAGAGCGTCTGGAAATCCTTTTAGGAGAAAAGGTATTTTTTGCTCCGGATTGTGTCGGTCCTGAAGTGGTAAGGTTTTTAAACGATGTGCCTCGGGGTGCGGTGGTGCTTTTGGAAAATTTACGGTTCCATTCCGGTGAGGAGAAAAACGAACCGGATTTTGCCAAGGCTTTGGCGACCTTAGTGGATTTATATGTTAACGATGCGTTTAGCGCCGCCCATCGGGCACATTCATCAATTGTCGGAATGACGAGGTTTTTTGCTCAGCCGGCAGCGGGTCTTTTGATGGAAAAGGAGTTAAAATACCTTACTAAGGTTACTGAGAGACCGGAAAGACCATTTGTGGTTATAATTGGTGGGGCGAAGATTTCCGATAAGGCGGGAGTGATAACAAACTTACTCTCAAAGGTTGACTATCTACTCATCGGTGGTGGCGTGGCGTTTAACTTTATCAAGGCAAGGGGTTATTCCATCGGCAAGTCGCTATATGAGCCGGAACTGGCAAAAATGGCAGAGGATTTGCAGGATGAGCCAAAAATTGTTCTACCGGTTGATGTGGTGGTGGCGCCAGGTGGTGATGGGGATGAAGGGAAAACTGTTAGGAGCGAGGCGATCCCGGATGATATGATGGGTCTGGACATCGGTCCTGAGACGGTGAATTTGTTTGGGGAAATAATCGGCAAGGCAAAAACAGTTGTCTGGGCAGGTCCAATGGGCGTTTTTGAGCGCGAGCCTTTTAGTAAAGGGACAAAGGCGGTTGCCCAAAAAGTTGCCGAGGTGACCCAGAACCAGGGGTTGACTGTTGTTGGTGGTGGTGATACTGCTGCGGCTTTGGCAAAGTTTGGCTATGGGGAAAAGGTAAGTCATATTTCCACTGGCGGCGGCGCGACATTGGAGTTTCTTAGCGGAAAGGCTTTGCCGGGTGTTAAAGTTTTAGCGGAGGTGTAAAAATGGGTAAAATTTTACCATTGATTGCCGGAAACTGGAAGATGCACAAGGGACCCAAAGAGGCGGGAGGGTTTGCTCAAGAGCTAAAAAAGAGAGTTGCTGGTTTAACTGGGAGAGAGGTGGTGGTTTTCCCCTCTTTTGTTTCGCTACCGGTAGTTGCCGAGGTTTTAAGAGGGAGTAATATCTCTTATGGTGCCCAGAATGTATTCTATGAGCTTAAGGGGGCATTTACTGGTGAGGTCTCGCCAGCATTTTTAGCCGAAATAGGCTGCGGTTATGTGATAATTGGACATTCGGAGCGGCGCAATTTATTGGGCGAGACGAATGAGATGTGTGCCAAAAAGATTAGGGCGGCGTTAAGTTGTGGTATCAGACCGATACTTTGTTGTGGCGAAACGCTTGAAGAGCGGAATCGGGGAGAGACTTTTGCAGTAGTGGAACGGCAGCTGGCGGGAAGTCTGAGCGGGGTTGCCGATGAGGCGATATTGGATATTGCCTATGAGCCGGTGTGGGCGATAGGCACCGGTCATAATGCCACTCCCGAAGAGGCGGGAAGGGTTCACGCCTGGATAAGACAGTGGCTAATGGCGCATCGCCCCAATACTGCGGGGGAAATGAGGATAATCTACGGTGGCAGCGTCAATCCGGTCAATATAGACGGATTGATGCAACAGGAGGAAATCAATGGTGTCTTGGTCGGAGGTGCCAGTCTGGATGTTGACTCATTTGTCCGGATTGTCAATTATCAGGGGTAAAAGGAAAAAGCAATCAACTCTTGACTTTTTCCTAAAATCTGTTAACCTTTATCTATGTTAAGGAGAAAAATATGTATGCGGTTTTAATATTCCTTCATCTGCTGGTAGCCATACTCTTGGTGTTGGTGGTTTTGATTCAGCAGCCCCAGAAAGGAGGGCTGGGGACAATATTTGGTGGCGGCGAGTCAATATTTGGCGGCGGCGGTGCAGCGCCGTTTATGGCAAAGGTTACCTCGGCGCTGGCTATCGCCTTTATGATCACTTCACTGGGACTGGTGCTTTTGTCGGCTCGCCGGGTAAGGACAACACCCAGCGGTGCCTTCTTATATGAGTCAAAAAGAGTAAATATAGTTCAACTGGAGAGGGATAATGTACGCAGTAACGAAAATTGCCGGTTTTCAATACCTGGTTAAGCCGGGAGAGGTTATCACCGTCCCCCGAGTTGCCGGAGAAGTGGGAAGTTTGGTTCGGTTTGATGATGTCCTTTTTTTGCGCACCGATGATGAGGTGATTATTGGACGACCGACAGTTGCTAATGCCTATGTAATGGGGAAGATTGTTGAGCACTTCCGCGGCGAAAAGGTTACGGTATATAAATTTATTCGCCGGGAAAATTATCGGCGCAAGCGCGGTCATCGGCAACTTCTTACGCGGCTGGAGATAACCGAAATTGGTTATGGAAAGAATCCTAACTCGGGTAGTTAAGGCGTTGTCTTAAGATTCGGCGATGAGTAGCCGAGGAAAAGAAAATATATTAACAAAGGCAAGAGAAATAAGAACCTTTAAGACATAAGAGAGGAGAGAAAATGAAAGAGATAAAACCAAAGGAAAAAACTCCAGGATTGACTGCCCTACAGAGAATAGAGAAACTTGGCAAAGCGGTAGCCAATATGACCCAGGCAGAATTGGCCCGGGCGGTAGGGGTCTCGCGGGAACGAATTCGTCAACTTGTGCCCCGATTGAAAATTAAACCCGGAAGGCGGATAATCGCTTGGCACCGAACCCTATCCAACTCCCAACTTGAGGCGATTGCGAAAATGTATGAGGAGGGAACTCCGTTACCCGCCATTGCGAAAAAATACAAAGTGAGCGAGTATCATGTCCGTGAAGCGCTCAAGTTGGTGAGAAGGAAAAAGCGAGCGCAAAGAAAATAGCGGTTAACCCAAAGCGGCTTCTAGAAGACAAAAATGGGCGATACCCGGATTGAACGGGTGACCTCTGGTATGTGAGACCAGCGCTCTAGCCAGCTGAGCTAATCGCCCTGATAAATAATAGCAAAATTGCCGAGAAAGTCAAGAGTTGTCCTTTCTATTACCGAACTATGGTTAATAATAGCGGTGAGTTTTTTGTTTTTACTTTCTCAATGCCGCGGGACTTATAGATTACTTCCACCAAAGGTTGAGTCATCATTGGAACTTTTGTCCACAATAGTAACCGAGGGAGATGTTGTTGATATATGTGTGGATGGGGAAAAGGTGTTGTTGCTTGAGGGAAATGGCGCAAGAGTCGTTGTCTTAAATAGCGAATTTGCTATAGCGGAGACGATCCCATTAGAGAAGAGGCTAGTTTCGGCGCGAGGGATAACTGCGGACCGGTATTATATATATTTATACGACGACAACACCCTTTATCGGCTGGCAAAGGACAAACTCAATATGTCAGTTTGGCTCAATAACATATCGGTAGCAGGACTGGCGAGTTATGCCCCAGGAGAAATGCTGGTGAGTGACCGGAGACGACGGATTGTCTGGTTTAAAACTCTTTTTGGTGAAAGTCGGTCCTTTCTTGAGCCGGTTGAGGTAGGTCAACCAGGGGAAATGGCAGTTTTTCCCGAGGGGATTTTTGCTGTTTTGGCAGCACCAAATCGTTTATTGAAGGTAAATCGGGCAGGGATTGTAGTTAGTTCCATTTTGGTTCCGGAAGGGGTTGACCTTCTTACTGCGGATAAAAAGGGAAGGGCTTTGGTTGCCCGGCGGGGTGAGAAGGTAATCTGGTTAGTAGAAGACGGAAGTGCTAAGGGGTTTGAGTTAACCGAGGCGACAGACATCCGGGCGATTGCAACCTTAGAGGACAAACTGATTGTCTTGGATGGGGCAAATAAAATTTTAATATTTTTCCTTCCCCACAGGAGTTCTTAGAGTTGTTGATGGTAAGAATTTAGTGAGTTTAAAGGGTAGATGGGGGAGGGGTATTTTTTACTTTTTTTCCTTACAGTGGCCATTATACCAGGGGAGCGATTCCAGACATTTATCCTCACCGACGGTATAAGCACCGAATATCCTCTTTCTCAAACATATAAAAAGGAAGGAATTTTTCCTGTTCTTATTTTAGGAACTGACTCAGTTTTTGTTGAAGAGAAGCCATTAAACAGAGCGGATTTCTTTTTAGACTTAAGTGGTGACCGGTTAGTGCTTTTAAAGCGATTGCCAAGGTGGTCGGTAGTTAGAGTTGTTTTTAATTATATCGGCTGCCCGGGGATGAAACAGGAGGGACAAAGGTTAGCCGTTAAGTTAGGTTCATTGAAAGAGGACGAAACATTAACAATTGTGCAGCGGATTGATACGGCAAAGTTACCAGCGGCTGATGAATGGGGCATTTCCGGTAGTAAGTCATTAGGTTTCTCTCTCGGTAGCGATGAAGGGATAGGGATTGAGCAGGCAACGAGGGTTGTTCTTTCCGGGAAGGTTGAGGATGTGGTGGTTGAGGCAGAACTTTCTGATCAGAGTGCGCCGATTCCTCCAGAAGGGACGACATTAGAACTGGAGGAGTTAGACCGGATCATAATCAATATGCGCGGAAAGGGATGGGCAGGCTCTTTTGGCGATGTGGAAGTAGGGACAGCGGCGGGCAGTTTTGGCACTTTAAAGAGAAGGGCGACAGGCGGTGTGGTAAAAGGTGAAAGAGGTATTTTTTCTCTATCAGCAGGTTATGCCCGACCAAGGGGGAAGTTTGCCCGAGCGAGTTTTTTAGGAACTGATGGCGTTCAAGGACCTTACCCGTTGGCACCTGATGGTAGGTCGGCGCAACTGGTTCCGGGAAGTGAGGTGGTTTACCTTGATGGTAATAGGCTTGTTCGGGGCTGGGATGCAGACTATACAATTGACTATTCCACCGGAGAACTGATTTTCACCAATCGGCATATAATTGGTAGTCGTTCCAGGATTGAAGCGGAGTTTCAGTATCTTACCGAGGCTTATGAACGAAGCCAGATGGTTTTTGGTCTGGGAGTGCAACCGGGACCTTTTCAATTTGAGTGCAGTTTCTTTCAAGAGGGAGACAACCCGGAAAAGTTTTTAGAGGAGTTGACTACTGAAGAAAAACAGACGCTCGGAGCGATTGGTGATGATAGTAGTCGTGCTTGGTTGCCGGGGGCGAAGTATGTGGGTTTGGGACAGGGCGATTATGTTCGGGAAGGTGAATATTACCGATTCGTTGGTACTGGAAAAGGTGATTACCAGGTAAGTTTTACATTGAAGGGCGATTCACTCGGTTCTTATGTTTATGATGACACGTTGGGTGGTTTTCGGTATGTTGGAGTTAATGCCGGTAACTATATTGATAGTGTCAAAGTTCCTTTGCCCCAAAGGGGTGAAATTATTTATGGTAAGACTGGCTTTGAATTGGCACGGTTTACCACTACCTTAGAAGGTGCATTTCAGCGTCGGAGTTTAAACCTATTTGCTCAAAATCAGGCAAGAAGGGATGCCGGGGCGCTGGATTTTACTTTGGGCTGGAAAGACTCTTTAGTGGCGATTAACTATCGGCATCGCAGTTGTGGTAAAGATTTTCTTCTACCAGCGGAAGTTAAAGATGTGGATTTTGCCTATCGTTGGGGTGGGGCAGAAGAAATGGACCGGCAAGCAACCGATGAGTTTTTTACCCGGTTAACACCTTGGCAATGGCTGGAGTTGCGTGGAGAGTTAGGGAGACTGGTAAAGTTTAATAACAATATTGTTAATCGCTTTGGCGGTGGCTGTCGGTTGGGTTGGTTTTGGGGAGAGTTTTTCCGCGTCAACGAGAGTAATAGAGTAAAAGCGACACTTTCACCCCGGGTTCTATGGGTTTCACCGAAAGTTGGTTGGGAAATGGAATTGGAAACACAAAAACGAGTTCGTGCCTGGGATATCGGCGGCGATGTCAAACCAATGGAAAGTTTTAACGGCGGTGCCGAATTCCGTGTGACCGAATATGCCCAACCAGATTCAGAGAGGTGGCAATTGATTAATCAAAGTCAGGTTTTGCAGGTAAACTGGAATTGGCTGACTAAGGAGTTGGTAAGAGTTGAAGGCTTGGGTGGGATTCAAAGAATGGACTTTATTACCGTCAATGAGAATAACTGGCGGCAATTTTTTGGCACACTTATTGCCAGGTGGACTCCAAAGCGGGGTTTAGTATTTTCCACTGCGGCCAATCAATCCTATCGTCAGGTTCAACTGCGTGAGGAGCAATTTCGTTATGTTGGAAAGGGAAATGGTTCCTACCGCCGTGATTCAATAACCGGTGGGTATATTTTAGACCCCAAGGGTGACTATGAACGGGTAGTGGTCTTTTTGGGCAAGTTTACCGCTGCGAAAGAGTTTTCTTATAACGGTGTTGTGGAAATATCAAGTTTTGAGCCGATGGGTTTTTCCGGTTCCTTCAGTTATGAGCGGATAGGTTCAGATACCGCACTTTTAAGCGAGGCAGGTAGGTTTGATTTAAGAGTTGATGTTTTTGCGTTGGAATCTTTTGTGAGTCCAGTAATTGGATTTGCCGGCGACTTGAGTGTTGACCGCACTTCGCCAATGACCGGTAAGAGGACAACTCGGCACCAAGAATTTATTGAACTATTAACCACGAGAATATTAGATATTGAGATACGCAATCGCTTGGAATACAACGCCTTTTTCCGTTGGTTAAGTCTTGATGAGATTGATTATGAAGAAAGGGGTTTTCGTTTCTCAGTTACTCCAGTTATTGGCACAAGGTGGCGATTGGAGCCGGGTTTTTCTATAGAGCCCAAGGTTATTTCCCAGCCGGTTTCCTATCCAGAATTGGGTCGGTTCCGGTTGGTGACGCTGGAATCTTGGCTGGCAAATACCAGGGTATTGGGCGAAAAGACCAAATTGAGGGCTCAGGTGGGATTAAAATACCGGTGGGCATCAGTTCCTTATCTTCCTTGGGAGGTGGGCTTAAGTCAGCCGTTAGGTTGGACGCCCCAAGCCTCCTTTACATTTGAGCATCTCTTCAATGAAATTTTTCAGGCAAGCGTTCAATATACCTTTGAAGACCGCCCCGACCGGTCCACTGAGCACCGGTTTTCCTTTCAACTTCGGGCATGCTTCTAAATTTTCTTCTTGACAGAGGGTAGGCAGTTGTGGTAATGTTTTAGGTGAACTTTAATGGGTTTATGAATGGATTAATCAGAAAATACCTTCAAGAGAACCTAAGGAGGTAAATATGATGAAGATTCAAGGTCCGCCCCGGATGGCTACTTCTAAGAAAGCGGGTAAAAAAGGCGGAATTGCTCAGTTTGCTATTCCAGTTTTGGCATTAGTAGTTGTAGTTGTGATAATAGTAATTATGGCATCGGGTGGCAAGAAGAAACCAAGGAGTGTGAGAAGAGAAGGTGGTACTCTTACCCAACTGGCGCAAGGGAGAGAGAGGGTAACCAGAGAAAGGACAGGCTCAGCGCGGGTGCGCGCTCGGGAGAGCCGGGAGGAGAGAAAGAGTGAGCGTCGCGAGGAGCGGCGGCGACTTCGGGAGGAAAGGAAGGCAAAAAGAAGGGAACGGTCGCGGCGAAAAGGAGAAACTGGCGAGCGGACTACCATCCGGAGTAGCCGAGGTGGATACACCACCAAACAGAGCGGAGTGCCGGTCCTCAAAGCAATTATCTCCGAGCCAACCGGAGAACGAATGGCGATTGTTGGTGAACGACGGGTAAAAAAGGGTGACCAGATTGAGGGGCGCCGGATTATTGATGTGGAGCAAGACCGGGTAAAGGTGGAGTATCTTACCAAAAGTTATGAGGTAAAAATAAATCAGCCACTGTATTAAATAGTTGCGACATAGGGCACGGGATTTAATCTAACGGCACTTCAGCCACATAGGCACACAAAAGTTTGAGGTGGGGTAAGGAGTAAACCAGAGAAACCCGCCAACCAGCAATCATTTCGGGTTGATAATTTCGGGCAAAATAGGTAAGGATTAATCGCTGATGGATAGAATCTTTCCCAAGATATTGAAACTTAAACTCCAATGGTGCCTTAACCCCAATATTTTCTCGGACCAATTTACGCAATATCGGTTCGTTACTTTCAATGTCTTTTCTTAAATTCGTTGCTTTCTCCATAATTGGGTGATTTGAGGGCAAAGGACTGATATAGTAAGGGTAAAAACCCACTTCTACCGGCGGAGAATTGGAAGAGAAAAACCGGTTTATTTGTGAACGGTGGGGACAACAGGCAAGGATTAAAAAAAGTAAGAGAAAGAAATATTTCCGAACCGGTTTTACTGCCATCACGACGAAAATTGTGGCTCTTTCTACTTCTGGATTATTTACCACTCCGCACCAGTTTTTTTCTGATGCGGTCGGTTTTACCTTTATGCTCATATTCCAAGAGATAGTGATAGGTCCCGGGGGCTACCGGTCTTCCCCGGTTGTTTCTGCCATCCCAGGGGATGAAATGAATACCAGCGGAGTGAAATTCCTTCTCTGTCACCCGGCAGAGCAGTTCACCAACCCGATTGTAAACTGTGAGGGTAATTCTGCCATCCTCAGGCAGCCCGATGACGAATGTGGTTTTGTCCTCAAACGGGTTGGGAAAGTTGTGAATTGAAAGTTTGGGTACAAGTTTGATTTTTAGTATAGCGCTGTCTTTGACAAGGCTATCCCGGGAGAGAAAGCCGCGGAGATTAAATGTTATAGTGGTTAACGCTCCGGTGTCACCAATTAGGCTTTGAGGTGCCTCAACCTGCAGGGTGAAATAATAGCGCCGGTAGGGTGAAACATAACCAAGGTCAGGTATGCCATTACCATTGTTGTCAGAAAGGACTTTTCCACCGGCGGAGTCAAAAAGGACACCAGACCAGTTTGTCGGAACCTGGGGCGGGTGAATCTCAACAAAGCCACCACTATCACTTTTTAATTCGGCATAGAAACTGTATGACTTTCTCTCTCCTATTTCCAGGCGGTCCTCTTGGTCCCATTCAATCAAAAGGGTATCCTGATGCTGAGTGCCACCAACGGTAATAGTTCGGGTGAGTTTGTCATTTTCCGGATGGGCATCAATCACCAGCATCGTTGAACAACTGACAGTATAAACGCCAGGTGTTGCTATCCAGGAAGGAAATGAGACCTGAACCGCCGAATTGGGCTCAACACTTGAGTTTACCGTGACAATCCGGTCGTAAACTGTGCCGATTCGGAACCGGACATTAAAGTAACGCTCGGTTGAGGTGCCAAAGTTACGCACGCTTGCCCGAGGGATAACAGTATCACCGGTGCGAATGGTTCCTACCGGGGCAAGAATCTCAATTGTGCCAACATCGTGCAATACCTCACCCTGAACGGCAACAGAGGTTTTTGCGGTGTCATTTGAGTGGTTCTCATCATTAGAAAGACTGGTGAAACAGACAACCGGTAGAGTGCCAACAGGGTGAGCGGTCCAAGAAGAAAACTTAACCGTAGCTATTTTTCCCGGGTCAAGGCTGAGGCTCTCAGTTTCAGAATAATCTGAGCCGATGAGCATTGTTACTGGGAACTGTGCCGGCTGAGTGCCATAATTGCGAACAATCGCTTCAGGCACAATTACTACGCCGGAGTCAACTGTGCCAGTAGGTGTAACAACTCTCTGCACGCCAACATCTAACGCGGCTGATGGACCGTAGTCTATCCTTACTTCATAAAGCATCGGCAGGCAAGCCGGGGTGATGTAACTGAAGATGGCGCGGTATTGGATATAGCGGGATGAAAGGGACTCAGGAATAAAACTGCCATTCTCTACAGCGAGCCATTCACTCCAGAAAGAGTCTGGCTCAGGGGTGTTACCGGTCCTGATTGCCATAGTGATTGAAGAGCCACCTGGAGCGGTATCTTCCCAGGAGATTCTCTGCCAGGTGGTATTCTCGCCCGCATCAAATACCGAGGAGATGTATTCTTCTTTATAAGAACGATCGTAAACGTTTCCAATATCCCGTTGGGGTCCATGATGGGCTTCTATACATGGAAGTGTATCGCAGCTATTCCAATTTGGTCCCCATAGAACGAGACTGGACATACTTGTTACCTCTAAGAATACATCAATATAGCCGTCCTGATTAAAATCAGCTACCATTCCACCATGGGAATTTACTGGATAAGGTCCAATTTCTTGCGTATTTAAGTCACTGAAGTAAGGTGCTGTTCCACTATTATAATAGATTATCGGAAGTTGAGGCGAACCACCTAAGTGTCCATTCCCACGATAATAGATGAGGTCTAGGTCACCATCAGAATCAAAGTCATACGCTGAGGTTCCGCCCACGGAATTTCCAGGATTGACAATTGTGCGGTTTTGGGGGGTGAATCCGGTTGGCGACCCGAAGTAGATATACGAGCTTGTGATACCATTAAAACCGCTTAAGACGATATCCAGCCAACCGTCATTATTGAAATCAGCGAGGGTATGTCCATGACCACACCAGTCATGCCAGCCGAGATAATCAAGCCATTCGATCCGGTAAGTGCGATTTGGACCAAAATAGACTATTGGTTGTTGAGTTGTGTCGGATGCACAACACGCGGTCATATCCAGATAACCGTCACGATTGATATCGGCGATAACGGTCCGATGACCAAGAGCTCGACCGATGTAGATTTCTGTAGAGTGAGTTGGTGAATATTCCTGCTCACTACCCCAATATATTGTTACTATGGGTGGGGCCTCACCAGGAAATATCAGGTCAAGCCAGCCATCATGGTCAAGGTCGGCGATTGTTATTGCTTCTGCAGTGTGGGTAGGAAAGAGGGAAGTGTCAGATTTAGAGGGACCTGAATCTGACCCCCAGTAAATGACTCCGAGAGAAGTATGCCAGGCGGCGTGAACTACTTCAGCTTTGCTATCAAGATTTAGGTCAGCAATATCATACTCACCGCCTGAGGCGGCTGGAAGTCTCCGACAGCGAGTGACTGAAAAGCCTGTTGAGTCACCGAAGTAGACGGTGAAGTTTGGTCCATCCATATCCGGACAGGCAATATCAATCCACCCATCGTTGTTCAAATCAAAACGGTTAGCAAATTCTATTGTGCCTCCATCACGAAATGAAACATAAATGTGGCTCTCAAAAGTTCCATCGCTAAAGTCTCGGTGAGTCGTCTCGGTCCAGGTTAGGGCTAGGGTAGAGAGTGGTAAGGTCAGTGCGGTTAAGGCAATAATTAATAGCCTAATGACCATAACCAATTATAGAACTTCCTGTTGTGTTGTGTCAAGTATTTTTTAACATAGTGGTTGCTCAAAGTGCAAGGCTTTACAGGAGGAGGCTATTGTGTTAAGTTTTTTTTCTTTCATGATGAAGCCGACAGTTGGTTTTGTCAGCGACTTGTCCTGGCATGAGGGCATTGGAAGGTATGGAGTGCAACTTCAGCGGCTATTGCAGGATGAGTTTGATGTAGAACTGGTTTACTTCAACTATTCTAAGCGTCAGCTCGAACTAACTAAGGAGGGAGCGACGAAGGTGGTAGCTCGGACGAAGCATTTTCCGGTTGTAGATAACAAAT
>JBDRUH010000037.1:0-14883 GCA_039801225.1 Caldifarciminota bacterium
CCTTCCATTGATAACCGGGATAGATATAAAGGCTTGTCAATCCTCTTCCCGGCTGCACCTGCACTTTGCCATCACTCATTATCGCCTGCCCCTCCAAAACCCGCACCACCGTGGTACCCACGCACACCACCCGTCTTTTTTCCTCAAGTGCCCTATTGACAACCCTGGCAGTCTCTAAGGTCAATTCAAACTCCTCCGGATACATCTGGTGTTCCTCAACCCTTTCCGCCTTAACCGGTCGGAATGTCCCCAGCCCGGCATGCAAGGTAATAGAGGCAATTCGCACCCCTTTATCGGCAATTTTTTTCAGTAGTTCCGGAGTAAAGTGCAATCCGGCGGTAGGCGCTGCCACCGCCCCAGGAGAGCGGGCATAAACCGTCTGATATCTATCAGGTCTTTCGCATTTCTGGCGAATATAGGGCGGTAGTGCAATCTCGCCCTTTGTCCATAAGAAATGGTCAATATCCCCGGGTTCAAAACGGACTATCCTTACCCCCTTCTCCTGGCGGCTGAGAATCAACCCTTCAAATCGGTCAAATTTGACTCTTGTCCCTACCCTTGCCTTCCTTGCCGGACGCGTGAGTGTCTCCCAGACACCCGGTTCTATCCGTCTTAATAGAAGAAACTCCATTTTACCACCGGTAGGCAACACCCCAAATAGCCTTGCCGGGATGACCTTCGTATCATTAACAACCAATAGGTCGCCAGGGGAAAGCCAGTTACCTATTTCCGAGAAACGCGCCTCGTAAAACTCTTTGGATTTTCTGTCCACCACCAAAAGCCGGGATGCGTCACGCGGCTCTATTGGTTCTTGAGCAATAAGTTCTTTAGGTAGATGGTAATCAAACTCGGCAACAAGCATCTATTCAAGTTCTATTCCGGTGAAGAGCCTTAACGCCTCACGATAACGAGCTGCGGTTCCAGCGATAATCTCCGGTGGTAAATGCGGCGCGGGTGGCTGACGGTTCCAGCCAGTCGCATTTAGGTAGTCCCGGACAAACTGCTTATCAAAACTGGGTGGTGAAATTCCCACCTGGTAATCTTTTACCGACCAGAACCTTGAGGAATCCGGGGTCAATATCTCATCAATCAACACCAGTTCCTCTTCAATCAACCCGAATTCAAACTTGGTGTCGGCAATGATAATCCCTCTTTCTTGGCTGTATTCACTCGCCTTGGTGTACATCTCAATAGATATCCGGCGCACCTTTCGGGTAATCTTTTCACCTACCAACCGCACCATCTCCTCCTCGGTGATATTCTCATCATGCCCGGTCATCGCCTTGGTTGATGGTGTGAATATCGGCTCCGGTAGCCTCTCCGCCTGTTTTAATCCCGGTGGCAATTTTATACCGCACACCGCACCGGTCTTTTGATACTCCTGCCAGCCACTGCCGGCAAGATAACCTCTCACCACACACTCCACCGGTAAAGGTCTTGCTTGACGGACAAGCATCGCCCGGTTCTGGAGTAAATCCCTGTAGGGGGTAAGTTCAAAAGGAAACTGTTCAACATTGGCGGTAATTAGGTGATTGGCAATAACCCTTCTAAACCTTTCAAACCAGAAGACCGAAAGGAGGTTCAATACCTTACCTTTATCCGGAATTCCATCCGGTAAAACAACATCAAAGGCGCTCAACCGGTCGGTGGCAATTATCAAAAGATGTTCGCCAACCTGATAAATGTCCCGCACCTTTCCAGAACCAACTTTCTTTATCCCCTTAAGCGCGGTTTGTAAAACCACCTCGCTCATTATTACTTCCTGTGTCCAATCGGCATAATATACAATGGAGCCAACTTCGTTCCAATTACCCGCTTCACCGCCTCATCACCAAATGCACCAATCATTACCGTGCCTAAATCCAAAGCCACACACTCTAAGGAAACATTTTGCCCGATGTGTCCGGCTTCCATATGGACATAACGCTCGCCCCGTTCACCATATCTGCCGGTTGTCCGGCGATACTCTGCACACAGAACCAAAACCGCCGGTGCCATCTGAATGCAGGTTTGACCCAGCGCCGCACCCGCCAGTTCAAGCCGCACATCGCCAGTTTTGATTAGTTTTAGCGCATGCTCTTCAATTAGATAATGATAAACCCCGGACTCAAGACCAGTAACTTTGCCGGCGACAAGATAAACCTCCATCGGATAGGTAGCCCCGGCCGAAGGTGCGGTTCTGCCATAGGTCTTGCCGGTTTTGCCCTGAGCCGCCCATAGTAACTGGCTCACCTCCTGCAGGGTCAAAGGTTCACCTGAATAGGAACGAATTGACCTGCGCCTCAAAAGTGCCTGTTCCACTGTAACTCTGCCAATAGTATCGGGCTTGGGCAGAATAACAATTGAATCCTTTGGACTCATTTGCCCTCCTGCGGTAATTAGTAATAACAACCAAACCATAACCCCTCCTTATTTAGTCCCTTTACCTACCTCCCTTGCCTGCCTTTTTCTGAACCGCTCAAGTTTTTCTTTTAGTTCCTGATTACTCAACGCCAGAATCGCCACCGCCAAAAGTGCCGCATTAATCGCACCTGACCGGCCAATCGCCATCGTTGCCACCGGCACACCGGCAGGCATCTGCACCGTTGACAAAAGCGCATCCAAACCACCCAAACCAGCATCCAAAGGAACGCCTATCACCGGCAAAGTGGTATAACTGGCGATAACACCAGCAAGATGCGCCGCCTTGCCCGCGCCGGCAATTATGACCTTTATCCCTTTTTTCGCTGCACTGCGGGCAAACTGCCGGCACTTCTCCGGGGTCCGGTGCGCCGAGAGGACAAAAGTCTCACCCTCAACCCCGAACTCCTCCAATACCCGCTTTGCCTCACTCATCACCTCAAGGTCCTTATCACTACCCATTAAAATTGCCACTACCGGTTTATTTCTGTTTGCCATAACTAATCATATTAACATCATCAATCCTTGTAAAGTCTGGTTACCGATTTATAATTAATGAATAATGCAGCTACCAATAACCTATGACAATAAAACCGAACTGGTCTCAGTTTCAGAAAAAAACCTCCTCGGCGTTCTTCAGCCCAACCGTTTCGCAACGCCATTTTGTGATATCACCTCGGAGATTGATAAGGCAGCACAAAAGGTAAAAAATTTTATCGCCGATTCCCAGCGCATCCTTATCCTCTTGAACGACTACACCCGACCAACACCCAATGAGACTATTCTCCAACCCCTTGAAGAGGAACTGAATAAAAAGGACACCAAATACCTCATCTGCCTTGGCACCCATCGCCCGGCAAAAGAATCAGAACTGAAAAAAATCGTAGGTGAGGAAATATTTGCGCCGCTAAAAGAGCGCATCATCCAGCACAACTCTTGGGAAAAATCCCATCTCTACTTCTTAGGAAAAACCCGTTTCGGCACCGATGTAGAACTGAACCGCGAACTCCTCTGGGCAGAAAAGCTCATCACCATCAACTCCATTGAACCCCATTACTTTGCCGGCTATACCGGTGGCAGAAAATGCTTCATCCCTGGAATTGCCTCTATCAAAACCATCACCCAGAACCACAACCTTTTGCTCCACCCTGCCTCCGCCCCATTCTCACTCAAAGAAAACCCGGTTCATCTTGATATGACTGAGGCGGCAAGGATGATTCCCAAACCGGTCTTTTCCATCCAACTCGTTCAGGACTCAAAGCACAACCTCCTTTCAGTTCACTATGGTGATTTATTCACCTCATTTGAAAAAGCCTGCACCGATGCCTATAAGGTCTTTGCGGTGCCGATAAAAGAGAAGGCTGACATCATTTTAAGCGTTCTTCAGGCGCCCTATACCATCAACTTCTACCAGTCCCAAAGGGCGGTTGAGTTTGCCGTCCCGGCATTAAAACCAGGTGGAATCCAGATTACCGTCTCTCCCTGTTATGACGGTGTTGGCAACGACGAGTTTGTCAGAGTTCTGCAGTCCTGTCCCAGCCCTGATGAACTTTTAAAAATGAAACCACCCGATATCCTGGGCTGGCATAAGGCAGCCCGCCTTGCCCGGATAATGCAGAAGGCGCAACTCTACACGGTGATGCCTGGGGTAAAAGATGACCTCATCAAAAGCGTCTTTATGCAGCCTTTTCCTTCAATTCAGGCTGCGCTTGACTCTGCCCTTGAAAAACTGGGCAAAAACGCCACCCTGTACATCATCCCTGACGCCGGTTCCCTCGTGCCGGTAGTGGACTCTTGTTGAAAGAGATTTATTCATAACGGAGTGCCTGGATGGGGTCTAATCGGGCAGCGCGGGATGCAGGATAGATGCCAAAGAAGATGCCAACCGTAGCGGAGAAGCCGAACCCTAAGAGGATTATCCACAATGGCGCCGCGGCGTGGAGATGGAAGGCGAGTTCAACAACTTTGGCGATACTTAATCCAAGGATAACGCCGAAAAGACCACCCATCAAAGCCAGAAATACCGATTCAAGGAGAAACTGATAGAGGATGTCTTTGGTGGTAGCACCAAGCGCCTTTCTTAAACCGATTTCCCGGGTGCGTTCCGCAACCGCCACCAGCATTATGTTCATAATGCCGATGCCCCCAACCAGAAGGGAAATTGCCGCCACCGCAATCATCACAATAAAGGCAACCCGGCTGATATTATGATAGATTTGTCTCAGAGTCTCTTGAGAATTGATACCGAAGTCATCCGGTTTATCATAGCCCAGTCCATGGCGGCGTCGCATCAGTTCCCGGACCTGGTCAATGATGCGTTCTAATGTTACCCCTTTTTTCGGCTCAATAAGAATGCTGAGGCTGTGGGCAAACTCGCCATAGCCCCTTTTCGGCGCGAAACTCTTCTCAAAAGTTGATAGAGGAATAAAAAGGACATTGTCCATAGATTGACCAAGAAAACTCCCCTTCCGCACCAATGTGCCAATCACGGTAAAGGATTTGCCCTCAATAAGGAGTTGTTTACCCAGCGGGTCCTCGTCCGGAAATAGGTTGTCAATAATATATCCACCAATTACACACACCGCTTTTTTCCGCAGACTGTCGTCAGAGTTGATAAATCTACCAGTCTCAACCTGGTAGTTGGCAAGCGTGCCATAGGAGGGGGTAATACCCGCCATCTCAATGTTGGTTACCTTTCGGTTTCTATAGTTGAGTCTGCCTATCATCCGGCTGCGCATTGGTGCCACTTTTGCCACTACCGGTAATCGGGCAAGGGCAAGGGCGTCATCGTATGTTAAGTCTGGACGCCGGGTAATCTCATCCCAGTCAATACTGCCCATTCCCCAACTGACCTTCTGGAGATAGATGACATTAGAGCCGAGTGATGCTATCTGACGTTCCACCTCATAGTTCATTCCCTGAATTAAAGAAACAATAGAAATTACGGTCATCACCCCAATGATAATACCGAGAACGGTGAGGAAGGAACGAAGCCGATGAGCGTGAAATGTGCCGAGGGCAAGTTTGGCAAGTTCCCAGAAGGACATCTTTACTCCTCAGGCTGGCTTTCAGCAGTTACTCATAAACAACTTTACCATCTTGAAGACGGATGAGCCGACGGGCATAACGGGCAACAGTTGGGTCATGGGTAACAAGAACTATGGTATTTCCCTCTCGAGCCAGACGGTCAAAGATGTTCATAATTTCACCGCCAGTCTTGGAGTCAAGATTGCCCGTTGGCTCATCAGCAAGAAGGACGGTGGGTTTGTTGGCAAGCGCCCGAGCAATTGCCACCCGCTGCATTTCGCCACCAGAAAGTTCGCTGGGGCGATGATTGACCCGGTCGCCCAGACCCACCATATTTAAAAGTTCAACTGCCCGGTTGATACGTTCTCTACGATTAACACCGGCGTAGAGCATCGGCAACTGGACATTCGCCAAAGCAGAGAGACGGGGAAGGAGGTTAAAATTCTGAAAGACAAACCCAAACTTTTGGTTTCGTAAACGGGCAAGTTCGGTATCATTGAGAAAGGCGGTATCCTGTCCGTTAAACCGGTATATTCCGCTCGTCGGTCGATCAAGACAGCCCAGGATGTGCATCAGGGTTGATTTCCCTGAACCTGATGGTCCCATCAGTGCCACATATTCGCCCTCTTCAATCTCCAACGATACACCATCAAGCGCCCGAACTGAAGTCTTGCCCAGTGAGTAAATTTTTGTCAAATTTTCTACTTGGAGGAGCAAAGTTCTATTCTACTTTACCGAGTTTTTACCTCTACCTCTTCCTCTTTT
The DNA here is from genome assembly GCA_039801225.1 of Caldifarciminota bacterium. GTDB lineage: Bacteria > Hydrothermota > Tepidihabitantia > Tepidihabitantales > Tepidihabitantaceae > JBDRUH01. The sequence continues at coordinate 6,193 of JBDRUH010000037.1, forward strand.
GTCCGCTCGGGTTTAACCCGGGCACCATCGCTGAGTTTGGTAAGAACCTTATATGGACCGACAATGACCTCATCACCAAGATTGAGACCTTCAACAATTTCAACATCGGTATCGCTTGATTTGCCGGTGCGAACCGGGGTGAGAACCGCCTTACCACCCTTAACCACAAAGACCGTCTCGGTCTCTTTCCCCTTTACCTTTCGCCTTCCTACCGCCTGAATTGGCACAACGAGAACCGAATCCAATTGGGCGGTAGTGATTTTGGTGTGGACAGTCATACCGGGGCGCAGGGTTGGCGCTGCGCTATCCAGCATAACCTCTACCTGAAAATTGGTGGCGGTCTGTTCCGCAGTAAGCGTTTTCTGAACTGGCATATAACCAATTTTCGTCACCCTACCAGTAAAAGTAATGTCCGGTAGGGCATCAACCGTAATAAATGCCGGTTGCCCATTTCTTAACCGTACGACATCGGTCTCATCAACCTCAACCAGTGCCTGCATCTCGGAAAGGTCGGCGATTACCATTAGAGTAGTGCCAGGGTAGTTCATTGTGCCAATAATCACCGTTTCGCCCTCTTTGATATTCACCTGAGTAACCATTCCCGATATTGGTGAACAGATGACCGTTTTATCAAACTGGTCCTGTGCCTGAAGAAACTGGGCTTGGGCGATTTCGTAGGCGGACTTTGATGCTTCAAACTGCTCAGCGGCGATTAGACTTTTTTGATAAAGGGTTTCGTTGCGGGCGTGTTTGAGTTGCGCCTGATTAAACTGCGCCCGGGCAAGGAGCAGTTGTGCCTCATAACTCTCTCGGTCAAGTTCCAAAAGGGTGTCGCCCCGGCGAACCCTGTCGCCCTCCTTTACCCTTAACCTTTTCACCACCCCCATCACCTGCGCTTGCAAATTTACCTGATTTTTTGCCCGTAAGGTGCCGGAAGCGGAAACCTGAGAGAGAATTGAACCATATCGCACCTCTTGCGTCTCGCACTTTATCCCGCCAGACTGGGGACGGCGATTAAGAAAGATAAACAGAGAAAAAAGGGCAATTACGCCGAAAATAATTAAAAAATTTCTAACCGGTTTCTTCAAAATGTCTCCTTACATTTTCAACTTAATCATCTCGGTTTAGTGTTTAATACCTTCCCCTTCTCTTCAATAATATGACTTGCCACCGTTAACTTATACCTTGCTTTTTCCTCTGGTCAAGGAAAAAGCCCGAATCGGGGCGGATAATAGTACCCACGAAAGCAAGCATCAAAGGGTCAAAGACAAAACGAAAACGGTTGTTTTCACCCACTTCGGTCAATGTCCCAACCAGCAAGCCATAGAGAAGAGTCATCCAGATAAAGATTAAGGTCTGTGAGACGAAATTGGCGTGGTGGGAACGCAATAATAGGATGCCGGCGATAAAGGCACCGCCATAGCCGATGATAATAAAGAGCCCAGTGTGAGCCATAACAAGGAGATAGTGTAAAACTGGTTTGGTCACACGGAACTTAGGGTTGATGTAGCGGTTGAATTGCCCAGCGAAAATGGTGTTGAAAACCCGAGCAAAGGTCTCAATTTTTGTCCGGTTTTTACCAAAATAAAGGTAGTCGTCTGCTGGGGTAAAGAATATCAAAACCGCTCTGATAATACCGCGGAAGTAGGCGTTAGGCTTAAGAGTAATGACCCGAAAGGCATCCTTTGCCCGCTCACGGAAAATATAAATGTAGGCGATGTTATTGAGATTGGGAAATCCACTTGCTTTTCGTTTCTGGTCAAGAACTGGAATTCCGGTCAGAGGAACTGGCTTAAGGTAAGGCTGATATTGGTCTAAATCACCAAATGCTGTGAGGGTAGAAAACACCGAAATAATACCGTTAGTATTAAGCTGCTTTCGTTCCTCTAAAGAGAGCATACAGGTTGTTATCCGGGAGAAGTTCATGCCGAACCAGGTGCTGGCGGTAAACTCGCCAAAAAGTATGGCATTTTTTACATACCAGCCGAGAACAAGGATAAAGGGTATAGTAAAACCTAACACGATTCTTTTCCACTCTTGTGGTCGCAAAGTAAGAAGTATAGCAACGCCGGCTACTAGCCAGAGAAGGTGAAAGAAACTCCACATTAGCGCAACAATCCCCAGAGAAAAGAAAAGGAGCAGCGAATAAACAAGCCGGGGGCTCTTGAAGAATTTTAGACAAATTAAGGCGGAGAAGGTGAGCGCGGTGCATACCGGATAGCTGTAGAAGAGCCAGTTCTCATAAAGGATAGCGCCCGGACTTATTATAAAAAGGGCAGGGAAAATAACTGTTAGAGGCGTAACCACACCAAGATTTTTTAGAAGTAGGTAGAAACTGAGCATAAGTGTGAGACCTAATAGGAGATAGCAGAACCAAAAGATGTTTGTCTCATAGTTAGGAAACAAATGGAGAACAATCCCTAAAAACAGATTCATTATCGGCGGCTGACTGTGGAGATAAAATATACTCCTGCCAAAATCACTTATAAGAAGTTGCCGGTCAATATAGTGTGGCGACCAGAGAAGAAGGCTGTCATCAAATCGCACCCCAAGAAGAAAGTAAACGATGCGCGACCCAATAAAAATTAGCAAAAGGACAATAAGGGCACTGTTCTGTCTCACGACACTTTTCCATTCAGCAAAATGCACCTTTTTCTCCAAATAATCTGCGATTGGAAATCGCCGAGAATAAATTTTATTCAATCACTAAGGATTTTAATGAAAGGCGGAAAAGTGACTCCTGAGTGGCAAAGGAGTCGGCGAGAGTTAGAAAAGAAACGACGATTACCTTATCACCTTTCCGGATGTATTGATACACTCCCTGTACCGGAACACGATTTTCACCTAACCCGGAACTTATTATCTCAAAACCCTCGTAACCACAAATCTGCATCGGCACCTGAGTAACTGTCAAACCGTGAAGGGTGGGGGTGGTGCTAACGAACTCTTTTAATGAGGAGAATGGCGCCAAGTCCATCACCCAGACCCGACCAAAGGGGTAGGAACTTTTCTCTGAAGGAAAACAGTGGTCACCAGTAGGAGATACTCGGTACTTTTTGCCGGGGTGAATAGAGGGAATGCCCAATTGCCAGCCCGCAGGTATTTTCATCTTTAACCCTATCTCTTTAACGACAATCTCGTTCTTAATTTCCTTTTTGCCACAGCCAGTGAGCAGGACCGCCAATATCGCTAAAAATAAGAAAAGGGGGGAGCCCATTTACCAGATGATTTTGCTCCAAGTGGTCTGAGTAAGGCTTTCCGCTGCCGCGTCGGCTATCGCCAGTTTTTCGTGCTCCAAAAGTTCGTCCGAAACGATGTTCTCGTAATTCGCCGGGTCCCGGAAAGGGGTTGTCGGAAACTCATCCCGAAGACACTTGAGGACTCTCTCCATATTCCCTGCCAGAACATCATGCGGTTGCTGGCGCAGGGCATGGATAACTACCAGTTCCAAACAGAATGAGGGAAAACGTAAGCCCCTTAGAGAACGCCAGATTTTAAGCGCTTTGATTTCACTGGCGCGCCCCGCCGCCCGGATCAGTTTGATATGGGCATCAAAGTTGGTTCGGGTGATTCGGTTCCGGGTGGTCTCAAAAATTAAATGGTCATTTGTCGTCCCCCATTCCTGCTTCGCCGGTATCAAATGGATGGCCAGACCGTGATAACTCAGTCTGAGGGCGATATTTTCCTTAAAAGGCGTAAAGCCTCGCTTCCTCAGCCAGTTGAAGAAATGTTCATATACCTTCGCCATATCCAGTGGCGTGCGGGGACCGAGGGAAATTAAAATGTCAATATCGGTCCCTCCTTTGACTCTGGTGCCTTTAGCGTAGGAACCGCAAAGGGTTAGGTTCAAAAGATAGCGTCCCGCCCATTCTTTTAACAACGGTTTTAACTCCTCAACCGCCTTCTCGGCCGGGGAAGTAGTTCCTTCGGCCAATTCGTATTTCGCCAACACCCAGCGAATATAATTATTCGGTGTCACAAAATACCTCTTATAAAATAATAATTCTTAATTTTCTCCTGTCAAGAATTACCTTTACCTTTAAGGAAAACCTCAATATGCCTCTCTACAGAGAAACCAAAAAGAGTCTACCCCGAGCCCGACTACAGGAGAAGCCAAAAACCAATTCGTTTTGACTTTTACATTTTGCATTTTGAATTGAATACAAGGGATTCCTCGGCAAGCTCGGAATGACGGGACCGAGGGGGGTGCCCTACGCGGGGGGACCCAGGTTGCCTTATACTATTCAGCCGGGTAAATATTCCGGTTTAAGGTTGTGGATGCCCCAGAATATATTGGTTGCCACCCGGGCGTCATAGCGAAGGAGTCGGTTAAGGAATCTGCGGATAAGAATGCGCGCCCCTTTTTTAAAATATGGGCAGCGGTTTTGCACCGGTCTGATGTGAGCCGAGTTCAGCCGGGCGGTAATCATCTCCTCAGTGAAATAGTATAGCGGCCTAATCACCTTTAGGGCACCTTTGAAGAGCGGTTGGACCGGAAGGATGGTGCGAGCCGAGGCGGTGAAAATGAGATTTAAAAGGAATGTTTCATTCACATCCTCAAGGTGATGCCCTAATGCGACCTTATTACAGTTCAATTCCTTAGCGGTTCGGAAAAGTGCCTTCCTTCTCTCCCGGGCGCAGAAAAAACAGGAGTCGGTTTTCGTCTCCTTTAGTTTCCTTGGCACATCTATGGTTTTTACCAAGCAGGTTAACCCCATTCGCTCACAAAGCCGTTCAATTCCTTTGGTTTTCCAGTTAGGAAAACCGGGGTTGATATGCACCGGATATAGTTGCCATCCTTTACGATGGCGCCGATTGTAATCTAAAAGGGTAATGAGAAGACAGAGGCTATCGGCACCACCAGAAACGCCAATACAAACTCGTTCGCCATCTTCAATCAATCGGTTGGGATTAAGGGCGGCACGAAGGAGCCGTTCTGAGCGGTGCATCAAACCTTAGGCAGTTCCACCTCTGGAAACTGGCGCAGTTGGTCGTAAAACAGTTGCTCAATTTCCTTCAACCTTTCCGGGGTCTTTGCCTCAAAACGCAGGACTAGAATTGGCTGGGTGTTGGAGGCACGAACCAGCCCCCAGCCGTCAGGAAAGGTCACTCGGGCACCATCAATATCAATCACCTCAAATTTTTTCTGAAAATAACCTCGGAGATAGGAAACAATTTCAAACTTTAACCGCTCGGCATCTGAACTAATGATATTTACCCGGATTTCTGGTGTGGCATAGTAGTAGGGAATCGCACTAGCAAGTTCGGAAAGTTTTCTCCCTGATTCAGCAACTATTTGCAAAAGTTTTAAGGAGGCGAATATCGCATCGTCATAGCCATAGTAGTCCTCGGCAAAAAACATATGTCCTGACATCTCGCCGGCAACCGGGGCGTTCACCTCTTTCATCTTGGCTTTAATTAAAGAATGTCCGGTTTTCCACATAAGCGGAACTCCACCGCGAGCAAGGATGTGCTCAACCAACCCTTGAGAGCATTTTACATCAAACACAATTGTCGCGCCCGGATGCCGGCTCAGGGCATCTTGGGCAAAAATCCCCAACAGCCTGTCGCCATATAGAAGATTACCCATATCGTCAATTGCACCGATTCGGTCAGCATCACCATCATAGCCGACCCCGCAGTCGGCCCCGGTTTCCTTTACTAACCCTATCGCCTGTTCAAGACAGGTGGGAATGGTAGGGTCGGGAATATGAGCAGGAAATGTGCCGTCCGGTTTCAAATTGATAAAAATTGGGTTGATTGGCGTGCCAGAGAAAAGTCGTTCTAAGAGCACACCAGCAGTCCCATTACCAGGGTCAAAAACCACCTTCAGCCTCTTTTTGATTTTTACCTTTTCCTGGCACATAGCAATGTATCCCGGGATAACATCCGTCTCTTCAACTGCTCCTTTACCCATCCGGAACTTTCCCTCTTCAGCAAAGCGCCGCAGATGCTGAATCTCTTGACCGTGAATAGTGGTTTTGTTCAACCCGAGTTTGAACCCATTTTCTTTTGGTGGATTATGACTGGCGGTTATCATCACCCCGGCGTTAACATTTAAATGGAAAAAGGAGAAGTAAAAAACCGGGGTGGGCACAACACCAATCTTAATCACATCAACCCCGCTTTTTATCAGCGCATCAATTAATGTGCGTTCTATCCGCGGACCAGACAATCGCACATCTCTCCCCACAACGCACCTAAAGACACCCCTTTCCTGAATATAAGTGCCAAAAGCCTGCCCAAGCCGATAGACCACATCGTCAGGCAAATCGCGGTCAGCAACCCCGCGAATATCATACTCCCGGAAAATAGCCGGATTCACCACCGGATAATATCAAACCGTTTCAAAAAAGCAATATCTTGTATAAGTCAAATACATTTTAAAAATGGGCTCCTTTTGCGAAACTGCCCGGAGAAAAATACCAGGGGTAACAAAAGAGGTAATTGTCGGGGTTAAGATGAGGGTGATTCCCGAAGTGAATCAAAGGGTCTCTTCTCAGATTCCTTACCCAGTTATTGCCGAAATCTAACTCAGGGCGACTTAAGAGATTGCCACCAGAATTATTTCGGGGATAATATGGCGAATCATTGCCGAGGCGATTTTGGGAATTAACAGGATAATAATTTAAGAGGTCATCTGGGGGGCTACCTGGGGGCTGGGGTCTAAAATTTTGGAGAATTACTATAACACTCTGAAAATCAATTATATAACCAATAAAGACCTTCTTGTAATTTTTCTACCTATAGGTAGAATTTTTATAATGTCTCCATAAACTTGGTGGAAGGCTTCGGGAAATAAGGAAGAAATCAGGTCTCACCCTGAATTCGCTATCACAAAGATTGGCGGCTGGTTCCAAAAGTTATCACCATATACCAGCGCCTGGAAAAGGGGAAAATCAAAAGTCCCTCAATCAACCTCATCGCCCAGAAAACCCTTGACCTGTTCAAAACAACCTATCCTAAATACCGGCAGATGGCAATCACCAAGTTACCACCAGCCGAAAAAACTACAATAGGGCATAATGAACCAGCATAGCAAAAGGAGCGCATCTTGTTACTTAAGACCTATTCTAATTCTAAAGCATTTTGTTATTGTGAGCCCACGCCTTCCGTCATTCCGACCGGAGTGGATGAATCCCCTCATTATAAAAAACTCTAAATCCGAAATCCTAAATTCTAAACAAGTTCAAAGGACAAATGCTCTAAGTTCTAAAATAAATGGTTTTGATAATTGAGACCCCCGTCATTGCGAGCAGAGCGCAGCAATCTCCTCCCGAAGACGGGCTCAGGGCAATTCTAAATCTAAAATGTTTTGATAATTTGGATTTTGATATTAGAAATTGTTTAGGATTTAGTGTTTTAAAATTAGGATTTATTGGGAGTTGGACTTTCGCCCTTATAATAACAAGATGGGTGGAGCTATCTTGGTTCATAAATTTCTCTTGACAAATGGAATAAAAATTGTAAGATTGGTTAACATAAAAAGGAGGCAAAATGAAAAGATGCGTCCTGATGTTGGCGGTCGTTTTTGTTTTCACCGCAATTGGTTATGCCAACTCACTCAACTGCCGCGAGATAGGTTCTTGGCCATTTGGTTTTAAGTGTCGTACGGTTTCCCTTGACCCAGAAAGAAACCTGGCGTTTATTGGTTCTGGTGGTGGTGTTTATATCCTTGATGTATCTAACCCATCTTCTCCAGTAAAGGTCTCTGAAGGAATTCACACTAAGGGGGTTGTTTATGGTCTTCCGGGAGGGGCTATCTGTATTGCGGATGGAGAAGCGGGTCTTGAGTTGTGGGATGTTTCAAACCCTTCTAGCCCAAGAAAAGTAAGTTCTATTGACATACCAGGCTGTGCTTATGGTATAGCGATATCAAGCGTTTTTCACCATGTGGCTGACGGGGATGGTGGTCTGCGGATAATTTGCTTCGGAGACCCATACCATCCGTATCAGTTAGGCTGGTGTCATGTACCAGGCTGTGCTTATGGTGTAGCGGTATCAGATACTTATGTGTATGTCGCAGCCGGAGACTCGGGTCTCCGTGTGATTTCTGTATCAGACCCAAGACTACCATATGAGGTTGGCTATTATGACACACCAGGCTATGCTTATGGTGTAGCGGTATCAGATACTTATGCCTATGTGGCAGATGGGGATTCGGGTCTGCGTGTAATATCTATATCGGACCCGACAAATCCCCAAGAAGTGGGCTATTATGACACACCAGGCTGTGCTTATGATATAGCGGTATCAGGAGGTTATGCCTATGTGGCAGATGGGGATTCAGGTCTGCGGGTTGTCTCGGTCTCGGACCCGACAAATCCGCAGGAAGTAGGGTATTATGAAATACCGGGCGAGGCTTATGGTGTAATGGCATCATACACTTATGCCTATGTGGCAGATGGGTTAAAAGGTCTGCGGGTGATTTTTATCTTGGACCCGACAAACCCGCAGGAGGAAGGATATTATGACACACCAGGCTATGCTTGTGGTGTAGCGGTTTCAGATACTTATGCGTATGTGGCAGATGGGGATTCGGGTCTGCGGGTTGTCTCGGTCTCGGACCCAACAAATCCCCAAGAAGTGGGCTATTATGACACACCAGGCTATGCTTGTGGTGTAGCGGTTTCAGATACTTATGCGTATGTGGCAGATGGGGATTCGGGTCTGCGGGTTGTCTCGGTCTCG
>JBDRUH010000038.1:0-14621 GCA_039801225.1 Caldifarciminota bacterium
AAATATCGTAGATGTAAGTGAATCTTTTGAGGAGGTTCTTTTGGAGCAGGTCATTATTATTTTTAAAAATGAAAAAAGCGATAATCGATACACTTTCACATCAGGGGAAGGGTGGGAGAAAGAGATAAAGAGAATAGGAATTATTTCAGCTACGAGGGCAGAAGAATTAAATCTGCTACCTATCTATATTGATAATTTCAAAATGCAAATATTTATCAAGCTAAAAGCAGACTCTGTTTTATTAAAAGATATCTCAGAAACCTTCAGAGGATTACCTCTCCAAAAGAAGTGTTCCTCAGAAGGGGGCACTCCATTATTACGAGGGGATAATATTGGTAAATACTTAATTTATGGCGAAGTGCCAAAAGCGCACTTAAGTAAAAATGACTACTCAAATAATAAAATTACCAAACTTATACAACCTAAAATAATTAGCCAAAATATCATAGCGCATGTAAAAACCCCATTTGATAGGATAATTATAATGGCAACTTATGATAAAAAAGGATTTTTGACACTAGATACTGTAATGAATACGTTGATCACGGACTCAAATTATTGCTATGAATATATATTGGCAATTTTAAATTCAAAATTAGCAGAGTGGTTCTATTACTGGTTTGTTTACAACAGGGCAGTAAGAACCATGCATTTCGATGAGTATTACATAGGAAAATTGCCAATAAAAATGATTGATAGAAGCTCTCAAGAACCTTTTGTTTATCTTGTCTCCCAAATCCTTTCCATCACCCAATCAGACGATTACCTTTCAAACCCACGAAAGCAGGTAAAGGTAAAAGAACTTGAAAAAGAGATTGATCAACTGGTTTATAAACTTTATGGTTTAACCGATGAAGAGATTAAGATAGTAGAAGGAGCCTAAGTACCGGACCGCAAAGCCCTTGATGAGGTTGTCTTTGATGCCCTCGGATTAACCGAAGAGGAGCGGAAAGAGGTCTACTGGGCAGTTGCCGAATTGGTTCACGCCCGCCTCACCAAAGCCAAAAGTGTGTAAATTATAAATAAACGGCGGCACAATCCGAAACTTAGGAATCCGCCCTGAACAAAAATCAGGATAATTCCTCGTGTGGTAAAGAGGTGCTGGTGGTGAAGAAGGTTTAGTCAATCTTTAGTTCGTAGTCATACCAAAGTTCCGATTCGCCGGGTCTTCAGTAAAATTCGTGGTTATTTGTCGGGCGAGGCTTTAGCCTTGCTTTTTCATATGCAAACCTGAAGGTTTGCCCTACAAAGGAAAAACCTAAAACCTGAAGGTGATCGCTTCGCGACCTGCCTGAACAGTGCAGAGTGCCCTACTTGCTGGGATAAACCCAATATGTCGCAAATGGATTTGAGTTATACAGAGATTTGACAATTGCTTAAGATTTTCTAATATCTACCAGCATTAAAAACAGTTTAAAATTCATTTTTTCAACAGAATAAATGGAGGCAATTATGAGAGTAATTGAGAGTGGTAGCGGTGAATTGTTTCAGCCCCCAGACCCGGATGGATTTCGGGAATGGGTGCATAAAAATAAGCCTACCCGGATGGTTCCGAAGGTGATGAGCGAAGAGGAGGCGGTCAGCCGGTTTGTTAAGGATGGCGATTACCTCGGCACCGAACTTTATGGCACGGTGAGGGCACCGATGTCTATAGTCCGGGAGATTATCCGCCAGGGAAAGAAACACCTTCGGGTCGCGGGGCAGGGGGTTCATGAACTTGACCTGCTTTTAGCCGCTGATTTGGTGGACACGCTGGATATTACCTATATTGGCTGGGAGGTTTACGGCATTTCCCATATTCTGCGCCGGGCGGTGGAGTCGGGGCGGGTGAAGACCACCGAGTGGTCCAATGCCGGCATCTCCTGGCGGTTTAAGGCGGCGGCGATGGGGGTTCCTTTTCTGCCGGTTCGCTCAATGCTGGGCACTGATACCTTTAAATACTCGGCGGCTAAGGTGGTTGAAGACCCCTGGACACATAAACCGGTCTGTCTTTTGCCGGCGCTTTATCTGGATGTGGGAATTATTCATGTGCATCAGGCGGATGAGTTTGGTAACTGTCGGATTGAGGGCATTTCCGGTTTTGCCTTTGAACTTGCCCGGGCTAGTAAGCGGCTTATTGTTTCTACTGAGGAGATTATTCCCAATGAGGAGATTAGGCGCTATCCAGAACGCACCATAATTCCTTATTATCTGGTGGATGCGGTGGTGGAGGCGAAATATGGTTCTCACCCGGGTGAGATGTGTTATCGTTACTGGCGGGATGAGGAGCATCTGAGCCAGTTTTATAAGGATTCGGCCGACCCGGTAAAGACCAGGGCGTATCTGGATAAATGGGTTTATGGCTGTAAGAACCATTATGAGTATGTGAAATTGGTCGGCGAAGAAAGACTAAAGGGTTTGGAAAGAATGATTGGAGGTCGCTGATGGAGAAAAAGTATAATGAGGTGGAGTTTCTCATCTGTCTTGCGGCTAGTTTGATGGAGGACGGGACAACCGCATTTATTGGCACCGGTATTCCGATGCTTGCCGCCGCACTGGCAAAAAGGACCCATGCGCCGAATCTGGTGGCGGTTTTTGAGTTTGGTGGCACCGGACCATCGCTGGAGCGGTTGCCGTTGGCGGTGGGTGACTCCAGGACCTGTTACCACGGTGTTGCCGCCTCTGGAATTTGTGACATTATGGAAACCGCCCAGCGCGGTTTTATTGAGTATGGTTTTCTGGGTGCGGCTCAAATTGATATGTATGGCAATCTTAATACCACGGTTATCGGGCAATACTGGCCGCCGAAGGTGCGCCTGCCCGGTTCGGGTGGCGCCAATGATGTTGGTTCTCACTGCTGGAAAAACATCATCATTATGCGTCAGCATGACCCAAAGCGGTTTGTTCCCAAACTGGATTTTCTTACGACGCCGGGTTACCTTACTGGTCCGGGCGCGCGCGAGAAGGTCGGTTTGCCGCCCAACACCGGTCCCTATCGGGTGGTGACCAACCTGGCTCTATTAGATTTTGAGCCGGAATCAAAACGGATGCGGCTTATCGGTCTTAATCCCGGAGTAACGGTGGAAGATGTGCTCAAGAACACCGGGTTTGAATTGCTGGTTGCCGAGAGGGTGGTTAGTAACCCGGAACCTACCGAACACCAACTTCGCCTCCTCCGGGAGGAGATTGATAAAGACCACTACTACATCTGAGTCTGGAGGTGAACTTGGTAATATCGGCTTTGCATAAGAAGTTTCAGGAGGAGGTGCGGAATTTTGCCCAGGAGGTGATTGCGCCCCGGGCAAAGGAATATGACCGTTCCGGAAAGTTTGTTCTGGAAAATGTTTCGGCAATGGCGGAGAGGGGCTATCTGGGTATCCCCTGGCCAAAGGAACTGGGTGGTATGGGGCTGGACCACCTTGCCTATGCCATCGCGGTGGAGGAGATCAGCCGGGTCTGCGCGGCAACCGGTCTCACCCTGGCTGCCCATACCTCTTTGGGCACCTATCCGATTTATAAATTCGGCACTGAAGAGCAGAAGAAAAGGTTTATTCCGCCCCTGGCCCGCGGTGAATACCTTGGTGCCTTCGGTCTAACCGAGCCCAATGCCGGCAGTGATGCGGCCGGGATTGAAACCAGCGCCCGGAAAACAGAAAGGGGTTATATCCTTAACGGCTCAAAAAGGTTTATCACCAATGCCGGTTTTGCCGGAACCGTAATCGTTGCTGCTACATTAGACAGAAAACTGGGAAGGAAAGGGGTAACCTGTTTCGTTGTGGAGACAAAGTCTAAGGGGTTTACGGTGGCAAAGGAGGAGAACAAGTTAGGGCTGTGTGGTTCCAATACGGTGGAACTGGCATTTGAGGAACTTTTTGTGCCGAAGGAGAACCTGTTAGGGCAGGAGTATGACGGCTACCGGATATTTATGGAGACGCTGGATGGGGGCAGGATTTCCATTGGTGCCTTTTGTTTGGGAATGGCGCAGGCGGCACTGGACAGTCTTGTCTGGTGGGCAAAAGGGCGTTCGTTTTCTCAAGGGATCGCCAAGGCGCTTGCCAATATTGCCACCGAAGTTGCTGCGGCGAGGCTTTTGGTCTATGATGCGGCGATGACCAAGGACGCCGGCATTCGGGCGGATAAGGAGTGTGCCTTTGCCAAACTTTTCGCCTCCGAGGTGGCGGTGCGGGCGGTTGGAACCGCCATCAGCACAATAGGTGAGATTGCCCTCACCGATGAACTGCCCCTCGCCCGGGTTTATCGGGATGCCAAGTTGGGCGAAATCGGTGAAGGCACCTCAGAGATAATGCGTTTGATAATTGCTAAGGAAGTTTTAAAGGAGACACAAGGAGGATAAAATGGATTTCAATTTTACTGAAGAGCAGATAATGCTGAAGAATATGGCCCGGGACTTTGCCACAAAGGAACTGGAACCGAAGGCAGCAGCGATTGATGCCTCGGGTGAATTTCCCACTGAGACAGTAAAGAAACTTGCCGAACTCGGGTTGTTGAGTATGACCATTCCGGAGAAGTATGGTGGTGCCCAGTTTGATTTTGTCTCGGTTGCCATTGCCATTGAGGAACTTTCCCGAGGGTGCGGTTCCACCGGCGTGATTACCGCGGTGCATAACACCCTGGTCGCCTGGCCGATTGTCAACTGGGGAACTGAGGAGCAGAAGGAGAGATACCTTCCCCGGATGGCGAGTGGCGAACTTTTAGGTGCCTTTGGCTTGACCGAAGCCAATGCCGGTAGTGACCCGGCGTCAATGGAGACGAAGGCGGTTTTGAAAGGTGATAAGTATATCCTCAATGGCTCAAAAAGGTTTATCACCAATGCCGGGGCGGCAGGTGTTTTTTTGGTCTTTGCCAAAACCGCACCGGAACTGGGTAGCAAAGGGGTGAGCGCATTCATCGTTGAGCGGAGTTTTCCTGGTTTCTCCTTAGGTAAGCATGAGGACCTTCTCGGGTTGCGCGCCACCGCTAACTGCGAACTCATCTTTGAGGATTGTGAAGTTCCTAAGGAGAATCTTCTGGGCGAAGTCAACGCCGGGTTCAAGGTTGCCTTAGGAACGCTTGATGTCTCAAGGATTGACATCGGCGCTCAGGCGACCGGTATCGCTCAGGCGGCACTGGATAAGGCGCTTTCTTACTCCAAGGAGCGCAAGCAGTTTGGCAGACCAATCTGTGAGTTTGAGATGATTCAGGATAAACTTGCCGAGATGGCAACAAAGATTACCGCCGCCCGGCTCTTGGTCTATTATGCTGCCGCTATGAAGGATGCGGGTAAACCCCGGTTTAGTCAGGAGGCGGCGATGGCGAAACTGTTTGCGGCGACAACAGCGGTTGAAGTAACCCGCGAGGCGGTGCAGATACTGGGTGGCTACGGTTACACCAAGGAGTATCCGGTGGAACGCCACTACCGGGATGCAAAATGTATGGAGATTTACGAAGGGACCTCAGAAATTCAGAAGATCGTCATCGCCCGGAACCTGCTCGCCTAACATTAGGCAACATCCGGTAAAGAGCGAGTTAAAAATAATAGTTGACCGTAAGTAAAGATGTGGTATACTCTGTGAATTAAAACAGGAGGAAAAATGGATAAAAAAATAACGCTTTCGGTAATAAAGGCGGATATTGGCGGTTATGTCGGTCATTCTGCCAGTCATCCGGATATTCTCGCCCGGGCGGGTGAACTCTTAGCCCAGGCGAAAACCCAGGGAAAGTTGCTTGATTTTTATGTTACCAGTTGTGGTGACGACCTGGAACTGATAATGACTCACACCCGGGGCAATGACTGTGAAGAGATTCATAAACTTGCCTGGGATACATTTATGGAGTGCACCAAACTTGCCCGGGATTTGAAACTCTATGGTGCCGGTCAGGATATGCTTGCCGACGCCTTTTCCGGTAATGTCAAGGGTATGGGACCGGGTGTGGCGGAAATGAGTTTTGTTGAGCGGAAGTCTGAGCCGGTGGTGGTATTCTGTGGTGATAAATGTGCTCCTGGTGCCTGGAATTTGCCCTTATTTCGGATTTTTGCCGACCCGTTCAATACCATTGGTTTGGTGATTGACCCTTCAATGCACGATGGATTTAAATTTGAGGTGCACGATGTGTTTGAGGGTAAGGACATTGTCCTTTCCTGTCCTGAGGAGATGTATGACCTGTTAGTTCTGATTGGCTCGCCGGAGAATTATGTGATAAAGAATGTTTACAAGAAGGACGGCGAGATTGCCGCCACCAGTTCCACCCAGAAACTGGCGCTGATTGCTGGAAGGTATGTTGGTAAGGATGACCCGGTGATGATGGTCCGTTGCCAGTCGGGATTTCCGGCGGTGGGGGAGGTTTTGGAGGCGTTTGCGTTTCCCCACCTGGTTTCGGGCTGGATGCGGGGTTCTCATTATGGGCCGCTGATGCCGGTTGCCCAAAGGCAGGCGACACCATCAAGGTTTGATGGACCGCCCCGGGTGATTGCCCTGGGGTTTCAATTGAGTAACGGCAAACTAATAGGACCGCGGGATATGTTTGATGACCCAGGGTTTGACCATGCACGGAAAGCGGCGAATAAAATCGCCGATATGATGCGCCGGCATGGTCCGTTTGAGCCGCATCGGCTTGGTCTAAAAGAGATGGAGTATACCACCCTGCCCCAGGTCCTGGAAAAACTCTTAAAAAAGGAAGGCAAGAAATAACCCTCTGGAGGTAAACCTAAAAGTAGTGGCTTTGCCATCTGCCAAGGCAGAGCCTCCTCCAGAAAGTTGGTGTTGAGTCCGGGCGGAGAAGGAGAAGAGTGATATTAGGTGATACCGGCGGCGATGTTGGTGTGGTTGCCCGCTTGGTTGAGGCGCGGGAGAAAATAGAGTCCGAGGTTAAAAAGGTAATAATCGGACAGAAGGAGGTGATTGAGCAGGTCCTCATCTGTCTTTTAAGCCATGGCCACGGACTTTTGATTGGTGTTCCCGGGTTAGCAAAGACACTTTTAGTAAACACCCTGGCACAGGTTTTAGACCTCTCCTTTAATCGGGTTCAGTTCACACCCGACCTGATGCCTTCTGATATCACCGGCACGGAAATAATTGAGGAGGATCCAGTAACTCATCAACGTCGGTTTCGGTTTGTTCCCGGACCGATATTTGCCAATGTGATTTTAGCCGATGAGATCAACCGCACGCCGCCCAAGACCCAGGCGGCGCTGCTTCAGGCGATGCAGGAGTATCGGGTCACGGTAGCAGGACAGACCTACGACCTGCCGGCGCCATTTTTTGTTTTGGCAACTCAGAACCCAATTGAACTGGAGGGGACATATCCGCTGCCCGAGGCACAACTGGACCGGTTTATGTTTTCAATAATTGTTGACTATCCGGATGCTGATGAAGAAAAGGAAATTGTCAAAAGCACCACCTCGGCTTATACCCCTGTTATGACCAAGGTCCTTTCCTGTGAGGAGATTAAAAGGCTTCAGGAACTGGTGCGCCGGGTGCCAGTAGCGGATGAGGTGATTGAGTATGCGGTGCGTCTGGCGGTTATGACCCGACCACGCCATCCTAAGGCACCGAAGTTTGTTAAGGACTGGGTAAGTTGGGGTGCCGGACCAAGGGCGTCGCAGTTCCTTGTCCTCGGGGCGAAAACCCGAGCAATACTAAGGGGTTCTTACGCGCCAACGATTGAGGATGTGAAAAAGGTGGCATTACCGGTCTTGCGCCACCGAATCGTTATCAACTTCACCGCCGAGGCAGAGAACATCAAAGCGGAGGATATTGTCTTGCGGTTGTTGAGCGAATGTCCTGAGACAGGGAGATGAAAAGGCTTGGTTTTGTTCCCATTGCCACCCTCAAGAACGGAGACAATGTATTTACTTTAGAGGGTGAACCGCAGGATTTTGGTTGTGAAGTTCGGGAGGTGCGGGAGAACCCTTCTTTTCGGGCGCTGGGTGGCAAAATAAGTGTGCGGATGGTGATTACCCGCAGTGGACAACGATTTCTCCTGAGAGGGATGGTTTTCTTTCAGGCAAATTTGACCTGCGCGATATGCGGGGAGGAATACCAACAGAATTTTGCTGAAGAGATGGTGGCCGAGTTTACCAGTTTGGAAAAAAGAGATTTGAGCGCGGTCCGGGAGTTGGAGCCGGAGGAGTTAGACCGGGTGCCGATAGATTCGGATTTCATTGACCTGACGGCGATGGTGCGGGATGCGATTCATCTGGCGATACCGATTGCGCCGAAATGTCGGGAAAACTGTGGTGAGTAATATTGGCGGTAGGTTCTCCTTGACTATTGGGTTGGTATGGTAATAATCTGTCGATAAATTGATGAAGGTAAAAGAGAAAGTATTTTTCAACCGCCACGGCAAGGCGGTGTTACGGTTACGCGGGGCGGTTTTCTATGACTTTATGGGTAAGCCGCGGGGCTTTCTTATCGGTAAGACAGTTTATGGCAATGATGGTCAGCACCGCGGATTTTTGGTGAGAAATGTCCTGTGGGACCGAAAGGGAAGGATTGTCGGGTTTATGTTCGGTGCTAAGGTGCCAGAGGTGAAGTTTCCCCTGGTCCAGTTTCCACCGGTGCCATATAAGGACCAACCAGAACCAGACCCGCCGCCCAATATTGTTGACCTGGAGTGTCCAACATTAATTCCGAAATGGTCAATAATGCCGTTAGAGAATTTCTTGGTTTAATTTAAAAACAACTTAAGGAGGTCCAATGCGTCGGGGTTTAATTTTTATCGGAATTGCGGTCTGCTTATTAAGGGCAGATGGGTTTGAAATTAGGGGAAAAGTAACCAGTGCCTGGCAGAAGAACAGTTTTACCATAGAGACTCGTTCTGAAGAGACCAGCCTCTGGTTGGAACCGCCACAGAACGGGCGGCTTTTGGCTCAAGTTGCCACCGCCGGCGCAGAAATGAACAAATATCGGTTTAAGTTTACCGAGCCAATTACCCTTAAAGGGATGAAGGAGTGGCAAATTACCGTCCTCTGGGACTCAACCGATGGTAATTGGCGTTGTCGCCTGGGGCGGGGAGAGGAACCGGTATTAAAAAGGGTGCAGGGTTATGCGGATACCACTTTTAATTTTACCTGGATGCTCGTTACTGAGGAGGATGTGGAGCGGTGGCGATTTGCCTCTCCGAAAGAGGCGACATTTATCGTTCGTTGCTCCTCACCGGGCAGGCGGGGAGTTGAAGAGCAGGACCTTGCCGACTCACCCAAATTGGAAATTTTTGGACCGGGCGTTTTCAAAATTGAGGTGGAGCCGATTGACGGTGGTGGTGAGTTTGTTGGTGAACGGATAAAGTAGACTAATCGGTTTCTATAAAACTATCAACTACTAACTTTGAACTAAGTTGGGGCATTGGCTTTTTCGCTGGCGCGGGGTAATAGGTGCTTTTGCATTTATCATTGTTTATTTCCTTTCTTCTCCTACTATTTCATCCTGCAGGTATGGGCTTTTATTACTTCTTTTTGGGCTGGCTTGGCGATTCTGGGCGGTGGGTCATATTGGTAAAGAGGTGCGGGCAAGGGTAATTGGGGCGCGAGAGATTGTGCGCAGCGGTCCTTATCGGTTTTTCCCGCATCCGATTTACGCTGGCAACCTTCTCTTGGTTCTTGGTATGCTCTGGGCGCTTAATCCGCCGGTTTGGCTGTGGCTGGTGGTTCTGGCGGGTTTTTTTACAATATACGGGCTAATAGCACGGGCAGAAGAGCAGTATTTGAAAGACTCTAACCTACCGGTGGTGGAGAAACATTTCTCCTGTCAGGAGGCGCTCAGCGAAGCATCAACCTGGGCAACGGTTATCTTGGCTTATCTGCTAACTTTGGCGAAGGCTTTTTGGCTTTTATCGCGGCAGAATCTTAAAATCGGTTGTTAGTGAAACCGCCTGTTGGCTGTTGAGGTCCTTAATCCGGGCAACAAGCATGTATCTGCCCGGTTTTAAGTCCATTGTATGGATTCGTTCCACCGCCACTCCTTTGGAACCTTCACCGGTAATAAAACGGCTGGGCGTAGGGATGACGGCAAGTTGCCTGGTGGCAAGGTCCATTATTTCATAATCTGCCTCTGCCCGATGTTGACCCAGGTGGTCAATTGTTAGGTTATAAATCTCATAGAGAATATAAAAGGTACTACCGCTGGTTACCTCAGGCATAATTAATGGGATAACCCGGCGCCAGTCCGGGCGTTGGAACTGTTGGCTCTGGAAATGGGAATCTACCAGCGCATAGAAGATGATGTCGGAGCAGGGCTGACTGCGCCGGATATAGTCAATGAGGTTCAATTTCGCCTGGCGTTCTGCCCAGGCGGCGCCATCCCGGGTGATGGCAAATGCGGTAACTGAATACACATCTACCGGCAGAAAGAAAACCTGCCGCCCCACTATATAAGTAGATGCTGTATCAGGAGTGCAACCGAACCAACCTTCGGTTTTGAATACACCGTAATGCTGGGAGGTGAACTCAAACCGAAGATAGAGCAATTTTAAAGCGTTCTGGGATTCATCCTGGTTGGTTGGCGCTATCCCGTAGTGCAGTTCCACCTCCACTGTATCATTGGATTGACCGAGCCGGTAAAGGGCGATAAAAAAGTTGAGAAGCCGGGAATCGGGAGCAGGTTTTGGCGGTGGTTTATTGTAATCAACCTCCTCTAATGCGGCCGGCAGCCAGGATTTCCCGAAGCGGGAGGTGCCAATTTTTTTGAAGCCAACCCCCTTTTTCACAAAATCAAACTGTAACCCCAATGAGTCATAGGTCCAGATTTCTGCCGGGTTGACAAAAATCCGGCTGGTTTCTGTCTCCACCGGCTTGGGGGCAAACTCCTCCCGGCGCGGCGGTCCGTAACGGATGTAGGTTGTTACCCTTTCGTCTCCTAACAGGTCAAGGGTGCCAAAAAGTTCCCTTGCCCTTTTTGCCCGCTGGTAAAAAGTTTGGTAGTCGCCAGCCTGCTGGTTTTGCCAGAACCAGCGGAGGTAATCGTCTCTTGCCTCGGGTGTGCCAAGGGTTAGATACTCTTTGGCGCTGACTGGATTCAGGGCTTTAAGGATGAGATAGTTCAGTTTTTCTTCAGCGGTGAGCCGGTCAGCGCGAGTAAGTGGTTTTAAAGAACCGCAGCCGATAAGGACAATTGCGGTGAGGAGCAGACGCATCCCGGGTTTTAGTCAAGCATTGGTATTTTAATTCCATACAGCCGGGCAATTTTCTTTGCCTCCTCATATCCGGCATCAGCGTGCCGGCAGACACCTATTCCCGGGTCATTGGTGAGCACCCGTTTAATTCGTTCCTCCATTTCCGGGCTGCCATCACATACCGTTACCTGTCCGGCATGAACCGAATAGCCGATACCCACCCCGCCACCAGAGTGGATTGAGACCCAGGAAGCACCCGATGCGACATTAAGCATAGCGTTCAGAAGTGGCCAGTCGGCTATGGCATCTGAGCCGTCAATCATCGCCTCAGTCTCCCGGTTGGGCGAGGCAACTGAGCCGGTGTCCAAATGGTCGCGACCGATGACAATTGGACCTTTCAGTCTGCCCGCGCGCACCGCCTGGTTGAAAGCAATACCGACTTTATCCCTTTCGCCATAACCCAACCAGCAGATTCTTGCCGGCAGCCCTTGAAAAGGAACCTCTGCCGCCGCTTTCTTCAGCCAGTTTATTAACGGCTGATTATCCGGGAAAAGTTCCATCACTATCCGGTCGGTCTCATAGATATCATCCGGCTCGCCCGATAGCGCCACCCAGCGAAAAGGACCTTTACCTTCACAGAAGAGGGGGCGAATATACGCCGGGACAAAACCGGGGTATTTCCAGGAGCCGATTTTCCCGGGGGTTCTTATCTCCTCCTCTTTAAGAAAACCTCCTTCTATCGCCTTGCCGCGCAGGTTGTTGCCATAGTCAAATGTTACTGCACCCCTTGATTGCATCTCCAGCATCAGCCGCACATGGACTGCCATTGTCTGATAGGAGCGCCGGCGATACTCCTCAGGGTCGCGGCGCCGTAGCTCTAAAGCCTCAGAAAAACTCATACCGGTTGGCACATAGCCATTGAGTTCATCATGGGCTGAGGTCTGGTCAGTGAGAATGTCAGGAGTGACATTTCTCTCCTTCAGTCGCTTTAAAAGGTCAACGATATTGCCACACCAGGCGATACTTTTCGCCTGATAATGGTTTTTCGCATCAAGCGCCGCATCAATCGCCTTGTCCAAATCACTAATCTGCTCATCTAAGTAGCGGGGCTTCTTTGATGCCAGGCGTCTTTCAATCCTTGCCGGGTCAACCTCGGCACCAAGATATACCGCATTAGCCATTGTTGCGGCAAGGGGCTGGGCACCACTCATCCCACCTAAGCCACCAGAGACAATCAGTTTCCCTCTCAGGTCACCGGTGCCAAAGTGTTTTATTCCCGCAGAGACAAAGGTCTGATGGGTTCCTTGCAGAATGCCCTGGGTGCCGATGTAAATCCAACTCCCGGCGGTCATCTGACCGAACATAATGAGACCGGCTGCCTCCAGTTCATCAAAATAGGTCTTTGTCGCCCAGTGCGGGACGAGGTTGGAGTTGGCGATTAGAACCCGGGGGGTATAGGTAAATGTTTTGAAGATGCCCACCGGTTTACCCGATTGAACAAGTAGTGTTTCGTCATTCTCTAACTCTTTAAGACATTTGACAATTGCCTGAAAACAGCGCCAGTTCCTTGCCGCCTTTCCTGTTCCGCCGTAAACGATTAACTCCTCGGGTTTCTCCGCAACCTCCGGGTCAAGGTTATTCATCAACATCCTCAGCGCCGCCTCCTGGTGCCAGCCTTTACAGGAAATGGCATTTCCCCGTGGCGCCCTTACCGGTCTATATTCTTCTTTACTCATCAAAAAATGATAAGTGGTGATTCAGGCATTGTCAACCAAGCGAATCAATCCGCTGCCTTAGTTACCGGCACCCAAATTGTAGGGCACTCTGCCCAAGCAGGTGCCGCCCGATTCGGGCAGGTTTGCATTTGAAAAAGGAATGTGATTGGCGTCATCGTCGCCTCCTCATTCCGAGCGGAGCTGAGGAATCCCTTGGGTTACGCTCAAGGCAATTCTTCTCTCGTAAGACAAACCTTCTGGTTTGAAATGCTAAAGCCCTGCCCTGCAATATAATTTCTTGTTGGCTTAACTAAAAATATTAGGAAAATCTAATGATAACAACTCAGAGATTGGTCTATCTCAAGAGAAGTACCTTTCTTAGAACCGCCTGGTTATCCACTCTTAGAGTAAAGAAATATGCGCCCTGAGCTACCTTTCTGCCATTTTCATCTCTCCCATCCCAGATAGCGTTATAAGTTCCCGCCTTCCTGTGCTCGTCTGTTAGTATCCGGATTAACCTTCCCGAGGCATCAAAAACCTCAAGCAAAACCCTGCCATCTCTGGGTATTGAGTAGTGGATTTTAGTATTGGCAACAGTAAATGTCGGATAAACCACTATGTTTTCTCTTGATGGTGTTTGGACATACTCTTTTTCCTCTTTAACACCGGTTTTCGGGGTATACTTAATTGTCAGATAATCATAGAAGCCTGAGATACTCTCACCATAGCCGGTAACATAGACCGCTCCTGAGTAATACGCTATCGCCACCGCGTTTTCATAAGTGTTATTTTTATCATATCTCTCTGCCCAGATAGAATCACCCAATCTACTATACTTGATTGTCGCATAATCATAACCAGTGCCTGAGCCCGTACTATGGCCGGTAACATAAACATTAGCATAGGGGTCATCGCTGACCGCTATCGCCCTTGCATAATCATTCCCATTTCCCGGTCCGTCGTATCTCTTAACCCACTGCTCAACCCCGGCTGAATTATACTTAATTGTCGCATAGTCATAATTAGTGCTTGAACCGCCATAACTATAGCCGGTAACAAATACACTGCCATACTGATGCACCGCTATCGCCTGTCCATAATCCCTGCCATTTCCCGGTCCGTTGTATCTTACCGCCCACAACGATTCTCCGGATGAGTTATACTTAATTGTCGCATAGTCATAACCAGTGGTTGAATCGCCATAACTATAGCCGGTAACATAGACATTACCTGAACCATCAATCGCCATCGCCTGTCCATAATCCGTGCCATTTCCCGGTCCGTTGTATCTCTTCACCCACTGCTGAACCCCGGATGAGTTATACTTAATTGTCGCATAGTCATAACCAGTGGTTGAACCGCCATAACTATAGCCGGTAACATAGACATTACCTGAACCATCAACCGCTATCGCCTGTCCGTAATCCGTGCCATTTCCCGGTCCGTTGTATCTTACCGCCCACAACGAATCTCCGGATGAGTTATACTTGATTGTCGCATAGTCTTCAACAGAGCCTGAGCCATAACTATAACCGGTAACATAAACATTACCCGAGCCATCAACCGCTATCGCTTTTGCTTCATCCGCTCCTTTTATCGGTCCGTCGTATCTCTTAACCCACTGCTGAACCCCCAAGGAGTTATACTTTATAGTAGCATAGTCCATATTTAGTCCGCCCCAACTGGCACCGGTAACATAGACATTTCCTGAACCATCAACCGCTATCGCATTCGCGCCATCACTGTTATTTGCCGGTCCGTTGTATGTTCTCACCCACAATGTGTCTCCGTTAGTGGGGTTATACTTAATTGTTGCAT
>JBDRUH010000039.1:0-14376 GCA_039801225.1 Caldifarciminota bacterium
CCCTTGAGTATGAGAAGGCTGATTGATTACGCCTTCGCTGCCGGTTGTGCTGGCAAAGCCTGTCAAGAAGACCTGTTTGCGATTCTAAAGAAAATGCCCAGATTCTATCATCGCAACCTTTTGGTCGGTGCTGAAACTTTTGATGATGCCGGTATTTACCGGCTGGATAACAGAAGGGCGCTGGTTTTAACGGTTGATGTCTTGACACCAGTGGCTAATGACCCTTATGTATTCGGTCAGATTGCTGCGGCGAACTCGCTTTCTGATGTTTATGCGATGGGTGGTGAGCCGGTTGCGGCGCTTTCGGTTCTTGGTTTGCCGGTTGATAAGATTGAGCATAAGACAATCCGAAACATTCTTAAAGGTGCCTGGGGAAAGGTGCAAGAGGCCGGTGCGGTTATTGCTGGTGGTCATACATTTAAGGACAGGGAAGTAAAGTTTGGTTTGGCGGTTGTCGGGTTGGTTCATCCCCGAAAGGTGATAACCAACGCCGGGGCAAAGCCGGGTGACCGGTTAATCTTGACGAAACCATTAGGAACCGGGGTTATCACTACTGCCCTTAAAGCAAATCGGGCGCCGGAAAGAGCGGTAACCGAGGCAAACCGGTTTATGGGTAAGTTGAACAATAGCGTCGCCCAAGCGATGAGCACGGTGGGCGTTGATGCGGCAACCGACATCACCGGTTTCGGGCTTTTGGGGCACGCCTGGGAGATGGCAAGGGCAAGTGGAGTTGAGATAGTGATTGAAGGGGCAAGGGTGCCTTTGATTGACGGGGTACAGGAACTTGCCGCTAAGGGTTATTTTCCGCTGGGCACATTGAATAATTATGAGTTCATAAAAAGCCGGGCAGATTTTCCGAAGGGTTTAAGTAAAGATATGCGGCTGGTTCTCTGCGATGCCCAGACTTCGGGCGGGCTATTGATCGCGGTTCCGGTGAACCGGGAAAAGAAACTGCTTCAGTTATTACACAGGAACGGGGTAAGAGAGGCAAAGGAAATAGGTTATGTTCAGAAGGGAAGGGAAAGAGTAAAGGTGGTTATTTAATTTCCCTGTTGATTTCGGTAAGGAGTGCCTCTAAAAGCCTCTCTTCTTTACAGGTTTTGATAACCTTGCCGCGGGCGAATACCGCACCCTTTTTGCCACCCCAAGCGATGCCGAAGTCGGCTTCTCGTGCCTCACCCGGACCGTTCACAACGCACCCCATTACTGCAATCTTAAGTGGTTTGGCTATTCCCTTCAACGCCTTTTTGACTTTACGAACCAGTTTTTCCAAGTTGATTTGAGTTCTGCCGCACCCCGGGCAGGAGTAAACCATCGGGGCACGGAAACGGAGTCCCAGAGAGGCGAGAAGTTCATAGCCCGCAATGACCTCAAGGACCGGGTTACCGGTTAATGATATTCTTATCGTATCGCCGATTCCTTGGCGCAAAAGCGGGGTAAGGGCGGCAGTCGAGCGGATAACACCTTCAAACGGCGGACCGGCTTCGGTGAGCCCTAAGTGAATCGGGTAGGGATAGCGCCGGGAAAACTCCTCATTTACGGCGATTAAATCCTCAACCACCGTGGTCTTTGCTGAGAGAACCAGCGCCTTAAAGTTGAGTTTTTCAAACGGCACCAGGGCTTGAGCCATCGCTTCCAGCATTGCCGGAATTGTGGGATGGCGATGGGATTTAAGGATGGTTTTCGGAATTGAGCCGGAGTTAACACCAACCCGGATTGCCACTCCTTTGTCACTTGCTGCCTTAATAATCTCTGCCACCTTCCAGTTGGCACCGATGTTGCCCGGGTTAATTCTTATTTTGTCAAAACCGGCTTCAATCGCCTGAAGGGCAAAGCGGTAGTTGAAATGAATATCGGCGATAAGGGGGAGGCTGGTGCCCTGCCGGATTTCCTTTAAGGCATCAGCCGCTTTTTCATCCGGCACAGCCAAGCGAATCAGTTCACAACCGGCGTTCGTTAGTTGACGAATCTGGCGCAAGGTGGCATTCACATCTTCGGTTCTGGTCTTGGTCATTGACTGGACCCGGACCGGCGCGCCACCACCAATCAATAAGTTGCCAACCAGGACCGGTAGCGAGCGGGGTTTTATTGGGGATTTTAGATTTCGGATTCTGGATTTTGAGGGTTGGGTTTTAGTAGGAGACACGTTTGATGTCGGCACCCAAACTGCGAAGTTTTTCTTCCAGCCTTTGGTAACCCCGGTCAAGATGGTAAATCCGCAGAATTTCGGTCTTGCCCCGGGCAGCAAGACCGGCAAGAACCAATGCCGCAGATGCCCGCAGGTCTGAAGCCATAACCTGGGCACCGGTCAGATGGTCGGTGCCGTGGATGATCGCCATATTGCCACTGATGTCAATAGAAGCGCCCATCCGGTTGAGTTCCAAGGCGTGAAGAAACCTGGACTCAAAGATGTTTTCCGTTACCACACTTGTTCCATTGGTTAGAGTTAAAAGGGCGGTGAACTGTGCCTGGAGGTCGGTGGGAAAGCCCGGGTAAGGTGCGGTGGTGATATTCACCGGTTCAGGGCGGCAGTTCATCTCCACCCAAAGGGAGTTGGTGTCGGTTTCTATTCGGGCACCAAGTTCGCGAAGTTTGGCAATAACCGCAGTAAGGTGGTTGGGTTCACAACCGAGAATTTTTACACTTCCCTGGGTGATGGCGCCGGCTACCGCTAAGGTGCCGGCTTCAATCCGGTCCGGAATTGGTGTATATGTGCAACCGGCGAGTTCTTTCACTCCCCGGATGCGAATTATCGGTGTTCCAGCACCTTTAATGCAAGCGCCCATTGAGGTAAGAAAATTGGCGACATCAGTAACTTCTGGTTCGCAGGCGGCGCCCTCAATTACAGTTTCTCCTTGCGCTAAGGTGGCAGCCATCATTGTATTGATTGTGGCACCAACGCTTGGACCCTTGTTGCCGGCAAGGAGTATGGTATTGCCTTTGAGACTCCGGGTTCGGGCGTGAATATAACCCTGTTTTAGGGTAACCCGGGCACCAAGGGCGTTAATACCTTTTAGATGGAGGTCAACCGGGCGGGGACCAATTGCGCAACCACCAGGCAGAGATACCTCACAAAAACCAAAACGGGCGAGGAGAGGACCCAATACATAGTAACTTGCCCGCATCTTTCTGACGATATCATAGGGCGCCTTAGGAGTTAACTTGCCCCTAGCGGTTACCCTAACGATATTGCCCTGTTTTCCTTTGGGCGCTGGTTTCACCTCGCTCTTAACGCCGATTGATTTAAGTAGTTTCAGCATAGTATTCACATCGTCAAGAATCGGGACCTCCTTGATTTCACAAGTGTCTTCGGTAAGCAAACAGGCGGCAAGGATGGGCAAAACGGCGTTTTTTGCCCGGGCGGTGGTGACAGTTCCCTTGAGTGTTTTACCACCGGAGATTAAGAAGCGGTCCATAGATTTAAGTATATTACTGAGAAAGAAAAGTCAAGGATTGGTATAAGTCAAATATATTGGCGAGATTTTCCCCAAGTATTTTATTTATGTCCCGTTGCTTTGCGGAGCATCCCCAAGCCCAATGCAAGGGGATTGCTTCGCTAACGCTCGCAATGGCAGGGGGGCGCGCAAAGGAAAGGATGGTAAAGGCTAAGTGTATTTATATATACACAAAATTCTGATGGTTGAAATTGATTAAGTGTCGTAATTAAAAAGACTTAACCCGAAGACAGGTTTTTCTTGGGGCTGTTCCCCCTACCACTACGGTGGTAGAACCATTTGTTGAATGGGTTTCAGGCTTATCGTTAAGTTTGATGGTAAAATCTGATTTAAGTTCAAAGGGAAAATCAAAAGAAGAGATAATTGTAAAAGGTGGTCTAAATAGGTTTTCTAAAATGGCTTTTCATTCAACGCTAAGTTCCGAATTAAAAAGAGGGTAAGAAAGTGGGGGAAGTTCTGGTTTAACAAGAAAGGTAAAAAACTAACTTCAACCGGTTTTAGCCACCAAAATAAAATTAAAGGCAACAGGAGAGTTAAAAATTGAGGTGGCAAATTTTCCCGACCTTATAAGAGATATACAAAATCAGAAACGGTCGGGAAATCAGGTTTTGGATTCAAGATTTTTTAGAGGCAATCCTTAAGGTTGTCGTTTTGCCACCAGCCTTGTTAGTTTGTGGTTTGGAGTTAATACCCCTCGGCTCCGCTCGGGGCAAGGTTTTGGTTTCTCAACTAAGAATTTAGAACTAAAAGCCAACAATTAACAGCAGGGGATTGGTTCGCCCCTTCGGGACTCGCAATGATAATGGGGTAGGGACTCGCAATGACGCAGGGGGTGCGGCGCATAATTATGAGTGAAGTGTGCACAGGTAAAATTGAAGGGCAAATTTTGAGTTCAGTATTTTTAGTTTTATAATTTAAGTAAGATAAACAATGGAAATGAAGACGGTTGCGGGTTGCGATGTTGCCTATGATGAGCGATATGCTTATGCGGTGTGGGTGGTTCTGTCATTTCCAGGATTAAAGGAGTTGGAGGTTAAGGAGGGTGAAGAGCCGATTAGAGCCGAGTATCGCAGCGGTTATCTTGCTGAGCGGGAACTGCCGCCACTCATTACCGTGTTCAAGAAACTCAAGAATAAACCGGATGTGGTTATTTGCGATGGAGCGGGGATTGCCCACCCGCGTCGGTTTGGTCTTGCCTGTGCCTTAGGTCGGGCAATAGATATTCCGACAATTGGTTGTGCCAAAAGCCGGTTTGTTGGAGAGGCGGTTGAGCCGGGAAAGATGCAGGGCAGTTATTCGCCCATCCGGATCGGTGCGGAGGTGGTCGGAGTGGTTTTAAGGACCAGAAGTAATGTTAAGCCAGTTTATGTCTCTCCGGGTTATTTAATCACTCTTGATGAGGCATGGCGGGTTGTGCTTGCCTGTTGCCAAAAGGTGCGAATACCGGAGCCAATCCGAATTGCCCACAGTTATGCATTAAGACTCCGGCATAAGCGTGTCCGGAGTTGTGATATAGAAGTCAATCAGTCGGGTATCGGTTAAATTGTCCTGGTCGCGGATGGCAATCAGGCGGTGGGGGTCGGCAAGTTCATACACCAGGCGGAGTTTCCGGTCCCGGGAGGTGAGTTCAACCTCCCGGCAGAGGAACTCACCCAACGGGGTTTTAATAGTTTTTGTGCCGAGGACGGTAACTTCAACCCGGGTGGTGCGGAACTCCATAGGAAGAACCGCGGTGAGTTGGTAAGAGCGACCGGGTTCTAAGGGCAGGGCGCGTAACAATTGCTGAAGCATTTCTACCCCCCAGGTGTTTTCGTTGATGGGGAGGGTTTTTTTGTCAGTCCCTTCCACCACCTCTTTTTCCATCTCCACCCGGTCAGTATAGAACTCCGCCTTCACTTCTGATAGGGAAATTTCTGTGGCGACCATTCGGTAGGACCAGAGGGGTTTAAGACTGAACCGGCTGAGAGAGAAGACGGTGGAGTCAAGGAAGTAGTAGGGGACTGATTCAGAGCGGATGGAACTGGTTACTACTAAACTGGCAATACCGTCTTCTTCATCAAAGTCTAAACTCACAATTCTTTGTAAAAGGAGTGAGTCGTTACGGACAACTTCGTATATTGAGGTCTCACCGTCCTGCCAGGCGGGCGGGGTCAGCGGCGCATTGCGTAATGGCTCTTTCTGCTGTGCTGGCTCGGGGACGCAGGCAAGCAAGCAAGCAAGCAAGCAGATGAGAGAGGGAAAAGGCGACGGGGGGATTTTAGATTTTAGATTTTGGGTTTTGGTTTTCATATCTCCCGGTGGGTGAGAAGTTCTTCAAGATAAAGGAGGAGGTTTTCCATATCAGGAGGGAGAGGTGAGTTGAACTCAATATAGCGGTTGGTTCGGGGATGGATAAAGCCCAATCTAGCGGCGTGAAGCGCCTGACGCTTCATTATCTTAAGAATGTGCTGGAATACTGGTAGATGCTCTCGCTGGGTGAGAACATTACTGTTACGACCACCATAATCCGGGTCACCAACCACGGGATGACCGATATGCTGGAGGTGGACACGAATTTGATGAGTTCTGCCAGTTTTGAGGCGGAGGCGGAGGTAGGTGCAGATGTTGTAACGGCGCAGGACTTCGTAATTGGTGATGGCGGTGCGGGCGGCAAATGGGGTTACCGCCATTTTTACTCGGTCAAGGGTATGCCGGCCAATTGGCGCATCAATTGTGCCTGATGAGAGTTCAAAGTCTCCCCAGGCAAATGCCAGATACTCCCGGACCACCGTGCGATGTTCAATCTGGGCGCCAAGACTGCGTAGCGCCTCATCGGTTTTGGCAAATACCAGTAGACCGGAGGTGTCTTTGTCCAGGCGGTGGACAACTCCGGGGCGGACCGGCGAGTCGGGGCGTAAAGGCAGGTTTTTGCAGTGATGTAACAGCCCATTGACCAGGGTATGGTTTCGGTTTCCCCTTGCCGGGTGAACCACCAGGTTGGTCGGTTTATCAATCACAATCACATCATTGTCTTCATAGGTGATGTTTAAATCCATCTTTTCCGGGACAATGGTAATTTCCGGTTCATAATCAAATTCGGCAGATATTTTATCTCCAGGTTTTACCCGGTAACTGGGTTTTACCCGATTGCCGTTGACCAAAACTTTACCCGCCTCAATTAGGCTGGCAGCACGGCTGCGGGAGACACCTAAACCGGAAAGGACCAAATATACATCCAAGCGTTTTCCCTGAAGCCTTTGTGAGGCGATGCGGTGAAACTGTTTAATACACTCTACACTCATAGCCTTTTCCCGTTAAGCCGGCGCTCGTAATCCCTGATAAATGTGGCAACTCCTTTTGCTATCGCCCGGGCGATTTTCTCTCGGTGCTCTGGTTGCCGGAGAAGTTTTTCCTCGGTCAGGTTGCTCAAAAACCCGCACTCTACCAAAACCGCGGGCATAAAGATATTCCGCAGGACATAGAAGTTTGCCTGACGGACCCCGCGGTCGTTTGATTTGAGGACCGGCAAGGTTGTTTCCTGAATTCTTAATGCGAGTTCACTGGATTCAAGAAGGAACTCATTCTGTGCCAGGTCGGCAAGGATCAGGCTTACCGGGTCGTCATTTTTGACCAAAGGGTTAGAAATTTCCCGTTCAAAAACGGCATTTTCTCGAGCCGCTACCGCCCTTTCCCAGTCGGTCTTTGCTTCAGAGAGAAAGTAGGTCTCAAGACCACAGGCTTTTCTATTTGGTGCCCAGTTGGCATGGATACTCACAAAAATGTCGGCATTACTATTTGTCGCCTTTTCCACCCTTTCCGCAAGGGTAACGGTCTCGTCCTTTTCCCGGGTAAGAATAACCTCAAAACCTTCTTTAATAAGATGCTTTTTTACCCTTTGGGCAATGTCCAAGACGATGGTTTTTTCTTGGGTGCCTTTTCTACCTATTGCCCCAGGGTCGGCACCACCGTGTCCAGGGTCAAGGACAATTTTGTTAACCCGGCGCGGAGGTCGGGGAAAAAGCCGGACCTCAATCCCGTTTGCCCGGTTGATTATTGTCTCCTGCATCGGAACCCGAAATGTCCAGATAAGGGATGTTCCAACCGAGGCGGTGTCTAATTGGAGGGAGTTCATAAGACCAGACCGACTGGTGAGGGATAAAAGACCGAGTTCCTGGACGAAGCCCGAATCGGTGCGACACCCAAGAATGAGACGTAGTTCAAGGCTGGAGCGTCTTTCTTTGTGATAGAGAAGCGGTCCCTTTTTCCCTTGAAGGGGGTCTAAAAGCAAACGCACGGCAACTGTTTCCTTATTTGTCATAGTTTCAATTGAATTGAGAACCGGCACATCCAGTTCCGGAAACATTCCGGCAATAACGACCGTGGGCAGATAAACCTGACCCTTTTCCACAATCGGTGGCAAGGGAAGATACAGCCTTTTGCCGTTATGAATCACAATAGCGCTATCAGGCAAAAAAAGATACTCCTGAGGTAAAGATTCGGTGGTGTCGGGCAAAATAACGAGAAATCTACTTTGATAGACCGGCTGTTTTGTTTTGGCGCGGGTAGAATCAACTACCCACCAGCACCTGCCGCCATAGTTCGCCACTACTCCGGATAAGGGGAGATAATCTATGCCATTAAAAGTTTTTACCGGCGTAATTTTAGCGTTTGAGAACGCGGTAACTTCGGCAAAAGCCAAAAGCCAAAAGCCAAAAGCCAAAGTTCGGAATGACCAGGACAGGGGGTTAAAAATTAAAAGCCGAAACCTAAAACCCAAAATCCCAAATCTAAAATTTTTCATCCCCGCCATCTTCTTTCTTCTCGCTCCACGGCTCGGCGTTTCAACTCTTCCCGGCGGTCAATTGCCCTTTTCCCTTTGCACAGCGCCAATTCTACTTTGGCAAGACCTCGTTCATTAAAGTAGATGCGGAGCGGAATTAAAGTGAAACCGCGCAGGGTGGTTTTGCCAAAGAGCCGTTTTATCTCATCGCGGTGAAGAAGTAGTTTGCGCCGTCTTTTCGGGTCGCGGTTGAAGATATTTCCCTGGCGATAAGGGGCGATATTCACATCGCAGAGGAACACCTCGCCGTTATCCACCACCGCATACCCACCATCAAGAGATACGCCCCCTTCCCGGATAGACTTTACCTCAGTGCCCAAAAGTTCAATCCCGGCCTCAATTTTCTCAAAAATAGTATAGTCCCGTAGCGCCTTGCGGTTTGTCGCTACAACCTTCACCCTTCTATTATAAAACTGGTGATTCCTCGGTCAACAACAGGTTTTACTCTTATCGGGTCGGAGGATGATGATTGGTGTGAGTTGGTCGCCCTGACCTGCTGGGTTGTCCCGCATCGCCTCTTCAACCAGTTTGATGTTCAATCCATCGGAGGCGCCTACTACTGTGCAACCGAAGATGTCATTAGCATCAACCACCGCGACCGGACAGCCAAGCGCTTTGGCGATTTGCCGGGCAACTCCATCCGGGTCTTTTGGTCCTAAAATCACACACTCATAAAACTCCTTAACCCCTGAGGTGTGGGCAGCGTCAATCATCGCCACCTCCTTGCCGGCAACCCGATAAAATTCACCACTTTTACCGCCGATTTTACCCCAGAACCCGGCAACCGCAGCCCTTAGAATCCTCGGTAGTCCAACCTCATCAATGGCACACTGCATTGACCAGGGGCTTCTTAATCCGATGCCGTAGGGGACTTTTTTAACAAATCGCCAGAGTATTTTAGCCCAGAAACCGGGTTTTATTTCGGTGATGGGAATCGCCCGTCCCTGAACTGCGGCGACTGGGCTTTCGGCAATGGTAAGGATGTCCTGGGGTTGAAGGATATCAGAGGTATATCGTTTCACCTCGGCGATTAGGTCGTCACCTTTGTTTAACACATGGGTTTTGACCCAGATGCGCTTTATTTGACCTAAGGAGGTGTCAATAACCTCAGGCTTCGGTTTTGCCACAGGGTTAATTTAGCAAGTTAGGCAGGAAAATCAATCACCACCTTGAGTAACCTCTTGCCCCATCCTTTGCTTTTGACTTCTCCTTTATCTGTTTCTATACTCCACCAATGAAAGGAGAGTCCCGTTTTACCCGGCGGGTTGGTCTCTTTACCTTCGGGACTTTACTTTCCCGGGTTATGGGTGTGGTCAGGGAGGCGGTTTTCGCCCATCTCTTTGGTGCCGGGTTGGCGACCGATGCCTTTAATGTCGCCTTCCGGATTCCCAACTTTCTCAGAGACCTTTTTGCCGAAAGTGCCCTTTCCGCGGCGTTCGTGCCCACCTTTGTTGCCAGTCTGCGGAGTGGCGACCAGCGGAAGACTTGGCAGTTCGCAAATAATATGTTTAATACCATCATCCTTATCCTGACACTCATCGTCCTCCTCGGAATATTTTTTGCTCCGCAAGTGGTGCGGGTTGTTGCCTGGGGTTTTAAGGGTGAACCGGAGAAACTTGCCCTCACTGTTACCCTTACGAGAATAATGTTTCCTTTACTTTTATTTGTGGCACTTGCCGCATGGGCGATGGGAATTCTCAACGCCTGCGGTAGTTTTTTTATTCCGGCAAGCGCACCAGTTGCCTTCAATGTTGTCTCAGCCGTTGTGCCAATAGTTACTTATGGTTTCTTTCAGGCGCGGGGTCTGCCGCCGATTTTGGGAATGGCTTATGGGGTAACTTTTGGAGCATTAGTTCAGTTTCTGGTGCAGATACCGAGATTAAACTCTTTTGGTTTCCGTTTCCAGCCCGTCTTGGTTTTTTCTGACCCGGCTCTCCGGCAGGTGTTTCTCCGCTGGTTACCGATGATATTAGGTTTTGCCACCTGGCAGGTAAACTTTCTCGTAAACACCTTTCTTTTAACATTCCTTCGGGAAGGTTCGGTAACCTGGGTTAGTTATGCCTACCGGATTCAGCACCTGCCCAGTGGTCTTTTTGGTGTGGCGATTGGCACCGTGGCTTTGGCAGAGTATTCTCATACCGTTGGCAATAATGCCCGATTGGATAAAGACCAGTTTGCCCATGCGTTAAACCTCGTAACCGTATTTACCCTGCCCGCATCGGTCCTTTTACTCGTTTTATCGGTGCCGGTGGTTCGGTTGATTTATCAGCACGGCAGGTTCACCTCTTTTGACACCTATCAGACCGTTCAGGCTTTAGCGCTCTATGCGCTTGGTGTCTGGCCGGCAGCGGCAACGCGGAATTGCGCTGCTGGGTTTTATTCCCTTGGGAATACGAAAACCCCGGCGCTGGTGGCGATGGGGGTGGTGGGTTTGAATATTATTCTCAATTTAATTCTTATGCGTTATATTGGCTTCCGCTCTTTTCCTTTAAATTCCTCCATCTGCCAGTTATTTAACTTTGTCATTCTTTTCACCCTTCTCGCCCGGCACCAAAAGGGGCTGGGTGGTAGGGCGTCTATCTCAGTGTTTTTCCGGGCTTTTCTTGCGGCGATTTTAGGAGGTTTTTTTGCTGGACTTTTTGCCCTTTTATTTGAGCGGATTTTACCCACCCCCCGGTTTCTCCTTACGGGAATAGAAATATTTATCTGTGGCAGTATCGGACTTGTTGCCTACTACCTATTTGCCCGGCTTTTCCAAGTTAAAGAGGTTAGAGAGGCGCTAATCAGCCTTTTCCGCCCGAAAACTCTAATTTAATACTCGTATATCGGCGTAGTTTCTTCCTCCTCTTCGCCGTTGTTCTGCCTTCGGCGTTCCTGTTTGTAGTTGTTAAAGTTATAGGTCAAGCCCAAAGAAACTGTCGGACCTTTGCGGCTGAAACTGATGTGAGTGTAAAAGTTTTCTCCTTGGGTTTCGTTTTCATGCCAGGAACTGGCAAAGATGTCGCGGATTGAAAGGGTTAAAATCAGTTGCCGATTTAGTAACGCCTGTCGGGCAGAAATTCCGGTCCAGAAATGGGCACCTTCGGTTCCCTGGGCGGTGACGCTCGGGCTTTCATACCTGCCACGCAACTGGATTCTGGTGCCGGTCGGAAAGGTAAAGTCGGTTGTAAGACCCATATCCCAGTTAAAACTCTTTTGAAAGATTTCTTTACCATCAAGGTTGCCTTTGAGACGGTAGTCATAGATATCGCCGTTAAGACTTATGTTCCAAAAGCGGAAAGGGGACAAATCCAGTGCCATCTCCAGACCCAATGCCTGGTCTTTGCCGATATTCTTAACCGTATGAAGCATTATATCACCCTGGTAAATCCTCTGGAACCGTTCAATCACATTGTGGGTAATCCGGTAATAACCATCAAGTGATAGCCGGTGTTTGCCAAATGGCAAGAGGAAGCCTGCCTCATAGGAGTCAATGAATTCAGGCTTCAGGTCCGGATTGCCCTGACGGACATTTTTTGCATCCATCCAGGTGAGGAATGGAGATAAATCCCAGCCCCGTGGTCGCTCAATCCTGCGGGTGTAACTTGCCATAATCTGCTCTTCCTGAGGGAAACTGTAAGAGAGATGAAGGCTGGGAAATATATCCCACTGGTTTAGCGGGGTGAAACCGCTGTCGTTGATGACCACCCTTCTGCCCGAATATTCGCTGCGCAAACCGAGCATTGCGCCCAAACCCTGCCAGTTGCCGGAATAGGTGGAATAAAAGGCGTGGACATAATCCCGCTGGGTTGAGGAGTAACTGTAAACACTGTCAGGGATGTAACTCCTGCTTGTGGTGTCATAATTTGCCGCACGGCTCTTTTGATTTGGTCCGAACCGCAGCCTTGCCTGATAACCCGCCTCAAATTTGTCCTTTTCCCTTAAAGGCAGGGTATAGTCAAGTTTCAAATCAATAGGTCTGCCCTGGTGAGTCTCAATTGTCCGCTTACCGGTTCTAATAGTGCCGGCGATTGAGTCTTCGGTCTGGGTTGAGTCCTGGCTGGACCTGCCGGAAAGGTTTGCCCGGAAAGAAATTTCGTGCCCCTTTTTCCCAAAGTTGTGACCGGCATCAAGGCTTAAAGAGAAGTTTAGACCATTGTCTGAAGAAACGGTTGTGCCCTTAAAACTCAAGGTTTCGGCAATGGTATCGGGTGTTTGCCACTCCTGATAAAGGGCGTTCTGGTTGCGATTGCCGCTATTGCCGCCGAGCCTGCCGCTCAAACTCAGCCAGTCGTTCGGGGTTAACTTAAAATCAGCACCCGCCCGCACCCCGTAAAACTGGTGCTGGAAGAGCATCGTGCCTTTTGACTGGCGGTAACTGGTGTCGCCGCTTTGGGTTAATGTCCAGCCCTGCATCTCCCTTGTTCCAGGAAAGCCGCCACGATTAAAGTTCGGAGAGATGAAAAATGTGCCGATATCTGTTTTGGCGCTCAAAAGCAGATTGCCACCGAACTGACCATTGTTACCGCCATTCAGATTGAGAATCCCAGAGATGCCGGACTGGCGCTGCTTTTTCAAAATGACATTGATTATTCCTGCCTTGCCTTCAGGGTCATATTTTACTGAAGGGTTGGTAACAATCTCAATCCGATCTATTGTGCTTGCCGGAATCTGCTTGAGCGCCTCGCTACCTTCAAGGGGTGATGGTCTGCCGTCAATCAGAACGGTAAAACTGGATAGACCGCGCAGGCTGACATTGCCCTCAATATCAACCTTCACCGCCGGCGCATTCTCTAAGGCGTCAACTGCGGTGCCGCTCTGCAAAGCCGGGTTCTGGGCAACATTGATAACCTTCTTGTCAATCCGGAACTCAATCTTGGGCTTTTCCGCGGTTACCTCTGTGCCCGGCACCGCAATTGCTGATTGCTGGAGGTTTATCCTGCCCAAATCAACCTTGCCGTTAGGGGGCAGTTGAATATCAGGGACTCTTTTGGTTTTATAGCCGACAAATGAGACCTCAAGTTTGAACCTACCCGGTGGCAGGTCCCGCAGGGCAAACCTGCCCTGGGCGTCGGTAACAGTCCCGGTTAGCGCCGTTGAATCGCGCTGCCGGTAAAGAACGATATTGGCATATTCAATTGGGGTTGAGAGGTCCGCATCCCAGACCTGACCGCTGATAACACCTTCACCCTTAACCTCTCTCGGCTGGGCAGATAAATTACCAATTGCGAGAGAAATGATGAATAAAATCAATATGGTTCTAATTCTCTTCATTTATTACTCCTTAATTTTACATTGTTATTTAATTAGACACAATAAACAGAAAAATCCTGCTTGTATAAGTTAGGACAGAAAAGTCCCCGGGAAAGGATTCAAAAGGCAAATTGCAAAAGTCAAAACGATATGAGATTTGACTTTTGGCTTTTGACTTCCCTGTTTCGCTCTTCGCTCCGTCATTCCGAGCTTACCGCCTCCTGTCATTCCGACCGAGCGTAGCGAGTGGAGGAATCCCACTTGGCTTCGCTCAGGGCAGGCTTGACGAAGCAACCTCATTACCTTAGGGGCAATTTATGGATTACCCCTGTTGATGGCTAAAGCCTTGCCCTACATCTGGTCCAATGTAGGGCAAACCTTCAGGTTGGCATTGCCTCCGGAAGCAAGGCTTTAACCTTAATTAATAAAAAAGCGAATCTGGTTTCCTTCAGTCGCCGCCCGCCAGTTACCGGATGATGAGTTTCTGAATCGCCTCCTCACTCGGGGTTTCAAACTTTACCCAATAAACGCCAGCAGATAACCGCCTCAAGTCCAACCTTTTTTCCCCACTATGAGAGGCAACAAAGGAAAGGCTCATAACAGTTCTACCGCTTACATCAAACACCTTTAACCGTGCATTTCCTGCCTGAGGCACGCTGTAACTCAAAAGTCCGTAGCCTTTAGTCAGCGGATTGGGCAAAAGCGTAAACCAACTTCTGCATCCCGCATTCCGGAAGCCGCCTTCTGCTACTCCAGAACCGTTAAGTATGAATATAGCCTGCTGGCAGGAGTCGTTTTCATAGTTTTTATCGTAGAGAAGTTGGGTATAGCCGGCAAAGATGTATTTCCCCGGTTTTGTCCTCCAGGTGT
>JBDRUH010000040.1:0-13856 GCA_039801225.1 Caldifarciminota bacterium
GACATTGGTTTTAGTTGATGATGTCATCTTCACCGGTAGAACGGTCCGCGCCGCCCTTACCGAAATTCTGGACTTTGGTCGACCGAGGCAGATTCAACTATTAGTGCTCATTGACCGGGGACACCGGGAATTGCCAATTCAACCCGACTTTGTTGGGAAGGTGATTAAAACAAAACGGGAAGACATAGTGGACATATATCTTAAGGAAATTGATGGGAAAGATGAGGTGGTGCTTATCTCAGCCGACAGCCGACAGCTGACAGCCGGAGACGAAGGACGGAGGGGGGAAAAGGATAGTTGATGGAACTAAAGCATTTATTAGGCATTGCTGAGCTGAATCGGGATGAGATTCTTACCATATTAGAGCAGGCAAAGAGGTTTCGTGAGGTGCTTGACCGACCCATCCCAATCGTCCCGGCACTCAGGGGAAAGACAATTGTTAATCTTTTTTTTGAGCCTTCTACCCGCACGGTAACCTCTTTTACCCTCGCTGCGACCAGGCTTTCGGCTCAGTGTCTAAACTTTGCTGCTGCTACTTCGTCCGGGAAAAAGGGCGAGAGCCTTTTGGACACCGTCCAGAATATCGCGGCGATGCGGGTGGATGGCGTGGTAGTTCGCCATTCCTGCGCCGGTGTCCCGCACTTTCTTGCCCGGCGGGTGAACTGCTTTGTTGTCAATGCCGGGGATGGCTTTCATGAACACCCTAGCCAGGCGCTCTTGGATAGTTTCACCCTAAGAGAGCATTTCGGTAATCTGGAAGGGAAAAGGGTGCTGATTGTCGGTGACATCGCCCATTCTCGAGTCGCCCGTTCCAATATTCTTTGCTTGATAAAATTGGGTGTGAAGGTGGCGGTGTGTGGTCCCCCAACACTTTTGCCCGCAGACATTGCCGATTTAGGGTGTGAGGTTTTTCACCGGCTCGACCACATTCTTTATGAGGTGGATGTGGTAAATATGCTGCGACTGCAGGTGGAGCGGATGAGTGGCAATATGATTCCCAGTATGCGGGAATACCGGCAGTTTTACGGACTCACTCGGGAAAGATTCTCACGCCTTCGTTCGGATGTGGTGATAATCCATCCGGGACCGGTGAACTGGGGGGTAGAAATGGACTATGATGTTAAGGATTTGCCTCAGACATTGATATTGAACCAAGTGAAAAATGGTGTGGCGGTGCGGATGGCGGTTTTATATCTCCTTGCGGCAAGCCGGGGTCTGCTCAAAGGAGAAAAGGATGAGTAAAATTCTCTTTAGCGGAGGTTCATTGATTGATCCAATCCGGGGGACTATTAAAAAGGCGGATGTGTTGGTGGTGGATGGCAGGATAGAAATGGTGCGGGCGAAAATCAAGGCGCCTGAAGCCCAAAAGATAAATTGTCAGGATAAGGTTCTTGCTCCGGGGTTCATTGACCTCCACTGTCATCTCCGAGAGCCGGGGGAGGAGAGTAAAGAGACGATCGCATCAGGGTGTCGTGCCGCTTTTGCCTCGGGCTTTACCCAAATCTGTCCGATGCCCAATACCACACCACCGATTGACTCTGAGGCGCTGGTCCGGTTTGAGATTCAGGCGGCAGCGATGGCAAATGGAGCGAGAATTATCCCGGTGGGTTGTTGCACAAAGGGAAGGCAGGGAAAGGAGTTGGCAGAACTGGGCGGAATGGCTGCTGCCGGTGCCCGGGCGATCTCCGACGATGGCGACTGGGTTGCAGATAGCGGGCTATTTCGGAGAATCCTGGAGTATGCCAACACCTTTGACCTTTTGGTAATCTCCCATTGTGAAGTTCCGGAACTCTCGGGGGTAGCGGACGAAAACATATTTGCTACCAGGCTGGGTTTGAGACCCTCGCCCTCGGTGGCCGAGGCGATTGCCGTTGCCCGGGATGTTCTCCTTGCCGAATTCACCCGCTCCCGGCTGCATATCTGCCATGTCTCCTCTGGGACCACAGTTGATATCCTACGCTGGGCAAAGCGACGAGGTATTAAGGTTACTGCTGATACCTGTCCTCATTATTTCACCCTTACCAGCCAAGCCTTAAAGGATTTTGATACCAGTTACCGGGTAAACCCGCCATTGCGGAGTGAGGCTGACCGCCGGGCGATAGTCAAAGCCTTGGTTGATGGAACAATTGATGCCATTGCTACTGACCATGCTCCTCATACTCCAGAGGAAAAAGAACGAGAGTTTGAAAACGCCGCGCCGGGTATTATCGGTTTTGAGACCGCATTCAGCCTTGGGTTTGAGGCGCTGGTTCTTAAAAAGAAATTAAGCCTGATGGAGTATATCGCCCGACTGACCGTTATGCCCGCCCAGATTCTGGGGATTGAACCACCAACAATCGCACCAGAAGGTGAAGCGAATTTGGTAGTTTTGGATACAGAGGCGAAGTGGCAATTCACGGAAGATAAAATCCTTTCGCAATCCAAAAACACCCCATTTTTAGGCAAGGTAATGCGAGGCAGGGTTGTCGCAACCCTCTTAGGGGAAAACCTTTTCTTTAACCCTTAATAGACCATATCATTTTAATTCCAAATGCCAACTTCAACTGGCAGAATTTTTCTTGGAATCATTGACA
The DNA here is from genome assembly GCA_039801225.1 of Caldifarciminota bacterium. Classification (GTDB taxonomy): domain Bacteria; phylum Hydrothermota; class Tepidihabitantia; order Tepidihabitantales; family Tepidihabitantaceae; genus JBDRUH01. The sequence goes on from JBDRUH010000040.1 coordinate 2,574, forward strand.
CAATTAGATGAAGTATTATTATTAAGGGCATGGTTTCCCTTTCCGTTACTACTCACAGCCGGACCGAACTGGTTGATATTACCAGTAAGGTCCAGGAGATAGTGGAGAAGACCGGTGTGAATTCCGGTATATGTTTCATATATGTCCCGCATACCACCGCTGGTGTAACGGTAAACGAGAGTTATGACCCGGATGTGGCAAGGGACATTACTACCACCCTGTCCCGGCTGGTGCCCAGCAATTTCAGGTATGAGCATACCGAAGGGAATGCCGATGCCCATATCAAATCGGTTCTGGTCGGTTCATTTCAAGCGATACCGATTGAGAAAGGTAGGCTGGCATTGGGCAGATGGCAGGGGGTCTTCTTCTGTGAGTTTGATGGACCAAGGGAACGCAAATGTCTAATAAAAATTATTAGTGGATAAAAAAGGAGGAGCAATGCCCAGTCATAAAAAACTGTTTATCCCCGGACCGACTGAGGTGCGGGAAGAAATCTTAAAGGCGCAGGCAAAGTGGATGATAGGACACCGTTCTAAGGAGTTTGGTGAACTGAATCAGCGGTGTGTGGAGAAGACGCAAAAGATTCTCAAGACGAAAAATTATGTGTTCTGGTGGACCGCTTCCGGAACCGGTTTGATGGAGGGGGCGATTCGCAACGGGGTGCGGAAAAAGGTTCTCCATTGTGTGAATGGCGCCTTTTCAGACCGATGGTTTAAGATTTCACAAGGATGTGGCAAGGAGCCGGGCGCGGTGCGAGTGGAGTGGGGTAAGGCGATAAAACCGGAGATGGTTGATGCGGAACTGGCGAAAGGAGGATATGAGGCGGTTACAATAACCCAGAATGAAACATCAACCGGGGTGCGGGCCCCAATTGAAGATATCGCCCGGATGGTGAAAAGTAAATACCCGGATGTGCTGATTTTGGTTGATGCGGTCTCCAGTTTAATGGGTGACTGGTTTGACATTGATGGTTTGGGACTTGATGTTGTGGTTGCGTCAAGCCAGAAGTGCGTGGCTTTACCACCCGGGCTGGCGGTAGCGATTATTTCCCCGCGGGCGATGGAGAAATGCCGGACGATTCCTGACCGCGGTTATTATTTTGATTACGATGCGATGCTGAAGCGCTACGAGAAGGACAAGCAGACACCGACCACCCCGGCAATATCGCTATTCTGGGCGCTTGATGCGCAATTGGATGCGATTCTTGCCGAGGGGATGGAAAACCGGCATCAGCGGCACTTGATGATGGCGAAGTTCACCCGGGAGTGGGCGAAAAGGTATTTTGCGGTATTTCCGGAAGAGGGTTATGAGTCGGTAACGCTGACCACGGTCACCAATACCCGAGGGATAAGCGTCAAGGATTTAAATTCCGCCTTAGGGGAAAGAGGTCTGCAAATCTCCAACGGCTATGGCGATTTGAAGGAGAAGACCTTCCGAATTGCCCATATGGGCGATTTAACGATGAAGGATATGGAGGAAGTTACCCAGGCGATTGTTGATATTTTGAAGTTGTGAACCTTTTCACTTGGTTCGGTATTGCCATTTTAAGTTTTACCGGACCAGGAATTAGCCGGGTTAGAGTCGGTGAGCCATTTTCACCGCCACCCTATTTCAGCGCTAAAGACATCTTTTTTACCAATGGATTAAAGATAGATACCCGGCAGCCGTCAGCCGACCGCGGTGAGCCGTCAACCTATTGGCTAATTCACTTCTCTGAGCCGATAAGACATAAGTGGCTTTCTTTACTTAAAGAGAGGGGGTTTGAGCCGGTATGTTACATCGCTTATCAGACGGTGGTGGTGAGAAGAAACAAAGCTATCCATGTCAACTTATCTCAATTGCCTCAAATAAAAATTGACTGGTTAGGTCCTTATCTACCGGAATACAAACTTGCTCCGGAACTATTGAAGAGCCAGAAAGCTAAGGAACTGGCGGTCGCGTTATGGAGTGGGGAGGTGAGGGTGGTAAGCGGAGTGCGCGATTTGAAGTCAATTATAGAAGATGAAGATGTTGCCTGGGTGGAAAGGGCAGAACAGTTTAAACCGTTTAATCGTGATGTCCAGTGGGTGATGCAAATCGGGTGGCGTCCGATGGTGCCCGACCCGATAGAAGGAAGAAGGGTTTGGCGCTATGGGATTCGTGGTCAGGGGATGGTAGTCGGGCTGTTTGATACCGGAATTAACACCGCTCATTATATGTTCTATGACCCTTTGGTTCCCATTGAGAATCCTGGTTTGTATCCCAATCACCGGAAGATAATCGCCTACAAGTTGTATCGCGATGCCGCGTTCGGCGATGCCAGACTTGCCGAATATCATGGTTCGGCGGTTGCCGGCACGCTTGCTGGTAATGATGAAATAATGGGTGATTCCAGCGACTTAGACGGTATTGCCCCAGATGCCAGAATTTACTTCCTTGATATTGCTCGTGCTAATGGACAGTATGTGGTCTCCGAGGATTTGAGTGAAGCCCTTGACTCAGTCCGGCTGGGCAGAGGGCTTTCTGAACCGGTGTATCAAGTTTCCGGCTCATTTGGCTCAGGGGGATTCTTAAGTTATTATCGCCTTCCTGAGGCATCGGTTGATGCGGTCTGTTGGGAGGACAAACAGTTCTTGGTAGTCTGGGCAGCGGGTAATGAAGGTGGCTCAAAATATCGGCTGGGGCACCCGGCCGGTGCGAAGAACTGTTTGACCGTGGGTGGTTGTGGAAATGGGACCAAAAGCAACACCATTTATCTTTCTTCTTCACCTGGTCCAACCCGGGACGAGCGAATAAAACCCAATGTTGTCGCACCGGCAGAAAATATCTGGACGGTTAACGGTGAAGGTGTCAACACCTATTGGGTGAGGGAGGGAACAAGTTTCTCCGCCCCGGCAGTGAGCGGTGCCCTTACCCTGCTCCGCCAGTATTTTAAAGAGGGGTGGTTTCCAACGGGAGAACCCAACCCAAACCACCGAATTGAAAAGGTCAGTTCCGCTCTGATGCGAGCACTTGCCATCTGTGCTGCCGACACATCTGTTGGTGATGAGGTGGTGCCTAATGAAAAGGTGGGCTGGGGTAGGCTTAACCTTTCTAACATTATGCACTTGCCGGACGACTCCATCGCCTTTACCTTTGTGGATGAGACGATAGGGTTGGAAACTGGTAGATATGATGAGTATGAGTTTATTCTTGACCGTCGGGAGCCGCTAACGGTTGTGCTCGCCTGGACCGACACCGCTGCTGCCCCGCTTGCCCAGATAGCCTTGGTGAATGACCTTAATCTGGAACTGGAAAGTCCGGATGGCAACCGCTACCGGGGAAATCAGTTCTACCGGGGACGCTCGGTTCCCAATCCAGCGACCTGGGATGAGAGAAATGTTGAAGAGGTGGTGAAGATTGCCCTGCCGTTAAACGGCAGATGGAAAATCAGGGTTTATGCCCGTAATATCTATACTCAGAGGCAACCTTATGCTCTGGTGGTCAAGGGTGGCATTAAAGGGTTACCACCCGGGATAGAAGAGAAGTACCGGGTGTCTAAAGGGAATTTCACCAAGGAAGATGCTTTCTCCACTATTATTCACTCAGCCCAGTCTCTTTTCCTTCCGGCGAATGCTGCCCTGCAAATCTATACCATTGACGGGAGGCTTATAGCACAATTTGCCACCTCTCAGGAGCAGAAGGTCAACTGGCGGCCGGTTCGGGCTGGTGTGTACTTTTATAGATTAAAATTGGCGAATAACAAAACCTTAACCGGGAAGTTAACAGTAGTTAAATAAAGACCGAGCACCGAAGACTGGTGTCCGTCATCCGCTATTGGAATGGAGAAAGTTTCTAACCCATCGGTCATTGATTATTACCTCCCGGTTGTAAAGCACACCGGCAACTTTGATTCCCTTAATCCCCTCTAAGAAAGCCACCTTAGTCAAAAGGTCTGCTACCCCCCAAACATCAGCCTCAACACCGATAAACTTTCTACTTATCGGTCTGCCACTGAAGATTAGTTCAAAACTATGACCGCTGAGGAGTTTTTTAAGCTGTTCAGAACTGTAGCCGGTCTCTAAAAGAAAATGAAAATGACCGAAGTTGGCGCTTACCGTCCAGTTGATTGAGGCATGCAGAGAAATCATACCAGTAGGGTTTGATTCTCGCCAAAGTAGCCGGTCTAATTTGGCTCTCACCCACTTTTCTTCTTTTCCTAATGCCTTACCAATAGCACTGGGTGGCTGGGTGGTGTTTTCTGAGAGAACCTGGAGCAAATCCCTTTCCTCTGAAGAAAGTGGCAGAGCAACCGGGAAGAGATACTCTTGGACCCGGAACAACTCAACCTCTTTAACCTCAGAAAGTGATTGAATAAAGCGACTTTCGGTCTCAAAATCCCGGGAGTAAAAAAGGAGTGCCAGGTTCGGACCGATTCCCGATGGTAGAGCAGTGTTAATGACAATTTCCGTAACAAAAGGGAGCCGTTCCACCAATTTCATAGCGACCGCTTCTGGATTTGCGGCGGTTTTTGCCAGCACTGCTGCCCAAACCCACTTGCCTCCTAACAAAAGCGGAATATTAAGGGTAAGGTGAAAGGAGCGAATTACCCCGAGGGTGATAAGCCTATTCAGGTGTTTTTGATAACCATCCCAGTCAAGTCCCACCGGCGTGAGTTCAGCTGTATCCGTGAACCAGCCGCGTGACTCCGCTATTCTTAAGGCGGTTACATCTAATGGTTCGAGAATCGCCATTAATACGCTCCGCGACGCGACAAAATCACTGGAACGGTCTTCAGAATTATTGCCAAATCGCCTAAGAGGCTCCACTCCCGAACATAACGGGTATCGAGTCGGACTCGTTCCTCATAACTGAGGTCAGTTCGTCCGGAAATTTGCCATAAGCCTGCCACTCCGGGCGGGACCCGGAATAGAAGCAGGGAGTAATCCTCATAATAAGGGATTTCCTTTTCCACGATTGGCCTGGGTCCGACCAAACTCATATGTCCGACAACGACATTCAGTAGTTGGGGTAGTTCATCAATACTTGTCCGGCGGAGCCATCTACCCACCGGCGTAACCCGAGGGTCATTTTTCAGTTTAAAAGTTTTCTCAAACTCTGCCTTTTTTTCTGGGTCTTGTTCAAGTATTTTTTCTAATAACTTATCCGCATCCTGAAACATTGTCCGGAACTTAAGTAGAGAGAATTCCTGCATATTTCTGCCCAGTCGCCGGTGACGATAAAAGACCGGTCCCGGGGTGGTGAGTTTAATAATGAGGGCAACAACCAATAAAAATGGCGCCAGAACAATCAACAGGGTAATAGAGATTATTAAATCCACTATTCGTTTCAACCGCCGGGCAATGCCGTCGTTACCAAACGGTCCGATTCGCCTTGGATGGGGTCCAAAGAGATAGGAGAACATACGGAAGGAACTAATCCCTATAAAATCAATAAAGTAACGGGCGGCTAAGGCGGAGGTTAGATGCTCGGTTTCTGGGTCGGTAATATCAACAACAACAATATAAAAATCCCTCGCCCTGCCAAATCTATCGGTGTTTTCTTTTAACCAACTTTGCAGTTGATTGATCGGGACAACTTGGACACAATCAAAGCCCCACCATCGGAGGAGTCCGGTTTTATTGCTATTAAAATCGGTGATAAGCACACATCGCTGGGGAAAAGAATAACGAAAGATGAGTCCAACAAGGGGTTCTAAGAAGGTAAGATAGAACCAGAGGGCTAAAAAGAACTTGACATTCAACGGCTCGCAAGACGGCCAGATGGCAGTAAGCCCGCTGTAAGCCAAATAAGTAAGCGCAAACGCCGCTTGACTGCGGGCAGTGAGTCCATAATTTATCCGGGCGATGGACTCAAACTCGCCGACTAAATAACTGGCGAATACCAACAGAAGCCATACTATTAATACGGTGGTGATGCTAGTGGAAAGAGGAACAAATAGCAGACGGAAAAGGGCGATTATAAAAAAAAGAAAAAGGAGTTCTAAGAGGATTAAGAGTTGGTTATTGTGCCGTTTGACTTCAGGCATAACCTTTTTAAGTGTAGCGGGTGAAGTAAGAGGAGTCAAACCGGAGTTATTTCTCCGGGGAAGGTTTAGGGGGTTAGATGAGTACGGTAGAATAAAAGGTCAACTTCCGCTCATTCCTGCGTGCTATAGTGCTTTTAAAAGCAGAAATTAGCGGATTTTTTTCCTATGACGCAGTGCTTTACGCCGCTTTTTGAACTTGTGGCGTTTGACTTTGCGAAGTTTCCGTTTTCTGCCGCAAGGCATTTTTTTCTCCCTTTTATTCCTCTTTTCTCATCAGGCTTGCCTTGAGCAACCTTGATGCCTTAAAAACCGGCACTCGCCGGGGGGGAATATTAACCGGCGTTCTGGTTTTCGGGTTTCGCGCCACTTTGGGTTTACGCAGTTTGGTCGCAAGAACTCCGAAGCCACGAATTTCTACCCGGTTGCCCTCCTGCAACGCCCGACACAGTTCATCAATAAACAACTGAACAATTCTACCCACATCCCTTTTGGTAATGGTGGGTGCCATCTGACGGGAGATGGTTTCAACTAAATCCGCTTTTGTTATAGTCATAATCTTCCTCCTTAATTATGAACAACTGCTACAACTTTTGGTGCTGCACTTTGCGCAACTCTTGCTTGAGGCAATTACTTTCTTTTCGCCACCCGTTACTCCAAAGACCGAGAACAATTGAGTTAGTTTCTTCCCGCCACAATTGGGACACACTATACCTTTTTTCTCCTCTTTGGGGAGGAGAAAAACTTCAAACCTATGGTGGCAGGAGTTACAACAAAATTCCCGAATAGGCATAACTAATTATAAAATAAATACTTCTAAAAGTCAAGCAAAACAAGGTGTCAAAAAAACAGAGTCTGAAACAGGTATCGGGAACTAATTTACTGGGGAATTTCTAAGGGGAATAACCTGAGAAGTTTTAATTACTTAATGGCAGGGTCAACCAGGCATCCAGGCCGAGATAGTAATCGGCGATTGTTTCTCCTTTACATAAAGGAGAGATTGGCACACTGAACTTCGGGCGGAGGGTGATTTTGGGTATAGGTTGATAGAGCAAAAGGAAATTAAATAATGCCCGGTTTACCTCGGTATTCTGTTGAGCGGTGCCTTTTATCATTTTCTGTTCTTGGATGTAACCGGTGAAAGCCAGTTGGGGTGTTAATTTGGGCAGAAATGGAAAGTCTATACCGGCCATATACTCAAACATATTTCCCAATCTGGTGGTGTCGTTAGCCTTCCCATTAAACCAGTAGGCACCGCGCAAATGAGCCACCACCGCCTCCAATTTAATTGTATTCAGCGCCAGACCAAAACCGATGTCTGTAGAACCATCGCCCAGCGCTGGCGTTGCGGTTTTGTTGCCGGTGGGCAAAGAAAGGGCGAGGGAAAGCGCTGCTCTCACTGGTAAAGGCGAATTCTGCAGGATGCCGTATCTTCCCACTATTAGGATATCGCCGATGCCTTGAGAAGTATTCGCCCCCTGACTTTTCAGCATTAAAGGCACAACGCCACCCAATTCTAAGTTGAGCGGTAATCCGACCGAGGCTAAAAAGTCTGCCGAAACTGTGGCGAGAGGGTTAACTCCTTCTTTTAAAAATTTCTTTGTCGTCCAGCCATAATTCTTTGTCGTCTGGTTATAGCCGAGATTTAACCAGGTGATGACTTTAAACGGTTTATTCACCGTGCCGGTGCGGATAATCAAAGGTGTGGCGTTCACCTCGGCGGTCAAGAGAAACAAAATTACTACCCAGCACTTAAGCCATTTCATTTTTTGCTCCTTTCACTTTTCGGAGAGGATAATCACCCATCATTATCAGTCAAGAAATTAACATTTTAGTTTACTATACAATCGTTCTACTTTTTTTGACAACCATTAACTTTGGTGTATAAATGATAGTAATAGTGGAAAAAAGGAGGCATATGAGTCTTTTTAAAGAGTTCAAAGAGTTTGCCCTGCGGGGCAATGTGATCGATATGGCGGTCGGCATTATCGTCGGTGCGGCTTTTGGCAAGATTGTCTCATCCCTTGTGGGAGATGTGATTCTGCCGCCAATTGGGCTACTTTTGGGCGGAGTGGATTTTTCCCATTTTGCGATTACTCTCAAGGCAGCAACTCAAGACAAACCAGCGGTTGTTTTAAGTTATGGCAAGTTCATCCAGACGCTGATTGATTTCATCGTCATTGCCTTTGCCATCTTTATTGTGATTGTCAAACCGGTGAATATGTTCAAGAAAAAACAGGAGCAGGCACCACCCGCGCCACCAGCACCGTCAAACGAAGAAAAACTCCTTAGCGAAATCAGGGATTTGTTAAAGGCAAGATAGGAGTATAATAAGAGGGGTTAAAATGCAGAGGTATATCAAACTCATCGGGTTTTCCGCGCTGTTCGCTTTGATTATTTCCTGCGGCGACCAGGGTAAAGAGCCTGAAATCAGATGGCGATTTACCAGTGCCGCCTTTCTTTCTTCTCCGGCAATCGGACCGGACAACACCATTTACGCATTCAGTGAAAACGATACCCTTTATGCATTCAAACAGGACGGCAGTGTCAAATGGCGCCTGGGGTTGGCCGATACTATCTGGTACCATCCTTCAAACATTCTAATTTCGCCGGTTGTTGCTCAGGACAACACCATCTATCTTTTTGCGGTGGATGGCTGCCTTTACTCAATCAACTCCGGCGGCAGCATAAACTGGCGGTTACCGATTAAACCCACATTTCCCACTATTTCTGGCACGCCCGCACTTGGAGCCAACGGAACAATCTATGTTTACGCACCAGAATCGCTTTATGCCGTTTTGCCAACAGGTGTTATTGATTGGGTTGTCGAGGTTGGTGGTGGCTCCTGTATCACCTTTCCGGCAGTTGGAGCAGACGGCACTGTGTATATCGGTGCGGACCGGGACCTGATTGCCCTGAATCCTGATGGCAGTCGGAAATGGTCATTTGATATGGCACCGGCAATCTACACGATTGACCGGCTGGCAATTGGCGCGGACGGAACCGTTTATGTGTTCGGCACCGGTCTTGATGACGCCGGCAATCTCCTTGCGTTCAGCAATGATGGCAACCTGCGCTGGACTTGCACTCTTGAAGACAGTGATTGCATCAGTATTGGCACACCGGTAATCGGCTTAGACGGCACAATCTATCTTGGCAGCGCCACCAGTTCGGCGCGGGGCTGGCTCTATGCTGTTTCTCCTTCAGGACAGGTGAACTGGAAAAAACAGAGCACGGACTTGGTTCAGGAAGCCTATGATTTGGCGATTGATTCTGAGGGCACAATTTATGGTGTTGAAGGTGCGTTTACTCCTGACGGCAATCTGAAATGGCACTATCCTATTGGCACAACAATTGTCAATTCCCCCGGGGCACCGGCAATTGGCTCCGATGGCACAGTTTATATCGGGTGCGGCACCGGACTTTTTGCCTTTAACACCAGTGCTTCTGGACTGGCACAATCATCCTGGCCCAGGTCAAGACACGACAACCGCAATTCGGGTAATGTTTTAACCCAGTAATCCGCCGGGAAGTAAGTCATCATCAAGCGTCCTGCCCGCAGGTTCACCGGTCTTGGGTTACTCCACTGGCATCATCCTTCTTGTCACCTCGGCTGAGACATCCTGATGCTCGCCCGTAACCTGTTTCACCTTCCCATCTTAGCGGTAACTCCGCTTATACGAAAACTAAAACTTTAGGGGTTTCGCCTCCAGGAGATAGGTTATTTCTTCACCAACGGATTCCCCTGGGCGTCCTTCATATTATCGGTGGCGATCATAATTACATCTATCAGCCACCATATTCCCAGTCCGCCTAAGGTGAGCAACTTCAAGATTCCCAACCCGACATATCCCAGATAAAACCTGTCAACTCCAAACTGTCCGACCAGAATTGACAAAAGTAATGCGACCAGCCAGCTCTTACCTTCTTTTACCTCGGACATAATCGCTCCTTTCGTTTCAAAAATCAAACCGTCCTGACAAATTATAATTTCCACTCCACCTTTGTCAATCGTCCACTTTTCCTTTGGGTCGCTGGGAATAAATTGTAAAATGCTGTTCTGAAAGAAAATCAAAATCCTGAATTAACACATACCCGGCCGCACTCATCTCCTGAATTAGCCTCTCCCTGGGAATATAATGACCGGGTTTTCCCCAAAACGGTAGAAACCTTACTGTCTTACTTTCCGCACCATAATCTATGATGACCACCTTGCCGCTGTCTTTCAAAAACTCCTTCAGTTCGGAAAAGTAACCTATCCGGTTTGATAGGTGATGGGTAACATTGCGCATAAAGACTAAATCCAGCCCCTTTCGGGGCAAAGGCAACTTATTCTTCACCGGTACGGTAACAACATTATTCAACCGGCGCTTTTTTGCCGCCTCCGCGATGAATTTCAAAAACGCCTCCTCCACATCAACCGCATAAACCCTGCCGCTTTCGCCAACTATATCGGCAAACCTCAGGGTAAAATATCCGCCACCAGCGCCGATGTCGGCAACAATATCACCCGGTTTCAACCCCAGCGTCCTAATGATTTCCTCTGGTTTACTCTTTGGGTCTGCGGCGTGCTTATTCAACCGCTTCGCCTTAAAGAGTTTTAACATTTTTCTCATCTGCGGTTTATGGTTTCCTTTTAATTTAACTCCTCTATCAGCATACCTGTCAACTCTTCATTCCTTTTAACAAAATGTTTGTCTATCTTCCCACCGTTTGCCCAATTACCGGTTCAGGTGAGGAGATATTTTTCAAATTCTAAGATATTTTTGCTAAAGAAACTTTTGACCTCATTCCAGTTAAACGGTAGTAGCGTGGCTATTTCCGGTTCGTTGTCCGCGTCATCAAAGTAAACCAGGCTTTTTAGAATGTGATAGTAGTTGATGTCGGTGCCGGCAAAGCGGTTCTTAAAAAACCTGACCCCCTCCTCAATGGTTAACTGTTTAATTACAAAGCAGGCGTAGATGTCATAGAAATCCTTGCGGCTGCCACGCTGGGATAAGGTCTTGAATTTCTCTGCCATAATGTCTCGCCAGTCGGCAACCGAAATCTTTTTTAATTTCAGTAACGGCAGGGTGAGTGGCACCGGATAATGAATAAATGAAACCTTGATGGCGTTTATTTCACAGTAAAGTGTGCCGGTGCTGATAAGGTTCTCCCGGTAATGGAATTTTTCTTCAAGATAACGGGCAAGTTCAGCCGGCTGAAACCTTTCCGGCGTGAAGAAGTCTAAGTCTTCTGATCGGCGGTGTCCGAGCTGTAAAGCCAGACCGCTGCCACCG